>DATILR010000043.1:0-7237 GCA_035476275.1 Binatus sp. (SeqCode) | reverse complement strand
GCTTCGTGCGCGCGTACGACGCCGCGTCGGGCGCCGATGCCTGGCCCGCGCCCTTCGGCGCGCGCGATCACGTCTACGCGAGCCCCGGCGAGCTGCCCGACGGCACCATCGTGCAACCGTCGGCGGACGGCAGCGTCTACGGGCTCGACCCGGCGACCGGCACCGTGCGCTGGCAGTTCGACACGCGCGACGCCATCCGTTCGTCGCCCGCCATCGACGGCGACGGCAACACCTACGTCGGCGCCGGCGACGGCCGTCTCTACGTGCTGACGCCGGACGGCCGGCTGCGCTGGTCGATGCAGCTCATCGACGCCGCGCGCGACGACCTGAACGCGTCGCCCGCGCTCGGCGCCGACGCGATCGTGGTCGCGGGCGAGTCGGGCGAGGTGTTCAGCATCCCGTACGACTATTGCCTGCGCGATGAGGCGGCCGCCGACGCCCGCTGCCGGAAGGGCCCGGCCGAAGATCTCCCGAGCGACGGCGCCGCGCTCTACTTCACGACCCAGTTCGGCCGGCAGCTGGACGCGCCGCCCGCGACGATCGAGCCCAATCAGCCGCTCACCTTCTCGCTCTTCGTGCGCGCCGCGGGCGACACGGTGCTCGCGCACATCGACGCCCCGTCGACCAGCGTGATCGTGAGCCCGGATGTGCCGGTCCGCACGGAGGTCTCGGGCGATCGGAAGTTCCTGACCATCGTCCCCCTCGCGCCGTGGGGCCCCGCCGCCGGCGGATCGGTCTCGGTCGCCATCGCCGGCCAGTATCTCGTGCACCCGATGCGCACCGGGCTCCGCTTCTCCGGCGGGGAGCTCGGCGGGTCGTTCTCGCAGACGCTCTCGTTCGACGTCCGCCCGGTCGCGAGCGACGACGCGTTGCCGCTTCCCGTCCCCGCCGCGCCCGGCGATCCTGCCGGCGTGTGGGAGCTCTACCGCATCGCCGCGCCGCTCCCGACGATCCTGCCGAGCTACAACCAGATCGGCTTCGACTCGCTCCACTACCTGATCGGCCTGGTGCGGACCGATGCGCCCGGCCATGCCTATGCGTGGGTCGTCGGCGGCAAGCTCGCGGAGGGCTCGAACACGACGGTCGTCGATCCGGCGACGCGCGTCCTCTTCCCGCTCGAGGTCACGAACGACGGAGGGGCGGTCACGTTCCTCGGGACGGGCTTCGCGATCCAGTTCAACCTGATCCGCCTGCCCTTCGAGTTCTTCCGCATGGCCACCCGGGTCGATGCGGAGGGGAACGCGCTCGCGAGCCCGACCCTGAACGTGTCGGCGGTGTGCGGCGGCATCACGTTCTACGGCCAGTTCCTCCAGCAGCTCGGCTTCTGCAACCCGCAAACCGACGTGCTCACCGTGTTCGGGGGCGCCGAGCTCCGGCCGTACGCCGGCGGCGTGCAGCAGGCGCCCGCGGGCGTCGGGACGGTCGGGTTCGCACCATCGGCGGGCGGCCTCACGGCGACGCTCACCGGGACGAGCGTCCGGACCGACGAGCACAGCATCGGCCTGCTGTTGTTCGACGCCGCGACCGGAATGCCGCTGCCCCTGGACTACGGGTTCACGACGACGCGCACGACGGACGCAACCGGCGTCGTCGAGACCGTGACCGTGCCGTTCGGAAGCGTCACCCCGCCGGCCAGCGTCCGTGCGTACCTCATGGTGGACACCTACCCGGCCGCTTCCGCCGTCGTTACGATCTCGTAGGTCTCGCTACCGTCGTGTGATTTCCGAAGGTCCCTTGTTTCCCTAGTCACATCCGGAGAAAGAGCTCGCGCGCGGCGTCGTCGGTGAGCGCCGACACCGCCGTCACCCGGTCGGAGATCTCCGCGAGGGTGCCGGCCGAGCTCGGACCGACGTCCACCAGCACGGAGTAGAGCGAGAAGCCGAGCCGGGTCTTCTCCGCCTGGAAGCGCTCGCGCCATTCGGGCGAGACCCGACACTCGCCGTCGGTGATGAGGACGACGTCGCCGCGGCGATAGCGGGCGACCTTGAGGCAGTCGAGCGCGGCCGCGAGCGGCGTCTCGAAGTCCGTGCCGCCACCCGGGAAGTACTCCGCGACGTCGAGCGCGCGGTCCTCCTGCACCTCGTAGCGCTCGCGCGGATTCAGGTCGAGGGTGAAGAGCGGCGTGTCGGCCGACGAGAAGCAGATGAAACGGAATAGGCGTCGCTGGCGCCGCGCGATCTCGAGCAGGGTCAGGGCCACGGCCTTCGACCAGATCTCCTTCTCCCCGGCCATCGACGAGGAGCCGTCGAGGCAGACGATCATCGGTCCCCGGCCGCGCTCGTCGGCACCGCGGAGGGCGTATGAGAGCAGCCGCCCTTCCACCAGCCGGCGCGCGAAATCGCGGCGGAGGAGCGGGTGATGCAGGGCCACCAGCTCGGGGGGCAGCAGGCGCTCGAGGTCGCTCCCCAGACGGACCTCGAAGAGTTCCTCGCTGGCGCGCTCGAAGCTCCGCTTGCGGAGCGCGAAGGCCTGCTCGCGCATCCGGCCGACCAGACGCGCGAGCTTCCGGAGCTTCGGGTTGGTGGCCAGGCGGCGGCCGAGTTCCACCTGGCGTCCCGGCGAGCTCCGCCCTCCCGAGCCGAGCCCGGTGCTCCAGCTCCGCGATTCCTCTCCCGCCTCCTCCACCCGGCGCGTGAGGCCCGCGGCGGCGGCGGGGAGCGCGTCGCGCGCGCGGACCGGCATCTCCCGCAGCCGCTCGGCCACCTGTTGCGCCCGCTGCCGCAGGCGCGCCTCCGCAACGCGCGCGGCGTGAGCGAGCGCCTCGCGGGCGCGTTGTGCCGCGGCGGCATCGCCCGTCTCGTCGCCCAGCTGCTCGAGGTTGACGAGCTCCTCGGCGCGGCTGCGGAGCTCCTCCTCGCGGCGCTCGAGGTCCCAGAGGTCGAGGAGGTCCCCGCGCGGCAGGAGCCGCTCGTCACGCAGGAGCGAGAGGATCTCCTCGCCCAGGAGGACCGTCCCCAGGCCCGCCTGGGTCTCGGCGAGCTGGGTCTCTTCGCGCAGATGCTCGAGCAGCGGGTGATCCCGGAAGGCCTCGAGCAGCGTCCGGTTGAGGATCGTGGCGGCCGCCACGATCTCCGGTGTCCGGAAGCGGGGCTCGAGCTTGAAGAGGAGACAGAAGACGTCCTCGAGGAGCTCCCGGAAGTGGGGCAGCAGGGGGCTCCCGGCCTCGATCAGCGCCGCGAGGGAAGGCGCGTCGGCCACCAGTCCCGCGAAGGCGCTCCGATCGTAGGCGTCGCTCTCGATCCAGCAGTGCTCGCGCGGCGGGATGAGGACCGTACGCGAGGCAGGGACCGCCGGCGTGGAACGGCGCCGTGGGCTCATCAGAGCCGCCCCAGCATCTCGCGTTCGATCTGCGCGATCTCCTCGCGAAGGCCCTGGACCTGGGCGAGGGGCCGGCCGCCCTGCTGCGCCTGGGAGAGGATCGTGTCGACCTTGCCGAGGATGTGGCGGATCTTGGTGTGCGCCTCGACGGCCGCCCGTGTGCGGAGCTCGCTCGTGTCCCAGCTGCGGAGCGCGTAGTCGCGTAGCTCCCGTGACTGGTAGAGCAGCACCCGGACCTCGTCCTCGTACCCCTGCAGCAGCTCCCGGATGGTGCTCCGCACCTGCGCCCGCTCCGCCGGGTCGCGCCAGAGCACGTGCTCCAGGAACGAGACGTCCTCGTCGGCCACCGCGGTCCGGCCCTCGAGATAGGCGTGCGCGCGGAGCACGCCGATGGCCTGCGTGTAGCGCCGGTCGGAGCAGACGATGTTCTTCCGCCGGAGCTCGCGCCGGAGATCGGTCACCACGCGCAGGACGTCGCCGGGAACCGGGAGCGCCGCCGCCTCGGCCTGCGCCGTCGCGAGCTCCTCGAGCGAGAGCGTCGTGCGGTCCGCGGAGGGGCGGGCCTGCAACAGCTTGAGGAAGCGGAAGTCCTCGGCGAGGTAGTCGACCACGAAGCGCAGGAGGAAGCGGTCGTTCAGCGCGAGCAGCTCGTCGTCCTCGGGCAGCTCGTTGGAGGCCGCGAACAGGGTGAGGAGCGGCACCTCGCTCACCTGCTGCCCGTTGTGGAAGCGACGCTCGTTCATCACCGTGAGGATCGTGTTCAGGATGGAGGAGCTGGCCTTGAAGATCTCGTCGAGGAAGGCGATGTGCGCCTCGGGAAGCTTGTGCGTCGTGAGCCGGCGGTAGTCGTCCTGCTCCAGACCCTTGAGGCTGACCGCACCGAAGAGCTCCTCCGGCGTGGTGAAGCGGGTGAGGAGCCACTGGAAGTAGCGCGCGCCGGTCAGCCGGCGGCACACCTCGTCGGCGAGCATGGACTTGGCCGTTCCCGGCGGTCCGATGACCAGCACGTGCTGGGCGGCGAGCAGCGCCACCAGGGCACCGTCGATCAGCTCCGTCCGCTCGAGGAAGACCTGCTGCAGCTCGTCGCGGATCGTGCGCAGGACGTCGCGGGGCCCGCCCACGGCGGGGAGGATAGCCGAGCGTCTTCCTGAGCGGAAGAGCGTAAGCTCGCAACCCGACCCGTTTGCAGGCAGAATACATGGTTGCCAGTCTGTCCGATGAGCTCTCCGCCCCTTCCTCGCAAGCCGCCTCGCACCCGCCGTCAGAAGAGGAATCTGATCGCCGAGTACCTCCCGCGTCTGGTCGCGCCGGAGGGGAAGCTCGACCGCGGCCAGGAGCTCGTCCGCGAGATGGTCGACACCTCGCTCAGGCTGCTGCGCGGCGGGACACCCGTCGGTGACATCAAGATCCTGAACGCGGCGCTGCGCGAGCTACGCTACGCCTTCAAGGTCTTCGCGCCCTACCGCACCGTCCGCAAGGTCAGTATCTTCGGCTCGGCCCGCTCCGCCCCGGAGTCGCCCCAGTGCCGGACGGCCCTGGAGTTCGCACAGCGCATCCGCAACGCCGGCTACATGGTGATCACCGGCGCCGGCCACGGGATCATGGGTGCCGCCCAGGAGGGCGCCGGTCCCGACCACAGCTTCGGCGTCAACATCCGGCTGCCGTTCGAGCAGGGGCCGAACGAGGTCATCGCCAAGGATCCGAAGCTGCTGACCTTCCGGTACTTCTTCACGCGCAAGCTGATCTTCATCAAGGAAGCCGACGCGGCGGCGCTCTTCCCGGGCGGCTTCGGCACGCACGACGAAGCCTACGAATGCCTGACGCTCGTGCAGACGGGGAAGACGCGGCCGATGCCGATCGTCTTCCTCGACACGCCGCGCGGGACCTACTGGAAGACGTGGAAGCGCTACGTCGAGGAGCACCTGCTTCGCCAGCGGTTGATCTCCCCCGAGGACATGGCACTCTTCAAGGTCACCTCGTCGGTGGACGAGGCGGTCGAGGAGATCACGCGCTTCTATCGCGTCTACCACTCGGCCCGCACGGTCAATCGCACGCTCGTCATCCGCCTCACGCACCGCATCCCGGAGAGCCTGGTGACGCAGCTGAACCACGACTTCTCCGACATCGTCGTGAAGGGCGCCATCGTGCAGACCGGCGCGCTCGAGGAAGAGAAGGACGATGCGCCCGAGCTCGCGCGGCTCCCGCGCCTCGTGCTCGAGTTCGATCGCTCGAGCTTCGGCCGCCTGCGGCAGCTGATCGATCGCCTGAACAGCGACGGCTAGAGTCGCGCGACACCCCCATGGGACGCCTCCTCCTGATCCGACACGGCGAGAGCGAAGGGAACCGCGACCGCGTCTTCTGCCGGACGCCCGACGTCCCGCTCACGGAGGCGGGACGCTCGCAGGCGCGCGCCGCGGCCGAGTGGATCGCCGCGCGCTACGCGCCCGTCCGGGTCGTGAGCAGCCCCTTCGCGCGCGCACGTCAGACGGCGGACATCCTGGCGGGTGTCCTCGGTCTCGCGGTGGTGGTCGAGCCCGACCTGCGCGAGCGGAGCTACGGCGAGCTCGCGGGCCAGCCGTACGGAGCCGTGCGCGCGAGCGCTGACTACGACCCCGGCATCTACTGGCAGTGGTCTCCGCCGGGGGGCGAGAGCCTGATCGAGGTGGCGGCGCGGGCCGGCGAGGTGCTCGACCGCGTGGCGCGCGCCGCACCCGAGGACGATGTCGTGGTCGTGAGCCACGCCGCCGTGATGGCCGCGCTGCGCTGTCACGTCACCGGCGCATGGGAGCGCGGTCGCGTGACGCCCAACGCCGGCATCGCGCTCGTGGAGCACCGGGACGGCGCCTACCTCGGACTCCAGCTGCTGGGGGACTGAGCCGGAGGTGACGCCGCGCGTCGATGCGCAGCGATCCGGCGCGGCGCAGGTCGCGCACACGCTGGGGCAGGCGCCAGGCGACGGTGCGGGAACTGTCGGATGCCAGCGCGCTCGCCATGGCGTTGCGAGGAAATGCGAGCGGAACCGGCAGATTTCCACGAACCGGGGCTTGACGAACACGCATTCTCCCTCAAATATCTCCCCTGTGAAAGGGCGCTGGAATCCCCCATTGCGGCTTGAGCATCTCCCGCCGAACATGGATAATCCCGCAGCCGCGCCGAGGCATTCTCGACTGATACTTCGATAGACATGAGGATGAGGATGAAGGTGTCCTGTACACGTTGGGTGGTGTGGGTGGTGTTCGCGGCGATCATCCCCGCGACAGGTGCGGCAGCTGACGGCCCGCGCCTGACCGCGCGTGCCGCGATCATCATGGATGCGACGAGTGGAGAGGTGATCTGGGATCGCAACGGATCAGAACCTCTTCCGCCCGCGAGCACGACGAAGATCATGACGGCCATCCTCGCCATCGAGAGCGGGCGGCTCGACGAGACCGTCCGCGTGAGCGAGCACGCGGCCGAGACGGCGCCGTCGAAGATCAATCTGAAGCCGGGGCAGCGTCTCCGCGTGCGGAGTCTCCTCTACGCGCTCCTGCTCAACTCGGCCAACGACGCCGCGGACGTGATCGCCGAAGGGCTCGCCGATTCGGAGGAGGAGTTCGCGGATCGCATGAACGCGAAGGCGCGTCAGATCGGCGCGACGACCGCGCACTTCGTCAATCCGCACGGCCTCACCGCGCCGGGCCATCGCGCCAGCGCGCGTGATCTGGCGCTCATCTTCCGCTACGGACTCCGTCTCCCCACGTTCCGCGAGGTGCTGGGGACGCGCAGCACCGAGGTGGCGGTCGAGGCGCCGTCGGTCCACTGGATCTCGCTCCACAGCCACAACCGGCTGCTCTCGGGTTACACCTACCCGGTGATCGGTAAGACCGGCTACACGCGTCCCGCCCGTCGTTGCTTCGTGGGCGCCGCGAGCCAGGACGAT
>DATILR010000042.1:0-21453 GCA_035476275.1 Binatus sp. (SeqCode) | reverse complement strand
ACATCTACTTTCCCGACCCCTGGCCGAAGACGCGCCATCGGGACCGCCGCCTCGCCGCCCCCGACTTCGCCCGACACCTTCTCCGGACCCTCGCCGCGCACGGTCTGGTCCACGTGCTCACCGACCTCGCTCCGCTGCTGGCGACCTTCGTCACGCAGCTCACACGCATCGGGTTCGCCCACGAGCTGGAGGCCGATCCGCCCCCCGGCCGGCCGATCACCCACTACGAGCGCAAGTACGCCGGCGCCGGGACGTACTACGCGCGCTTCGCGCGTCCGTGATGAGACCGGAGCCCCGGCGCCCGGTACTGCGGTTTGAGGGATTTTCAACCTGATGACGGCTGCTACGATTCGGCGGGGTGGAGGGGCGTGAGGCGCCGGGACCCCCGTTCTCGCACGGACGATCAGGAGAGGAGCAAGTCCGATGCCATGTCGAAACGCATGCTGACAGGCATGGCGGCGCCGCAGAGCCGCCCGATGCGGCAGCCGTGCAGGTAGAGGCGGGGGGCTGCCGGTCCCGGACCCGGATCAGGCAGCCGAGGACGTGGTGGCCGGGGCCTCGGAATGATCCGCCCCGTCGCCCCCGAGCCCACAGAACATCTCGTAGTCGATGAGGCGCGTCACCGTCGGATGCTCTCCGCACACGACGCACTTGGGATCGCGTCGCAGACGGAGGGTGCGAACCTCGCCCGACAGCGTGTCGAAATGCATCATGCGCCCGAGGAGCGGCGTCCCCTGGCCGAGGATCAGCTTGATCGTCTCGAGGGCCTGCACGCATCCGACGAGGCCGGGCAGGACGCCGAGAACACCTGCCTCCGCGCAGGAGGGCACCGCCCCCGGCGGCGGCGGTTCGGGGAAGAGGCAGCGGTAGCAGGGCCCGGCCGGCGGATGGAACACCGTCGCCTGGCCCTCGAACTGCCAGATCGCCCCGTCGACCAGCGGCTTCTTCAGCATCACGGCCGCGTCGTTCGCCAGGTATCGGGTGGGGAAGTTGTCGCAGCCGTTCACGATGATGTCGAACTGCTCGAAGATGCGAAACGCGTTCTCGGAGGAGAGGCGCTCGCGAAACTCGACCACCTTGACGTCGGGGTTGAGGGCCTGGAGCGTCAGGCGCGCCGATTCCGTCTTCGGCATCCCGATACGGTCGTTCGTGTGCAGGATCTGGCGTTGCAGGTTCGAGAGGTCGACGACGTCCATGTCGACGATCCCGATCGTGCCGACGCCGGCGGCCGCAAGGTAGAACGCGACCGGTGAGCCGAGCCCACCCGCCCCGATGCACAGCACCTTCGCGCCGAGCAGCTTTGCCTGCCCCACCTCACCGACTTCGGGCAGGAGGAAGTGGCGGCTGTAGCGGATCTGCTGCTCCTCGGTGAACTGCCGCTGCTCGGCGATGGGGAGGCCCTGGTTCTTCCAGCCCGTGAACCCACCCCGCATCGAAACGACGTTCGTGTAACCCAGCTCCTTCAGGTCGCGGCCCGCGAGCAGCGATCGGGTTCCACCCGCGCAGTAGGCAACGATCGGCGTGCTCTTCTCGGGAACGGCCTCTTCGACCCGCATCTCGAGGAAGCCGCGCGGCATGGACACCGCGCCGGGCACGAACCCCTGACGGAATTCCTCCCGCTCCCGCACGTCGAGCAGCACGGGCTTCTCGGCGCGCTCGAGACGAGCCTTCACCTCGTCCGGCGACACCTCGGGTACGAGCCGCCGTGCCTCGTCCATCAGCTGCTGGTAGGTTCTCGCCATCTCTCAGCCCTCGGCCCCGTCGAATAGATTCATCCGATACTCGAGCCAGCGCCCCACGGCCCATGCATAGCGCGGATCGACGAGCAGGCGCAGGGCACCCAGTATGCGCCACATCGGATACTGACGCGAGAGGGCGAGCGGATCCCCACCCATGCCGAGGAAGTAGCCGAATTTCTCGCGATCGATGCGCCCGAGGAGCCCCCGGCGCCAGAGCGCGAGCAGGATCACGTCCGGGCGGGCTGCGCGGGGGCCGCGTGAATGGTACCCGCCTCTTCCTCCCGGTAGGCCTGTTGCAGATCCTCCATGAGCGCCTCGCGGCCGCGCGTCTGGAGGACTCGCGAGCGCTCCATCAGGACCGCCTTGGTCTCGATGAAGTCCACGCGCTCATAGCCCCAGATGCGCGGATGCACGTAGGTGTCCATGCGGATCGCGTCGCAGGGACACGCCTCGACGCACATCCCGCAGTAGATGCACTGGAGCGTGTCGATCTCATAGCGCATCGGATACTTCTCGACGCCTGGATCGGGGTGCTCCCCAGCTTCGATGTTGATGCACTTGGCGGGGCAGGCGGTGGCGCAGAGAAAGCACGCCGTGCACCGCACGGAGCCATCGGGCTTGAGGGTCAGCCGATGCGCCCCCCGGTAGCCCTCGGAATAGACCTTCCGCTCCTCCGGATACTGCACCGTCACGGCCGCACGACGCTCGCGCGCGAGCCCGAACACGTGCAGCACGTGGAGCGTCATGTTGCGCACGAAGTGACGCGTCGTGACCGCGAGCCCCCCCAGCACCTGGGGCAGATACAGCCGCTCAGCCAGCGTCAACCGCGGACGAGGCGCCACCACAGCCACAGCAACCGACTATCTTCACCGCCCTACCCTCTGTCAACCGACGCCATGATCGGCGTGACGCGCCGTCATCGTTTGCCGGTCGCGGCTTCGCCGCGACCGGCACGCCCCGAGCGCGCAAAGCGCGCGAGCAGCACCAGGGGAGCCGCGAGCGGCAGCGTGCGGCGACGGGGGGTCCGGGGGGCATCGGAAGCGCGCAGGGCGCGAAGCGCCCGAGCACTGGACGGGCCCCCCGGAGTCAATGCCCCCGTGACGCGCTCGTGTGCGTCCGGAGCTCCTCGAGGCCGAAGTCGAGGACGTCCACCAGACGTCTCCCCCGCTCGGCCAGATTCGGCGCTTCGAGCAGTGCCTGCTTTTCGAGCACCGAGATGTCGAGGTGCTGCGCGAGGAAGTTGACGAAGGTCTCGTCGTCCACGCTGCGGGGAACGAGACGCTCCGGGCTGGCGTCGCGACCCAGACGCGCGACGTAGCGACGCACGCGCTCGCTGATCGCCTGGCGCATCCCGCCCGGCAGCGGCTGCTCTTCGACGTCCCGCCAGCCGACTCTCGCCTCACGATACGCTGCGCGGTGGAGCTCGCCGAGGATCGTGTACTCGCGGAGCCCCCGCAGAACGATGTTGAAGCGGCCGTCCGGAAGCTCTTCCATCCGCACCATCTCGCCCACCGTCCCGGTGGCGAAGATCGGCGGACTGCCCTGATAGTCACGCTCCCAGTCGCCCCGCAGGAGCACCATGCCGATCATCCTCGCCCCCCGTGCAGCGTCGCGTACCATCTCCCGGTAGCGCGGCTCGAAGATGTGAAGCGGCAACGGCATGCGGGGAAAGAACACGACGTTCGGAAGCGGGAAAACCGGAATGACATCGGGTAGCGTCATCGCGGGTCACGCCATGAGGCGGGGGTCGTTCGACCCCCGTCTCTCCCAGGGCACCTGTGTCCCGAGCAGTCGGGACGCGAAAGAAATTACAGGCCGAGGCTGCGCACGCTCGGGCGGGCACGGATCCGGTCGATCCAGGCCTGCACGGGCGCGAGCGCCGGCTCGAGTTCGATCCCGAGACGCCCGAGCACCATGATGCGCGGTGCGAAGGACGCGTCGGCGAGGGTGAACTCGCCCCCGCAGAGGAAGTTCTGTCCACCGAGCCGGTCGCGGAGGAAGTAGAGGGCACGTCGCAGCTCCTCGCGTGCCTGATCCACACGTTGCGTATCCCGTTCTGCCTCCGTCTTGCGCACCTGGGCCAGGAGCATCGTCGTAGGAGGAATGAATGAGTTGTCGCAGTAGTCTTCCATCAGCCGAACGCGGGCACGTCCCTGAGAATCTTCCGGCATCAGGCGAGGTATGGGGTACTCTTCCTCCAGATATTCGTCGATTATCGTCGAGTCGTAGATGATCTCGTCCTCATCGACCAGTACCGGGACCTTCCCGTAGGGATTAAGTCGAAGGAAATCGGGAAGCTTCTGCTCCTGCTTCCTCAAATCGACGAAGATCTTCTCGTACTCGAGGTCTTTCTCAGCGAGAACCACCCGCACCTTCTGACAGAAGGGGCAATCGGGATAATCGTACAGCTTCAACATCGCGGCCCTCCGTTCCACCCAACCAGCTCCACCACCACCGGGACGGGGGGCACGGTATTGCAAAAGTCAGACCCTGGCAATATTTCCGGGACTTCAAAATCGCTATTTTTGCACGTTTTTAGCAGGTACGTGGGACCAGGCATGGTAGGAACTCCGCACAAGCGGGCCGGCTTCCACGTGGCGGAACCCCGCTCCGAGCGCCCGCTCTCGGTGCACCCCGAACTCCTCCGGGCTCACGTAATGCTCCACGGGAAGGTGGGCCGGCGAGGGCCTGAGGTACTGACCGAGGGTCAGAATATCGCACCCGACGCGGCGTAAGTCTTCGAAAACACTCGCCAGCTCCCCGTCCAACTCGCCGAGCCCCAGCATCAGACCCGCCTTCGTGAGCAAGCTCGGCTTGACCGACCTCGCGTGCGCGAGCACGCCGAGCGACCTTTCGTAGCGAGCCCCCGGCCGCACACGTTTGTACAGGCGGGGGACCGTCTCCAGGTTGTGGTTGAAGATGTCGATCGGCGCCGAGGCTACCGTCTCGACGGCGTCGAGGTCGCCCTGGAAGTCGGGGACGAGCACCTCGACGCGACAGTCGGGCAGACGGCGCCGAATCGCACTCGCGGTCGCGGCGAAGTGTGCTGCCCCGCCGTCGGCGAGATCGTCCCGATTGACCGAGGTGACGACGACGTGGCGGAGCCCGAGTCGGGCGATGGCCTCGGCAACGCGCACCGGCTCCGCTGGGTCGACGGCGAGCGGCCTCCCGTGGGTGACCGCGCAGAACGAGCAGTTCCGGGTGCACGTGTCACCGAGGAGCATGAACGTCGCGGTCTTGTGACCCCAACATTCACCGATATTCGGACAGCGCGCCTCCTGACAGACCGTGTGCAGGCCGAGCTCCTTCACGGTCGCCATGGTCTCCGCGAAGGCGGCACCGCCGGGAGCCCTGACCTTGAGCCACGGGGGTAGGCGCCGCACCACGGCCGTGCTCATGCGATCACCTCCCGGGGCGATTCCTCCAGGGGTCGCCATCCCGCGTATCCAAACACCGACACGAATCGTGAGACGACGAGCGGGATGACCGCGGCGAGCTCACCCGGACCGCCTTGGGCCTCGACCGACGTCATCTCGACGCCGGCGATTCCGCACGGCGTGATGGCCGCGAAGCCGCTCAGGTCGCTCCCGACGTTGAGCGCGAACCCGTGCCAGGTCACCCACCGCCTGATCGCCACCCCCACGGAGGCAACCTTGCGGCCGTGGCACCAGACCCCCGCCAGCCCCGGACGTCGCTCCGCCGCGATGCGGAGATCAGCGAGCACCCCGATGAGCGCCTCCTCGAGGCCGCGGACGTACCAACCCACGTCGGGTCGAAGGTCGCGGAGTCCGAGGACCGGGTAGCCGACGAGCTGGCCGGGACCGTGATAGGTCACCTGGCCGCCCCGCTGTGCGCGGACGATCGGAACACCGGTTGATGCCGCGCCGCCGAGATGGCGGGGATCGCCCCCGCACCCCAGCGTATAGACCGGGGGGTGCTCGAGAAGGAGCATCGTGTCCGGTCCCCCAGCCAGGCGCCGGGCGACCAGGGCTTCCTGCAAGGCGAGCGCGCGCTGGTAATCGACCCGCCCCAGAACCCCCACCTCGAGCTGCATCGGTGCCCTCGATGCTTGCCTGGGGGCCCCCCCATGCGCAAGCGCGTCCGCGCCCGCGGTCCTAGCGGCTGCGCGAGCCCCCGCCCCTGGCATCGGCCCGCTCCAGCAGCTCGCGGACCGGGCCGGCGACGTTCTCGGCGAGGAGACCCGCGCCCCGCGGCGTGAAGTGTCCGAAGTCGCCCGCGAAGGCGTCGATGAAGTAGTCGCGATAGGGGGCCCGTCGGAGCGCCTCCTTGAAGGTCACCTCGTTGTCCACGAGCACGACCCCCGGCTCCCCCTCGAGCATCGTCCGCAGCCCCTCCGTCCTGCGCAGTGGATACTGGACGGCGACGAGGGGGATGCCCAGCTCATGGAGCATCCGGGCCAGCTCGCGGTAGTTCCGGGCCGTCATCGCATGCTGGTCGACGGCGTGGAGCTCCTCCGCCCGCTCGAGGTTCTGCTCGAAGCCCTGCCGATCGCCCATCATCTGTGCAAGAAACGCGCGTCGGCCGAAGTAGATATCGTCGTACCCACCAGCCGGCACCGCATGTGCCAGGCGGAGGAGCGCCTCGGCCTCCTCCAAGCGGCCATCCCGCGTGCAGCGCTCGGCGACTCCCAGGTAGGCCTCCTTGAGGATCCGGTAGGTGGCATCGTCCTGGCGGTAGAAGACGAGGATCCGCTCCGTGGCGGCGGCGAACCCGTCGGATTCGAAGAAGCGGAGATATGCCGCCGCGACCTCCCGTTGCGCGTCGGGATGCGCGGGGTCGATGGCCGCTGTCACCTGGAGCGCGGCCACAAAGTGCTCGGCACGACCCTCGCGCCTGTAGAGCGCCGCCAGCGCCAGCCGGGCCGCCTGGTCCTGGGGGTCGAGCACCAGCGCCCGGTCGAGGAAGCGTCGTGCGAGAGCTCGCCTGCCGGCAGACAGGTAGAGGGTCCCGAGCTCCGCGTGCGCACGTTCGTCCGACGTGTCCGCCCGGATGCGCGCCAGCAGCCGTCCCTCCTTCGCGCGCACCTCATCCTCGAACTGCGCCGCCATCGCCGCCGCGGGGGCCTCGCGCCGCCGCGCATCCCAAAGCGCTCCGGCATAACGCACGACCTTGGCGATCCTGAGCGAGGAGAGCGCGCGCCGGAGAACGCCGTCTTCGGCTGGGGCCCCGCCCGGCACGTCCAGGTCGTTGATGCCCATCATCGCGACCACGACGTCGGGGCGATACTGGCCGAGGAGGGCAGGGATCATGGCGAGAATGCGGTCCGTGTTGATGGCGGGCACGCCGCGGTTGACGACGCTCACGAGGTTACGGCCCGCCTGCTCGTTCAGGATCCGCTCGAGCTGGTGGGGATACGCGTCCTCACCACCGAGCGCCGTGGTGGATTCGCCGATGCACAGGACCCGGTAGGGCCGACCCTCGGCGAGGGACGCCCGGTTGCGTCCCTCCTGGACGCGAAGGAAGAGCCAGCCGGCCGCGCGCAGCCCGCCTTCGAGCAGCGCGAGCGCGAGGCAGAGCCCGAACGCGACCAGCGCCACCTTCTGCCACGCCGAGGTTCGACCCGGCGTGGCCATCGGCCGATCGTCGGTCAGGCTGAAGGACGCGGGAAGTCACGCATTGACCGCCCGGCCCTCCGCGGCGAGCGCCGCCTCGCGGAGCGCCTCGGCCATGGTGGGGTGCGCATGCACCGTTCCGATGAGCTCCGCCGTTGTCGCCTCGAGGCTTCGCGCGAGAACCCCCTCGGCGATCAGCTCGGTGACCCCCGTGCCGATCATGTGCACGCCGAGCACTGCACCATATCGGTCCTCGCTGACGAGCTTGACGAATCCGTCCGTGTGCCCGGAGGCCATCGCCTTGCCAAGGGCCCGGAAAGGGAACTTCCCCACCTTGATCCCGTTGCCCCGGCTCCGCGCCTCCGCCTCGGTCAATCCGACCGCCGCCACTTCCGGCAGGCAGTAGATGCAGATGGGCATCCGGGTGGGGTCGACGCCGTTCGCCTCCCTCCCGGCCATCGTCTCGACAGCCACCACGCCCTGCTCCGACGCGACGTGGGCGAGGAGCAGCGGGCCGACCAGATCGCCGATCGCGTGGACCCCGTCGACACTCGTCCGCATCTGCGGATCGACCACGACGAAGCCGTTGCGCATCTGGATGCCGGCCTCTTCGAGGCCGAGACCCTCCGAGAGCGGCCGGCGGCCGACCGCGACGAGGACGCACTCCGCGACGACGCTGGCCGGCCCGGACGGCCCCGTCACGGTGACCTCGGCTCCGGGAGGCTTCCGTTCGATCCGCTCGTAGCGATGTCCGGTGAGAACTTCGATGCCCTGGCGCCGGAACGATCGCTCGAGCTCGCGGCCGAGATCGGCATCCATGCCGGGGAGGAGGGTCGTGGCCATCTCCACGACCGTCACCCGAGCGCCGAAGCTCCGGTACACGTACGCGAACTCGACGCCGACCGCGCCGCCGCCGATGATGACCACCGAGGTGGGAAGCTCCCGGCGGGCGAGCGCCTCCCGGCTCGTCATCACCACGGCCCCGTCGACCTCGAGACCCGGGAGGGTGCGCTCGGCGCTTCCGGTCGCCAGGAGGACATGGCGTGCGGCGAGACGCTCGGTCCGGCCATCCCGCGTGACGACGACACCTCCGCCCGTCAGCCGGCCGGTTCCCTCGACGTACGAGACGTTGTTCTTCTTGAACAGGAACTCGACGCCCTTCGCCTGGCGATCGGCGACCTCGCGGCTGCGCTGGATGACGCGGCCAAAGTCCGCGCGGATGTTCTCGGCCACGATCCCGCGCCCGGCGGCTGCCTTCAGCTCCGCGAACAGGGCCGCGTCGGCCAGGATCGCCTTCGACGGAATGCATCCCCAGTTCCCGCAGACGCCACCCGGCTTGTCCCGCTCGACGACGGCGGTGCGGAGCCCGAGCTGGGCGGCGCGGATCGCGGCCACGTAGCCGCCGGGCCCGGCACCCACGACGATCAGGTCGTACTCGGGCATGGCCAGTGACTGGGACGCTCAGAGCAGGAGCGCGAGCGGCTGCTCGAGGATCGCCTTCAGCTCGCGCAGGAATCGCCCCGCGAGCACGCCGTCGATGATGCGGTGATCGCAGGAGAGCGTGACCGTCATCACCCTGCCCGCCGCGACGCGTCCCTCGCGCACCACCGCCGACTCGCGGATGGTGCCGACCGCGAGGATGGCCGCCTGGGGCGGATTGATGACGGCGGCGAAGTCCGACACCGGGAACATCCCGAGATTCGAGACGGTGAACGTTCCGCCCGACAGGTCGTCGCCGCCGAACCGTCCAGCCCGCGCGCGCTCGACCAGGCCGTGGGCCTGCCGGATGATCGCGGCGAGTGGCTCCCGGTCGCAGTGATGCAGGACCGGCACCACCAGGCCGTCGTCCACAGCGGTCGCCATGCCGACGTTGACCGCGTCGTGCAGCACCATCGCGTCGCCGTCGTAGGAAGCGTTCAGCTCCGGCACGCGGACCAGTGCGAGGGCGACCGCCTTCACCACCAGGTGCGTGAAGGTGATACCGGCGAAATCCCCGCCCTGCGCGGCCAGACCCTCCTTCAGGCGCACCGCCTCGTCCATCACGATCTCGGCAGATGCGTAAAAGTGCGGCACCTCGCGCTTGGCCTCACCCATGCGCTTTGCCGTCGTGCGGCGGATCCTGGAGAGCTCGACGCGCCCCCGCGCCGCCGGCCGGGATTCGGATGGGACCGGCCTGGGGACCGGCTCCGCGCCCGCTCCACCGAGCGCCGCGCGAACGTCCTTCTCGACGATGCGGCCGCCGGGTCCCGTGCCCCGGAGTGCCTGAAGATCGACCTCGTGCTCGCGGGCGATCTTCTTTGCCAGCGGCGATGCTCGCACGAGCTCACCGTCTCGCGCGGTGGCGGGCTCCGCGGGCTCGGGCCGCCGCACGATGGTGGGTCGCTTCACCTCGCGCTCGGCTTCCGGAGGACGGGCTGGGCCCGTCTGCCGCTGGTCGGGAGGCTTGTCGGGCGCCTTCCGGGGAGCCGGCTTCGTGGGCACGCCCTTCTGCTCGCCGGCCGCCGCCAGCAGGGCGATCACCGAGCCGACCGGCACGCTCTCTCCTTCGGCGACCTTGAGCTCCGCGAGCGTGCCTTCGTCGTAGGCCTCCAGCTCCATGTTGGCCTTGTCGGTCTCGACCTCGGCGAGGATGTCACCGATCGCGATCCGGTCTCCCTCGTGCTTGAGCCAGCGGAGGATCTTGCCCTCCTCCATGGTGTCGGAGAGCTTGGGCATGGTGACTTCTATGGGGGGCATGGTCTAGAGGCGCGGCGCGGGGAGGGGTGTGCGGTCTCCTCGCGGGTCCTTAGGCCCGGCGCTGGGGCGGGCGTGGGCCACCGGAGCGGGCGTTCGCCGGGCCCCCGCTCGTCGACCGTACACCCCTCCCCGCGCCGGGCCGCTGCTCATTTTAGCGGCCGGCTCCTGCCACGGCGGGGCGGCGCGGGAGTTCGGGGCGTCCCAGCATCTTGCGGACGGCGGTGGTGACTCGCTCGGCGGAGGGTAGGACGACGTTTTCCAGGTTTTTGGCGTAGGGCATGGGGACGTCGAGGTTGGTGATGCGCTCGGGGGGGGCGTCTAGGTTGTCGAAGGCTTCTCGGACGATCAGGGTGATCAGCTCGGCGGCGATGCCGGCGAAGGGCCAGCCTTCCTGGACGATTACGCAGCGGTGCGTGCGGGCGACCGAGTCGAGAAGGGCGCGCTCGTCGAGTGGGCGGAGCGTCCTCAGATCGAGCACTTCGGCCTCGATGCCCTCTCCGGCCAGTGTGTCGGCTGCCTTGAGTGCCGTGTGGACCATCTTGCTCCACGCGACGAGGGTCACGTCCCGGCCCGGGCGCTTCAGGTCGGCCACGCCGAGGGGGACCACGTGCTCGCCGCCCGGCACCTCGCCCTTCAGGGCGTACATGACCTCGCTCTCGATGAAGACGATCGGGTTGTCGTCGCGGATCGCCGCCTTGAGGAGGCCCTTCCCGTCGGCCGGGGTGGAGGGCAGGACGACCTTCAGCCCGGGCACGTGCGCATAGAGGGCCTCGAGCGCCTGCGAGTGCTGCGCGGCGAGGGCATGCGCGGCGCCGCCCGGGCCGCGAAAGACGATCGGCAGCCTGAACTGCCCGTTCGACATGTGGCGGAGCTTGGCCGCGTTGTTGATGAGCTGGTCGGCCGCAACCAGGGAGAAGTTCCAGGTCATGAACTCGATGATCGGCCGGAGGCCAACCATCGCCGCGCCGATGCCAACGCCCGCGAATCCCGTCTCGGCGATCGGCGTGTCGATGACGCGCTTCTCGCCGAAGCGTTCGAGCATGCCCTCGGACACCTTGTAGGCGCCGTTGTAGTGACCCACCTCCTCGCCCATGAGGAAGATCGACGGGTCGCGCTCCATCTCCTCGACCATCGCCTCGCGGAGCGCCTCGCGGAACGACAGGACGCGGGGCTCAGGCATACACGTACTCCTCGACGGTGGCGGGGTCCGGTTCCGGCGCCCGCTCCGCGAACTCGACGGCGTCCTGGACCTGCGCCTTCGCCTCGTCGTCGAGGGCGTGGAGCTGCTCCTCCGTCGCGATGCCGAGCCTCTGGATGCGCTCGGCGAGGACGCGGATCGGATCGCGCTCCATCCACTTCTGGAGCTCCTCCTTGCTGCGGTACTTCCCCGGGTCGGCGACGGAGTGCCCGCGAAAGCGGTAGGTCTTGGCCTCGATGAAGAAGGGCTTGCTCTCGCGGCGCGCCCGCCTGATGGCGTGGCCCACCGCCTCGCGCATCTCCAGCACGTCGTCGCCGTTCACGATCTCCGACTTCATCGGATAGCCGCGCGCGCGCACCGCGACGTCCTCGACCGCGAGCGTGCGGTAGAGCGGCGTCCCCATCGCGTACTGGTTGTTCTCGCAGATGAAAACCACGGGCAGCTTCCAGAGCCCGGCCAGGGCGAGCCCCTCGTGGAAGGCGCCCATGTTCGCCGTCCCGTCGCCGAAGAAGCAGAGCGTCACGTCCTTCTCGTCGCGATACTTGCTCGCGAAGGCGACCCCGGCAGCGATCGGCACGTGCCCGCCGACGATCGCCCAGCCGCCGAGCATCCGGTGGGCGGCGTCGAAGAGGTGCATCGAGCCACCCCGCCCGCCGCTGCACCCGCTTGCCTTACCGTAGAGCTCGGCCATCGCCCCGCGCGCGTCACCCGTGCGGGCCAGGTAGTGCGCGTGCTCGCGGTAGGTGGCGACGATGTAGTCGGTCGGTTCGGCCGCCGAGATGGCGCCGACGGCGACGGCCTCCTGGCCAATGTAGAGGTGCAGGAAGCCGCTCACCTTCCCCTGCGAGTAGGCCTTCGCCGCGGCTTCCTCGAAGCGGCGACAGAGGGCGATCTGGCGGTACAGGCCCAGGAGCAACGTCGAGTCCATCGGGTTCCGATCGATTATAGGCCATCCCGACGCGAGGAAAAGGCGCGCGCCGGAGCGCTAGTCGAGGCTGCCGACCGACGAGAGCGGGAGCTCCGCGGGCTCGCCGCCGCGCGCGGCGGCGCGCACGGGCGCGAAGGAGCGCCGGTGGACGGGGGACGGGCCGTGCTGGCGAATGGCGGCGAAATGTGCCCGCGTCGAGTATCCCATGTGACGGGCGAATCCGTAGGCGGGGTAGAGGCGATCGAGGTCGCGCATGAGCGCGTCGCGATGTACCTTGGCCACGATCGAGGCCGCGGCGATCGAGCACACGAACGCATCCCCCTTCGGGTACGCGCTCTGCGGCATGGGGAGTCCGGGAATCTCCCGCCCGTCGACCAGCACGAACTCGGGAACGACCGCGAGCGCCTCCACGGCGCGGCGCAGAGCGCAGAGCCCCGCCTGGTAGATGTTGACGCGGTCGATCTCGTCGGGCTGGGCGCACCCGATACCGACGGTGAGCGCACGCCGGTGGATCTCCTCGGCGAGCCGCTCGCGGGCGGCGGCCGTCAGCACCTTCGAATCGGCGACGCCGTCGAGGTACGAGCCCGCCGGCAGGACGACGGCTGCGGCGATGACGGGCCCGGCCAGCGGTCCCATGCCAACCTCGTCGACACCGGCCACGTGCTTGATACCGACGCGCCAGAGGAGCGTTTCCAGGTGCGGCGCCGCGGTCGCGGGCCCGCGACGGCGCTGCTTCCCCCGACACCCCGCTGCACCCATCCGCACCCGTCGGTTAGCAACTCGGGACGGGCAATGTCAAAGGGGGACCCCTCGACTCGGATGCGCGGCGCGGGCTAAGGGGGGAGGATGCGGGCTGCGGCGCTCAAGACCTATCGCCACCTGCTCGAGGCGGCCCGGGTGCGGGAAGTTCCCGTCGGACCGGCGGACGAGACCATCGCCCGCGTCGGAAGGTTGCTGCGTGGTGCGCGGGTTCGCTTCGCGGTCGCGGGCGGCTTCGCGGTGATCGAGCACGGCTACGAGCGCTTCACGAAGGACGTCGACCTCCTCGTGCACAGCGCCGACCTGGAGCGGGCGGTCCGCGTGCTCCGCGCGGCGAAGTTCACCGGTGGGCGAACGCCGCTCGGCGCCGGCATGCGCGACCCGCAGACATCGGTCGAGATCGATCTCATCGGGAGCGCATTCGAGGGCGACGAGCGCGCGCTCGTACACGCTCGCCGGGCGCGCCAGGCGCTGCCGGTGATCTCCGCGCCGCACCTCGTCCTGATGAAGCTCGAGACGGGCCGCACCAAGGACTATGCGGACGTGGTGGAGCTGCTCAAGTCGGGAGTGTCCCCGGTCGCGGTCGCCCGCTATCTCGCCCGCGCCTGGCCCGAGCTGCTGCCGCGCTTTCGTGCGCTCGTCGCACGGGCTCGCGCCGAGCGGCGCGACCGGCCGCGCCGCGGTCCGGGACGTTTCCGACGGTCTCGCCCACGGTGAGTGGCGAGACTCTGGGCCATCGCAGCCGTCGCGGTCCTCGTCGCTGCGGGAGTCACGCTGCTCGCTCTCGAAGGTGGTGAGGTCGTGGTGCTACGCACGCGTGATACCGCCGGGACGCCGCGCGACACCCGGACCTGGGTTGCCGACGACGCGGAGGGTACGTGGATCGAGGCTGCCAATCCCGCCCGGCCGTTCCTCGCTCAGTTGACGGAGCATCCCGATGTGCAGCTGAGGCGCCGCGGTCAGTGGACGCATTGTCAGGCCCGGGTGGCCGCGAATCCCGGCGGCCACGAGCGAATCCGTCGCCTGCTGGCGTCCAAGTACGGATGGAAGGACCGATGGATCGGCCTGCTCACCGATACATCACGGTCGCTGGCGGTGCGTCTGGCCTGCGGCTGAGCGCAGGCCCGGACAGCTCCTATCCCCCGTTGGTCGCCGCGGCGTAGGTCCGGCAGGGCTCTCCCCGCAGACCTGGACACGGCGGCAGGGTCGCCGGAGGAGTGACCCCCGGGAGCACGGCGAGCACCAGGCGTGAGGGCTGGGCATGGGTGCGCGAGATCTCGTCGAGCACCGAGCCGCTCGTCGCCGGCGTGTCGAAGGCCCAGCGGGTGCGGTCGCCACCCGGGGCTTCGACACTGATGCGGATGCGCGAGCCCGCGCGGAACGCATGCGCGACGCCGAACAGCCCCACCCGCACCTTGCTGAACGCGCCCGCCGGAAGGGGGCTCGCATCGCGCTCGAGGTGCGTCGGTCGCGGCTCGAGCACGCTCGACGTCTTGCGGTCGAGCTTCCGGTGGCTGGCACGCAGCCAGCCGTTCTGCACGTAGACCTCGAGGCCATCCGGACGAATCTCGGTGAGGGTGACCTGCAGATCGGTGTCGGCCGCATTCGAGCGGAGCCAGAGATCGACGCTGCCCGGACCGGCCACGAGCGTGTCGTGCTCGAGCGGCGGCGTCGCATAGGCCACCGCCGTCCCGTCGACCAGCGGCCGCCAGTCGTAGTGCGGGATCACTTCCCACGACTGCTCCTGATCCTGGCCGGGCAGGGTCTGCGCCGGGCGGACGGCGGGGTCGGGGTGGTAGCCATCCACGCCGTCGTCGCCGGCACTCGGACGGCGCGGGGTGAGCGTCCCCCCGGGGCCGAAGTACAGGGCCGTCGGCCGCAGCGGCGGGGCGGGCCACTGGCGGAGGGCCAGCTCGAACGTCGGGGCCGGTAGCCCGGCGGTGGGCGAGCCCGCCCCGTTCTCCATGAGCACGCGGACGTGCGGGTCCGCCTCGAAGCGGCGCTTCGCCTGCTGGTAGTCGGTGACGTCGGCGAAGCGATTGGGAGGCAGCGGCGGTGTCGGCGCGCCCGGGCCGAGAATCTGCTGGTAGATCAGCGGCGCGATCGGGGTGAGGCGGCTCTGATCGGGCACCTTCTCGGCGACGTAGAGATCGAGGAACGCGAGCCAGTTCCACAGCGTGGTGGGATCGAGCGAGCTGGTGTGCACGCCGTTGGTCACGGTGATCTTCACGTCGCGGCGCTTGGGGAGGCGCGACAGCATCGAGGCGAAGTCGCCCCCCGTCTGCTCGTCCTGGAACGCGCTTGCCAGGAAGGTCGGGACCGCGATCTTCCGCACCCAGTTGATCGGCGACCGCTGATCCATCAGCTCCGGCACGTAGTAGGGATGCGACTGCGTGAACGTGACGGCGTCGAGCGTCTGCAGGCGGAGCGCCTGATTGGCGCGGCAGGTCTCGTCGCCGGCGTTCACGCGCTTCACGGCGTAGGCCTGCCCACCCTCCGGCGCGGGCTCCGAGTCGCCGTTCCGCTCCTGGAGCCACGTCTGCGCGAAGCCCGAGTTGAAGATCCCCCCGGGGAAGCCCGGCGCCCGATAGATGTCGGCGATCACCGAGAGCGGCGCGATCGCCGCCAGGTGCGGTGGGCGGGCGCCGCCGACGAAGAGCTGGCTGATGCCGGGGAAGGAGATGCCGACCATCCCGACCTTGCCGCCCTTGACCCAGCTTTGCGTGGCGACGGTCTCGATGACGTCGTAGCCGTCGGCGGTGGTCGGGAAGTCGAACAGGTCCAGCACGCCGCCCGAGCAGCCGCTGCCGCGCATGTTCACGCCCACGGTCGCGTACCCGAGGGCGCTCGTGATCAGCGTCGACGGCTGCGGATTGTCCGGGTCGGCGGCCGCATAGCCCGAGTACTCGACCAGTGTCGGGAACGGCCCGTCGGCCAGGGTCTTGCCGAGCGGGGCGCGCACCATCGCCGCCAGCAGCGTCCCGTCCCGCGTCCGGATGTACTGGAGCCCGGCGTCGAGATGCTGGCCCGTGTAGAGCGACGTATCGGGACGATCCTCGAACCTGGGCACGGTGACGGGGTCGGACGCGAACCCGCCCGCGGCGGTCTCGTGCACGACGTAGCCCCTGCCGGGTGCCAGGTCCCGGAAGAGAAGGCTCCCCAGACGGTCGACCGTCCCCTGCCCGACCTGCATCTGGTGCGCGTCATCGAGCACCATCGCCGCACCGGGCGACGCGCCGGTCACGGCGACGAAGCCGATGCCGGCCTGGACTGCGATTGCCGCAGCGGCGGGGCCGCCGGTGAAGAGCGCACCGAGGACCACGAGGAGAGCAGCCGAAGTACGGATCAGCACCGGGACCTCCTAGCCGGCCTCGCCCGGTGCTGTCGAGGGTCAGCGACCTTCCTCTCCTACGTCGATCGCCAGCGACGGGCGCGCGACCGCGAGACCCATCCTTCGGATGAGGCCGTCAGGCCCTCACGGTCACTGCTCCAGCGTAGGCTTCATGACCCGGGCCGCCTGCTCGATCATCGTCCGGATGTCACCGGCGATCTCGTTCGGCAGAAGATCGGCGATCCACACCAGCCGGCTGCCGCCCTTGCCATCGGGGAAGACCTGCACCGACGCGTTGTGGTGCGTGAACCGCCCTCCGACCACGGACCAGACGAGCCTGCGTGCCTCGTCGTCGACGTCGACGATCCGCTCACGCGCCACGATGCCGTTCCCGAAGGTGACGGTCCTCACGTCGTCCTCGAGCCGCGTGTCCACGACGAAGCCGGGCACGAGCCGCGTGTGCAGGGCGCCCACGTCACGCACCACGTCCCAGACCTTCTCGGGACGCGCATCGACCAGGATCTCCTTGCGGATGGAAGCCATCGCCATTCCTCCTGTCGGTCGGTGATGGAGTGCCCCGGGGCTCCCCCCCGCGGAAGGAACGACCGACGGGCGCGCTTCTACCGCGCCTCCTGGAAGCGACGCTTGGCGAAAATTGCGGTGCGTCGCGCCCACGGAGCGGGTGTTGCGGGAGCAGGCCGACCTGGCTACGAGCGTCCCCTGGGAGGGCAACGCCGAGGATGTCACGCCAACGGCAGACGGAGCTGGCCGGTATCCGGGGACGGATCGTGGTGCACGAATGGCCCGGCGAGCGTCCGCGCTACGCGGCGCTCATCGCACACGGCTACGGCGAGCACGCGGGACGCTATGGCCACGTCGCCGAGCACCTCGTCCGCCACGGGGCCTCTGTGTACGCGCCGGATCACCTGGGACACGGCCGCTCGGAGGGAGAGCGGGCGCTCGTCGAGAGGCTCGACGACCTCGTCGACGATCTGCACACCGTCGGACGAATCGCGCAGCGCGATCATTCCGGCCAGCCGCTCGTGCTCATCGGGCATTCGATGGGCGGCCTGGTGGCCACGCGCTACGCGCAGCTCCACGGGAGCGAGCTCGCCGCGCTCGTGCTCTCCGGACCGGCGATCGGCAGCAACCCCGCGGTGGAAGCATTGCTCGCGATGGACCCCATCCCCGACCTGCCGATCGATCCGGCGGTGCTGTCGCGCGACCCCTCGGTCGGACTCGCCTACGCGGAGGACCCGCTCGTCTTCCACGGTCCCTTCCGTCGGACCACCCTTGCCTCGCTGTTCGCGGGGATCCGCGCCGTCGCGGCCGGCCCCCGCCTCGGGCTCCTCCCGACACTCTGGCTCCACGGCGAAGAGGACGCGCTCGTTCCGCTCGCCGAAGCGCGGGTGGCGATGGGTCTCATCCGGGGCGAGCGCTTCGAGTCGGTCGTCTATCCGGGCGCACGGCACGAGATCTTCAACGAGACGAACCGGAGCGAGGTGCTCGCGGCCGTGACCTCGTTCGTCGACCGCGTGCTGGCGAGGAGCTGACCCGCTACGGATGTCCGCGGAGCGGGTGCGTGCGGAAGAACTCCAGCATGCTCGCCGTCCAGTTCGTCGGCCACCGAGTGTGGTTCTGCGACCCTTCCGTGAAGCCGCGCGGATTGTCCGCAGCGCTCATGTCGCCGTCGGGGTTCGTCCCGCATCCGGCATCACAGATCGGCACCTGCACTTGTGAGCCGTCGATGATGACGTCCGTCGCCTGCGCATGGACGGCGACCAGCTGCGAGAGCAGGAGCTCGCCGTTCGGACAGATGCCCGCGATATCGCAGGCGTTGTGCACGTGGTACAGCGGCAGACGCCGATGCGCGATCCGCACCTCGGCGTTGCTCCGGGCCCGGTGTAGCACTGGCGTCTGCGGACAGGGATCGTTGAACGCTTCGTAGGGATCCGGGGCGGTGTATATCGCCGCGGCGGCGATCCGGCGCCGGCTCAGCGCATAGAGCGCGCCCATCGCGGAGCCGTTCGACCATCCCGTGACGTAGATCCGCCGGGGGTCGACCTTGCCCGTGGCGACCTCCTCGTCGATGAAGTGGTCGATGGTGGCGGCATCGACGTTCTGCGGATAGGTGACGCCGTCGACGGTAACGTCCCCGCCACCGTCCGCGAGCTGCCGGTACCAGTTGTCCCATCCCGTCCCCTGGTCGTCCGGCGAGGGGTAGAAATGGGTCGTCGCACGTCCCTCGGGCGCCAGCACGATGAAGCCGGGTCGGGCGGGATCGTCGCTCACGTTGGCCGTGTCCTGGAAGTCGAGGATGTTGGTGGCGGCGGTGAGCGTGTCCGCCGTGAAGAGCGACGGATGGATGTAGACGACGAGCGGGAGCGGGTTCGCCGCCGACGCGGACGCCGGCTCGTAGAGACACGCGTTGCGCGCGGTCCCGTCCGAATCGGACCACGGACCCATCGTCGTGCCGTTGGCGCACGTCGTCGGGAAGGCGTTCGGGACGATCGTGCGGGGCACGTTCCCGAAGGGGGTGCAGGTATCGGCAGCGGCTCCCGCCGGGATGGCGAGGACCGTGGCCATGCACCAGAGCACCATGCCGCGCACGCTCGGAAGTCGCTTCATCGTTCCTCCATGCCACGCCGGCGAGATCGGCTGCGGGGCGCCGGGATGTGGGCCCTGCCTCGTAGCTCGTCCACTCGGCAAAGGGACTGCCGCGGTTTGGGGATGGAGGGACCCGGCGGGACGTGAGAGCGGCGGTCGTCGAATGAGGAGTCTGGCGCCGGTAGCTCCCTGGCCAGCAGGTCTGTGCCCTCCCCGCTTCTTCGGCTTGCGAATGAGGGAGCAGACTCCTCCCTCGAACGAGAGTGTTCAGCCCTTTACCGAGCGCTGGCGAGCGAGTAGGACTCTCGTCGCGCCCGGAATCTCGCGCGACCCCGTTCCGCGTCCAACCTCAATTCTGAGGAGATTCATGCACCCCCGTACCCTCGGTGCCCTGCTCTTCGGTCCGCTCCTCGGTGTGGCGACGGTCTGGGGAGCTCCCGGAGACGTCGATTCCTCCTTCGGCTCCAAGGGCTTCGCGCGAGCGCCCTTCGAGGGCTTCGCCTTCGGACAGGTGGTCGCGCGTCAGCCCGACGGCAAACTCGTCACCGCGGGCGCGGCGAGCCCACCCAACAAGATCACGCAGGTCGCCCTGGCTCGCTTTCAGCTGGACGGCACCCCCGATCCGAGCTTCGGAACGGGCGGCATCACCTCGACCCCGGTCGGAAGCAGCACGCCGCAGGCCCGCTCGATCCTCGTCCAGGACGACGGCAAGCTCGTCGTCGTCGGGTTCCTCAGTAGCCCCGGCGACGACAGCGTCTTCCTGGCGCGCTACGACGCGCAGGGCAACCTCGACGGCAGCTTCGGAACGGGTGGCATCGCGGTGGCCATGCCGCCGGGCGGGTTTCAGGCAACCAACGCCATCCTCGAGCCCGACGGGAAGATCGTCGTGGCGACCTCGGCGGGCGGCGACGCCTTGATCCTCCGCTACGGGACCGACGGGACCCTGGACGGAACCTTCGGCGCGGGCGGCGTCGCGACCGTGGACCTCGGCGGCGTCTCCGACAGAGCCGCCGCGCTCGCTCTCGAGCCGGGCGGCGATCTCGTGCTGCTGGGTGCCGCCGTGGACCCGGGCACCAGTGACATCGCGCTCGCGCGGCTCGACGGCAGCGGAGCGCTCGATCCGACGTTCGGCACCGGCGGGATCAGCCGTCACGACATCGGTTCTCTGGCACCACCCGTGTCGCTGGCGCGGCTGGGAGACGGGAAGCTCTTCGTGTCCGCCGGCGGCTACGCGGGGACCCCGGTTCAGTTCACGGGAGAGTACTTCCTGCGCCTCGACGCGAGCGGAGCGCTCGATCCCACGTTCGGGACGGGCGGCGTGCTCGCCGATGCCTCGGAATATGCCGTCCTCGCCCTCGCGCCGACGTCCGACGGCACGTTCGTCGGGATCAGCTCGGGCGACTACTCACTCGTCCTGCAGCGCTTCGCGGCCGATGGTTCCCTCGATCCGACGTTCGGCGACGGAGGGGAGGTCGAGACGCAGATCGGCCTCCTCGGCGGCTACCCGTCGGGCGTCCTCGTGGAGCCGGACGGCAAGGTCGCCGTGACCGGCGTCGAGTACGCGCCCTGCGAGCCGATGAACTGCGACATGACCTACGACATCGCCTACCACTCCTTCCTCTTCCGCTTCGTGGGCGGGGTGGCACCGTGCATCACGAACGCCGACTGCGGGCCGTGCGAGTCCTGCGGCGTGGCGTCCGCCTGCGTCTTCGGACCGCGCCTCTCGTGCCCACACGCCACCGGTGGCGCGAAGATCAACATCCAATACGACCCCTTCAGCGGCGATCTCGACGGCTATCGCATTCGTCTCTCGTGGCGCGGCGCCACGCCGCTCGGGTTCGACCCGGTCACGACCGACGATGTCGGCTTCTGCCTCTACCTCGAAGGGAAGCGCGCGCTGCGGGCCATCGCTCCGGCGGCTGGCACGTGCGCCGGGGTCCCCTGCTGGCGAGGGAACGCGGGCTCGTTCCTCTACCGTGATCGCGACCGCTCTCCCGACGGCATCGCGACGCTGAAGCTCAGGAGCTCGGGGGCCAGCGTCGATGCGAGCGGCGCGAACCTCGCCTCCTCGATGCACGGAGTCGTCGCGCCGTCGTCGCCCGAGGTGCTGTCGCTGTCGAGCATCCTGGCGGAGGTCCACGGGGGGAACGGGCAATGTCTCCAGGCAACGCTGTCCAATTTCGAGCGCAAGGAGAAGCCGATCGCCCCCCATACGTGGGCGATCGTCGGCATGCGCGGCGTCGGGTATTGACGGACCGGTGCAGGAATTCGAATTGCGGATTCCAGAACGCCCTCTGGACAGTATCCATCTGCCGGACTACGACGGCCTGGCCGAGGAGTCTGCCATCACGGCGTCGGGCGAGGTCCCCCACGGAGACGATCCCCAACTATCTGATCGGCATCGGCGTCATCGGCCTCACCGTCACCTGCTCGATCGCGGGTCTGGTACTCGTGCGCCGCACCGTATCGCTGGAGGTGCTGCAGTCCAACCACGAGGTCGCGTCCGCCAAGTTCCAGGTCATGGGGACGCTGTATGCCGTCCTGATCGCCTTTGCCGTGGTGATCGTGTGGCAGCAGTTCCA
>DATILR010000041.1:0-2563 GCA_035476275.1 Binatus sp. (SeqCode) | reverse complement strand
GGCGAGGGGAAAGAACGTCGACTCGGCCGCGAGGGTGACGCCGTACCAGAGCGCCGCGAAGGTGAGTGCCGGCCAGCGGCGTCGCGCCCGCCAGGCGAGGAGGCCGAGCGCGAGGAGCGCGAGGAGGCTGCCCCAGGCCTGCGGATCGGAGAAAGTGAGGGCGTACGGATAGTCGAGGCGATCGACGACGAGCGCATTCGGCCAGAGGAAGAGACGGAGGTAGTAGAGGTAGGCCGACCATTCCGTCATGAAGTACACACGGGGCGTCATGCCCACCTGATGGGCGCTGGCGAGCGCCCCGTGGGGCACGAGCAGGAGCCGGTAGAGGACGCTCGCGGCCGCGACGCAGCCGAGCACCGGGAGGAGCCGACGCGGCGGTGTCCGCTGCGCGTCCGCCGGCTCGAACCGTCGCGCAAGAGCCCAGTAGCCGAGGAGGACGAGCGGGAACGTGATCGCGATCGCCTTGGTGAGGAGCGCGAGCGCGAAGAGGACGACGCAGGCGCCGCGGCGGCCACGCACGCCGGCATCGAACGCGCCCAGGTAGAAGACGGTGGTGAGGAGGGCCGAGCGCGCGGACAGATAGTCGACGGGCTCCGTATTGAGGGGATGCGCTGCCACCACGAGTGCCGCCGCCGCCGCGACGGCGAACCGCTCCTCTCCGAGCCAGAGGTGATCGCGCACGATCCGGTAGATCAGGAATGACGCGATCCAGTGCAGGATGAGGTTCAGGACGTGGTAGCTCCACGTCGCGTCGCCCGAGATCGCGTGGTTGATAGCGAAGGTGGTGAGGAGAATCGGCCGCAGGTCCTTGTTCTCGTGCAGGACCGTCGTGGTGTTGGGGTCGACGAAGAAGCGGGGCAGGTTGCCGAGGCTGCGGACGAAGGGGTTCTGCTGGAGTGCGTGCCAATCGTCGAAGTGGTAGCCGATCGTGAGGCTGTTGGCGTAGGCAAGCGCGATCACCAGTGCGAGCAGTGCGGGCAACACCGGGAGCCGGAACGCCCCAGCCCGGTCAAGATGTTGGTGCATGCGAGGGGCGGTATTCTAACGGCGAATCGCCCCGGATCCTAACGACGCGCGCGGCGCCGGGGCTCCCGACGAGGAGGTCAGGGGTCAAACGTCTGACGTCCCGCCCGGCGCGTCACTGAAGCGACGTGCCCAACGTGCCGATGTGAGTCAGTGTGCCACTGCCCGGAGGGCCCGTGCGGAACACTGGGGCAAACGTGACCGCGTCGTCATCCGAAGCGGTTGCCCGAGCTTCGGGGCAGGTGACGGGCCAGCTCCTCCTCGTCGACGACGACGCGCTCGTCTGCAAGCTGCTCGAGGCGCGGCTGGGGAAGCGGGGCTTCCGCGTGCTCTGGGCCACCTCCGCGCAGGCCGCGCTGCAGCGACTCGATGGCGGCGACGTCGAAGTCCTCGTCAGCGACGTGAGCATGGACGGCATGAACGGGCTCGAGCTCTGCCAGCGTGTCGCGCAGAGCCACCCCGACATTCCGGTGGTCGTCATGACCGCCCACGGCACCCTGGACACTGCGGTCGCAGCGATCCGGGCGGGTGCCTACGACTTCGTCACCAAGCCGGTGGAGATGGACGTGCTCGTGGTCGCGCTCGAGCGCGCCCTGCAGCATCGCCGCCTGCGCGCCGAAGTGGCCGAGCTCCGCCGCACCGTGGACGGCGTCGCCGGCTTCGGCGAGCTGCTCGGCACGAGCACGCCGATGAAGCGGCTCTATGAACGACTCGAGCGGACGGCGATCTCCGATGGCGCGGTGCTGATCACGGGCGAGAGCGGCACGGGGAAGGAGCTGGTGGCGCGGGCGCTCCATCGCGGCGGTCGCCGTCGCGGAGGGCCGTTCGTGGCGCTCGACTGTACGGCCCGGCCCGAGGCGTTGCTCGAGTTCGAGCTCTTCGGCCTGCAGAACGGGACGACGACCGGTGATAAACATGCGCCGCGGGAAGGCGTCTTGCAGCGCGCCTCGGGCGGAACGCTCTTCCTCGACGAGATCGGCGACCTGCCGGCATCGATCCAGCCCAAGCTGCTGCGCGCGCTGCAGGAGCGGATCGCACGTCCGCTCGACTCGGACTGCGTGGTCCCCTTCGACGTGCGCGTGATCGCGGCCACGAATCGGGATCTCGAATCGGCCGTCGAGGAGGGGACGTTTCGAGAGGACCTGTACTTCTGGCTGAACGTCGTCCGCCTCGAGCTGCCGCCGCTGCGGGCGCGCGGCGGCGACATCCTGCTCCTCGCGCAACGCTTCCTCGAGCAGCATGCCGGTCGCGCGGAGAAGTCGGTGACGGGCCTGACGTCGGCCACGTCGGCCCGGCTGCTCTCCTATCCGTGGCCGGGCAACGTGCGTGAGCTGCAGAACTGCATCGAGCGCGCGATCGCGTTGACGGCCCACGAGCGTATCGAGGTCGACGATCTCCCCGAGGCGGTGCGGACGCACCATGGCTCGCAGATCTCGCTCGGTGGCGAGGATCCGTCGCAGTTCAGCACGCTCGAGGAGCTCGAGCGCCGCTACATCCTGAGGGTGATGGAGGCGGTGGGCGGACATCGGACGCGGGCCGC
>DATILR010000040.1:0-4852 GCA_035476275.1 Binatus sp. (SeqCode) | reverse complement strand
GGCGATGGGGAGCCCGAGCCCGGTCCCCTTGCCCGGCGGCTTGGTGGTGTAGAACTCGTCGAAGATGCGCTCGCGGGCTTCCGCGCTGATGCCGGTCCCGCCGTCCTGCACGCGCAGCACGACGTCGTCGCCCTCGCACTCTGCCTCGACCAGGATGCGGTTCCGCTCCGGAGCGAGGCCCTCGCACGCGTCGATCGCGTTGTTGATGAGGTTGGCGAGGACCTGGCCGAGCCGCGCCGCGTCGCCGTAGAGCTGCGGCAGCGCGGGCGGGAGCCGGAGCTCGAGCGTGCCGCCGGCGAGCCGCAGGCGGTGCATGAGCAGCGGCTGGAGGTCGCGCTCGAGGAGGCGGCTCACGTCGAACGCCGCCGCGGCACCCGCCGTGCGCCCGTGTGACTTGACGCTGCGGATGTAGTCGACCGCCTTGCGGGTCCAGTCCTCGACGCTGCCGACCAGCGTCCCGAGCTCGGTGAAGGCGGTCGCGTCCTCGGCGGCCAGGCCGAGCTCGCGGCTACTGGCCTCGCACTCGGCGACCAACTCGCGCGCGATCTTGAGCCCGTTCAGCGCGGCGCCGAGCGGCGTGTTCATCTCGTGCGCGATGCCGGCGGCCAGACGCCCGAAGGCGGCCATCTTCTGCGCCGCGACGAGCTGTTCCTGGCTCGCCTGCAGGGTCCGGTAGGCGGACCCCAGCTGCTCGAGCGAGGCGCCCAGCTGATCGTTCGACGAGGCCAGCTGCTGCGTCCGCTCGTCCACCCGCCGCTCGAGGTCCGAGTTCAGCACCTCGAGGTCGTGGTAGGTCCGGGCGTTCTGCAGGGAGACGGCCGCCTGGTTGGCGAAGGTGCGGAGGAAGGAGACGTCGCCGGCGGTGAAGAACGTCCCGGCACGCTTCCGCCCGCAGACCAGGAACCCCGTGAGCACACCCTGACAGGCGAAGGGCACGATCAGCTCGGCGCCGAGCGCGTCGAAAGCGGTGAGCGCCTCCACCCCGTCGTCGGCGGTCTGCGACAGCAGCGTGTCGCGCACCAGCACCTGGGGAAGCTTCTTCAGGCGGCGCGTGAGCGGCCGGTCTGCCGGCAGGCGCGGCACGCGGACGCCGCGCGGGCGCTCGGGCGAGCGTACGGCCTCCTCGAAGCCGTTCCCCGTGCGAATGAACATCGCCACGTGCTCGAGTCCGAGCACGTCCGCGGGAAAACGCAGGGTGAGGCGGAGGATCTCGTCGAGGTTGAGCGTCGTGCCGAGCGCGGTGCTGGCCGCCGCCAGGACCTCCTGGGCGTCGTAGGACTGACGGCCGAAGATGATGTCCACCAGGCGCTGCACGCGCTCGCGCACGTGAGGCAGGAGGAGCAGCACGCCCAGCGTGAAGGCGAGCGAGAAGGCGCTCGAATGGCCGAGCCGGGACATGTGGAGGACGTGCGTCGCGACCGCCGCCAGGCCCAGGTAGACGGCCGTCACGAGGCCGCTCAGGATGGCGTAGTAGACGCCGCGCTGGACGAGGGCGTCGATCTCGAAGAGGTCGCGCTTGTGGACGGCGTAGGCGATCGAGAGCGGGAAGAGAAAAGCCGTGAAGCCGATCACGTTGGCCGGCACCCGGCCGCCCTCGATGACCGAGGCTGTGAGGATGAGGAGGGGGTAGACGAAGGCGACCAGCAGCCCGAGGACCGCGAACCGTACCCGATTCCGGACCAGCTCCGAGCGGGCGCTCACGTAGCCGGCCACCACCGCCGCCACGACGAAGAGCCCCGCGCCGGCCAGGCAGAGCGTGGCGAAGGCGTGGACACCGGGATAGAGCGCGGGCGAGCCGAGGCGGTGTTCGTACACCAGCGCGAGGGCGGCGGCGGGGAGATAGCTCACCGCCGCCGCCCGCCTGACGCTGGTGCGGCGGACGGGGAAGAACAGCGCGAGATGGATGAACACCGCGGGCAGAAAACACTCGGCGAGCGCGTGCACCCGGAAGAACCAGTGCGGCGCGTACAGATCCATGGCGGTGAGGGCGTAGGTGCTGCAGCAGAGACCGACGCCCAGGAGGGCCCAGGTGGTGCTGCGCCCGGGGCTGAGCGCCCACACGCCGATGCCGATCACCGCGAAGATGAGGCCGTTGAAGAGGTAGCAGCCGAAGATGCCGAACGCGTCGCTCCAGCCGAACAGGTGCGACTCGATCGTCCGCACGACGCGCACCCCGCGCTGCTCGAAGGTGTAGACGACGGGCGTCCCGGTCGGCAGGGCGCGAACGTAGGCATAGAGCTCGCTCGCGCTCTCGACCGGCGTCCCGTCGACGGCAACCACCGTCGCCTGGAAGAGCTCCCGCTGCTCGGCCACCGGCCAGCCGGGGAGGCTGACGGACGCGACCACGTGGTTGGCGAGCACGAAGAAGCCCGGGAACGGCCGATCCACCCAGGCCACGCCCGCCCGCACGCCGAACCCGGCGAGCAGGCTCACCCCGACGAAGAGGAGCGCCGCCACGAGCCGGGCGCGAGCTGTCGAGAGGCCCTTCATGCTCAGGCAGCCACCTCGGCAGACAGTGGAGCCATCTCCTCCGAGCGGAGCGTGGGAAGGGCGACGGTGAAGACCGATCCCGATCCGACCGCGCTCTCGACCGTGATGTCCCCGTCCATCATGCGCGCGAAGCGACGCGCGAGGGCGAGTCCGAGCCCGACCCCCTTCGTCTGCCCGTCGTGCGGACGGAGCTGGTGGAAGATCTCGAAGATCGCCTCGTGGTGCTCGGGGGCGATGCCGGGTCCGGTATCCCGCACTCGGATCGCGACCTGCCGGCCGTCGAGCGCGACCACGGAGAGCTCGATCTCGCCGCGCTCGGTGAACTTCTCCGCATTGGAGAGGAGGTTCTGGATGATGACCCGGAGCTTGGCGCTGTCGGCCGCGACGGCGGGAAGAGCCGCCGGAACGTCGACCCGGAAGTCGAGCGGCCTGCCGCGGACGAGGAGCGCGAAGGACTCGCCCAGCTCCTTGAGGAATGCGCCCACGTCGACGGCCTCGCGCCGCATCACCATCGCCCCCGCTTCGAGCTTGGAGAGGTCCAGGAACTCCTCCACCAGCTCGAGCAGGTAGGCCGCGTTGCCAAGGACCTTGTCGAAGACCGGGACGGCGGCGGGCGGGCAGATGCCGAAGGTGCCGTCGCGTAGGAGATCGAGGTAGCCGACGATGACGTTGAGCGGCGTGCGGAACTCGTGCGAGACGTTGGCGAGGAGCTCCGTCTTCAAGCGCTCCGCGATGTGAAGCTGGGCCAGTTGATCGTGCGCCTTGAGCGCCACGTCGACCCAGAGGAGCAGCCGCTCGGGGCCGTCGCTCTTGTCGTGGTAGCCCTGGATGGCGAGGCGGCGGAGCATGTCGCGGGGCGGCTTCTCACCCGCGTAGCCGGTCTGCAGCACGATCTGGACGAGGGCGTCCCGCCCCCGCACGCGGCGGATCAGCTCCTCGCCGTTCATCACCGGCATGAAGTAGTCGACGAGCATGAGGTGCACGGGCTCGCTCTCGAGCAGTGCCAGCGCTCCCGTGCCGCTGTCGGCCGTGAGCACGCGGTGCCCTTCGCGCTCGAGGAGCATGCGCACGGACGTGAGCGTCTCGACCTGATCGTCGACGACCAGGATCGTCCGTCCGGTCGGCTCGATGTGGCGCCGGCCGCTCATCGCGCCAACCGGCCCACCCGGACACTCTGCACGGCACTTTGCATGCGCATGACGTTTTCCTCGCAACGACGGAACACTGGGGTCGGAGGAGCGCTGTGCAGGTTTCGGACCAAGTGCCGCGCGGCCGGAGTCCGCGATTTTGCAGGCGACTCTCCCGGCATGGCGGCTCCGGGAGCGGGGAACTTCGCCCCCTGCAGGCACAGACCGTCACTCCGGCGTGCCACGAGCGGCACGCACCGCGCGGGCGCGCATGCCGCGCGGACGTCACGTCGACCGCGCACCCCCTACGGCGTCGGCCGGCGATGCGCCCGCCGACGCGCGCGCGGCGCTACCGCACGGTCAGTCCGAGCGACGCCCAGTACGCTCGGCAGAAGGCGTCGATCTGCTGTGCGACGCTCCCGGGGGCGTGCTCGTCGGCGCCTGCCTCCGCGAACAGCGGGGCGAAGCTCGCTACGGCGCGCTCCACCGCCGGATACCAGCGCTCGACCCAGCCCCGGATGACGTCGGCGTTCTCCGGCGCGTCCTCGAGGCACAGGCGGACCAGGTGTCCGGTCCACTCGCAGTGCCAGGCACAGTCCTGGTTCAGCGAGGCGACACCTCGCGCTCGTCGACGTAGGGCGCGTCGGCCGCGCTGTCCTCGACGTGCAGAATCCGCCTGACCCGCGCGACGGCGTCCATCAGTCCTCCTCACCACAACCCCTCCGTGCCCCCCGCCCTCGTGAAGACAGAGGATGGTTCGCGGACGAAACCCAGCACCGGTAATAGCGGGCCGACGGGACCGCTTTCAACGCGCGGGCCGACCGCGCCGCTCACCTTGACAAAGCGAACGACCTCCGGAGCCGTTTCAAAGCAACCCGACGTTCGCTCCGTTGGCGAGTCTCGACCTCTCGACGCTCGGCTTCGTCCCGCCGTTCCACGTCGAGGGACCGTAGACCCGGGATCGGGCCGACACCAGACGGCATCTTGACGGCCACGAGGCCGGGGCCGTATCCAAGCACCGTGGAGCTGTTTCGCTCGGCGATGTCTGGGCGTCTCGCCACTCTCTGTCTAGTCCTGGCAGTGCTGCCACCTATTGCGGCTTCAGCGCTCACCATGCGGGTGCTGTTCAGCTCCGGTGACGCGGCCGCGGACGGCACAAGGCTCGACTTCTTCACCCAGCCGGTCGCGGCGAGCGCCAAGAGGATCGCGTTTCGTGGCACGACGAGCGCCCTTCT
>DATILR010000039.1:0-5902 GCA_035476275.1 Binatus sp. (SeqCode) | reverse complement strand
CCTCATCGTGAAGTTCGACTCCGGGAGCGGTCAGTGGAGGGACGAGCTCAGCCGGAACTGGAACAACGCGGTCAAGTTCTCGCTCCCCGACGACGACGTCTTCACGATCAACGCGGCCGCCAATCCACCCGTCGAGACCGGGACGCCGTATAGCGGCGTCGGCACCGTGATCTTCAACCTCGCCGTGAACCCGGTGACCGGCAAGGTGTACGCCACCAACACCGAAGCGCGGAACGAGGTGCGGTTCGAGGGGCCGAAGGCTACCGACGGAGGGTGCACCCCGAACACGGTGCGGGGCCACCTGCACGAGGCGCGGATCAGCGTTCTCGACAGTGGCGTCGTCAGCCCCCGCCATCTGAACAAGCACATCGACTACAGCGTGGTCCCGAGCCCGGCCGGGGTGAAGGACAACAGCCTGGCGATCCCGGTGGGCATGGCGGTCACCGGCGACGGGGCGACGCTCTACGTCACGGCCTTCGGCTCGAGCAAGGTCGCCCGGTTCACCACCAACGAGATCGAGAACGACTCGTTCACGCCTAGCTCCGCGAGCCACATTCCCGTGACCGGCGGCGGGCCGAGCGGCCTCGTGCTGAAAGGGACTACCCTCTACGTGTTCACGCGCTTCGACAACGGGATCTCCGTGATCGACGTCAGCTCGAACCCCGGAATGCAGATCGACCACCAGCTGCTCTTCAACCCCGAGCCGGCGAGCGTGGTGAACGGACGCCCCTTCCTCTACGATGCCGTCAACACGTCGAGCAACGGTGAGGCGTCGTGTGCCTCCTGTCACATCTTCGGCGACTTCGACAGCCTCGCCTGGGATCTGGGAAATCCCTCGGCCACCAACGCGCCAGACAACAATCCGCGGCAAGTCGACGTGCCAATTATCTTCAACACGCCGGAAGACTTCCGCGCTCTCAAAGGCCCGATGACGACGCAGAGCCTCCGCGGCCTCGCCAATCACGGCCCCATGCACTGGCGCGGCGATCGTCAGGGGCCCGCGGGACAGACGCTCGACGAGGACCTCGCTTTCAAGGCGTTCAACGTCGCGTTCGACGGTCTGCTCGGCCGGGGCGGGCCGATCCTGACCAGCGACATGCAGAAGTTCACCGACTTCATCCTCCAGATGACCTATCCGCCGAACCCCATCCGCAACCTCGACAACTCGCTCACCCCCGATCAGGCCGCGGGCCGCGACTTCTACTTCAACGTCAATCCCTCGGACACCTTCGAGCCCTGCAACGGCTGCCACGAGCTCAACCCGGCCCTCGGGTTCTTCGGCACCAGCGGCTTCTCGAGCTTCGAGAACGAGCCGCAGCTCTTCAAGATCCCGCACCTCCGCAACGCCTACCAGAAGGTCGGCATGTTCGGCATGCCGGCCGTTCCGTTCTTCGATCCCGGCGACAACGGCGCGAAAGGGCCCCAGGTGCGGGGGTTCGGGTTCCTCCACGACGGGAGCGTCGATACACTCTTCCGCTTCCACCACGCCGTCGTCTTCAACCCCCACGACGCGTTCCCCCCATTTCCAGCGAACGCAGGGTTCCCCCCGGGAGCGGAGGGCGACACGCTCCGTCGTCAGGTCGAGCAGTTCGTGCTCGCCTTCGACAGCAACCTCGCCCCGATCGTCGAGCAGCAGATCACGCTCACCAGCACGAACGCGTCCACGGTCGGGTCGCGCATCGATCTCCTCGCCGCACGCGCCGCGGTCGGGGAGTGCGACGTCGTCGCCAAGGGCTCGCTCGGGGGCGAGGAGCACGGGTGGTACGGCCTCAGGGACGGGACCTTCGTGAGCGACTGTGCGGGGGATTCGCACCTGACCGACACGGCCCTGCGGGCGCAGGCGGCCACCGTCGGCCAGGAGCTCACCTTCACGTGCGTGCCGCCGGGATCCGGGTTCCGCATCGGGGTCGATCGGGACAACGATGGCTTCCCCGATCAGACCGAGGTCGACGCGGGGACGGATCCGACGAACGCGGCGAGCTTCCCGCTCGCCGGCGCCAACGTGCTCGTGCGGACCGCGTCGCTCACCATGCGGGACGGCAGCCGGGCGCGGTCGCGGAAGATCTCGTTCAAATCCTCCACCAGCAGCGACGGCCCGACGAATCGGATCGTGCCGCCCACAGCCGGGAGCTCGGGTGATCCGACCGCGACCGGATCCGGCTGCGGTGGCGCTACGCTCACGGTCTACAACTCCGCGCCGGGTGGAACGAGGGACAGGGTCACGGCCCTCCTCCCCGCCGCGAACTGGACGGTGAGTGGCACGACCTCACCCATCTATAGGTTCCGCGACAAGAACATGAACGGTCCCGTGTCGACCATCGTCGTGAAGGCGGACAAGATCGTGATCCGCGGTGGCCATTCGAACTGGCTCTACACGTTGAACGAGCCCAAGCAGGGCCGCGTGGCCGTTCGGCTGACGCTCGGCACGGGCGCCGGCTGGTGCGCCGAGGCGGGCCAGCTGTCCTTCCCCGCTAGCGTCGACCGGCCGGATGAGTTCATGGCGATGCGCGACACGCCGGCGCCGGCCTCCTGTCCCGCGACACCCTGAGCCCCCGCCCCGCGCGGAGCGGGGCAGGCCTCAGCGCCGCGTGACGAACATCGCTCGGATCTCCCCGCGACGCCCGGTGCGGGCGTGCCGGTTTGCGTTGCTGCGTGTTTTCCCGTGTGGTACGCATGCGCGTTCGAGGGAGGGCACGAGTGGCGCGGGACGATCTCATCCAGATCAAGGGAACCATCACCGAGGCGCTTGCGGGGGGGAACTACCGCGTCAAGAGCGACAACGGGATGGAGTTCCTCGCCAAGATCGGCGGGCGCATGCGCCGCTACCACATCCGCGTCATCCCCGGCGACCGGGTGACGATCGCGGTCTCGCCGTACGACCCGACCCACGGCCTGATCGTCTTCCGCGGCGGTTGAGCGGCCCGTCGTCGAGGTTCCTAGGCGCTCGGGATCGTCTCCGCCTCCGCGATCCAGGCCGCAACCGAGGCATCCGACGGCATGCGCCAGTCGCCGCGGGGCGAGAGCGAGCCCCCCGATCCCACCTTGGGGGCGTCGGGAAGGCAGTCGCGCTTGAACTGGTTGGCGAAGAAGCGCTGGAGGAAGACGAGCAGCCAGCCCCGGAGCTCGCCGATCCGGTAGCGGCCTTCGAAGGCGTGCACGGCCATGCGGGCGATGCGCCGCGGGCCGAAGCCGAAGCGCAGGAAGTAGTAGAGGAAGAAGTCGTGCAGCTCGTACGGGCCGACGACCTCCTCCGACTTCTGCGCGATCTCGCCCGCCGCGCCGAGGCGCAGGAGCTCGGGGGTGATCGGGGTGTCGAGGATCTGACGGAGCACCGCGGCGACCTCGGCCTCCTCCTTGAAGATGACGTCGGCGGCCCAGCGGATGAGATAGGAGACCAACGTTTTCGGCACGCCCGCGTTGATGCCGTAGTGCGACATGTGATCGCCGCCGTAGGTCGCCCAGCCGAGGGCCAGCTCGGACAGATCCCCCGTCCCGAGATCGATCCCGTGTTCGCGTGAGGCGAGCGCGAAGAGAAGGACCTTCCGCGTCCACGCTTGGACGTTCTCGAAGGTCACGTCCTCGGTGCGGGGATCGTGGCCGATCGCCGCGAAGATCTGATTGGCGATCCGCGTGATGTCGACCTCCCGGAACGTCGCGCCGAGGGCCCGCACCAGCGCGCACGCATTCTCGTACGTACGCCGTGATGTCCCGAAGCCGGGCATGGTGACGCCGATGACGTTGGCGCGCGGGAGCCCGAGGAGGTCCATGGCGTGCTCCGCCACCAGCAGCGCCTCGGCGGAGTCCTGCCCGCCGGAGATCCCGATCACCACGCGGCGCTGCTCGGCGGGGAGGGCGAGCAGACGCCGCGCGAGCGACGTGGCCTTGATGAGGAACGTCTCCCGGCAGCGGAGGTCGCGCTCGGTCGGATCCGCGGGGACGAAGGGCAGGGGCTCGATCCGGCGGCAGAAGCGCCAAAACACGGCCGGGTCACGCTCGTCCGCGGTTTCGCCGAGCGAGACGATGCGGAAGGGTCGGGCGTGCGCGGCCGCATTCTGGCCCCACGATCCCTGGCGGAGTCGGTCCTCGCGGAGCGCGCGGAGATCGACGTCTGCAGTGACCGCCGTCCCCTGCAGCGAAAACCGCTCGGTGGTGGCGAGGAGCTCGCCCCGCTCGGCGATCAGGCCGTGTCCGTCCCAGGCGAGGTCCGCAGTCGATTCGCCGAATCCCGCCGCGCTGTACATCTGCACGGCGAGGTTCTTGGCCGCCGCGGAGCGCACCAGCTCCTGGCGGTACTCCCACTTGCCGATGGTCACGTTCGAGGCGGACAGGTTGGCGAGCACGGTGGCACCGGAGAGCGCGGCGATCGCGCTCGGCGGCACCGGTGTCCAGAGGTCCTCGCAGATGTCGGTGTGGAGGACGAAGCCGGGAAGGTGCGCCGGGCGCACGATCACGTCGGTGCCGAACGGCACGCGATGACCGAGCAGCGTGAGCTCCGTGGAGCGGGCGTCGGCAGCGGGGTGAAACCACCGGAGCTCGTAGAACTCGCGATAGTTGGGGGGATACGCCTTGGGCGCGACGGACACCGGCCGTCCGCGGTAGAGAGTCACCGCACAGTTGAAGAGGAGGTCGTCGACCACCAGCGGAACGCCAACCGAGACGAGCATGTTCCAGCCGGCGGTCGCCTCCGCCACGCGGGCGAGCGCGGCGAGCGTCCCCGCGAGGAGCGTTTCCTGGAAGAAGAGATCCGCGCAGGTGTAGGCGGAGAGCCCGAGCTCCGGGCAGAGGGCATAGTGCGCGCCCCCCGCGTGCACCTGCCCGAGGACGCGGAGGTGGGCGGCGGCGTTGAAGGCGGGGTCGGCGACCCGTGTCTCGGGCACGCAGACGGCCACCCGCGCAAAGCCGTGTGCCCGGACGTCGAGGAAGTCGTCGCCCACGGCCGGAGTCATACGGCCGCCATCATAGCGTTCGCCTGGTGGCGTTCCTACGGGCGCCCATCCCGTGCGCCGGTGTTGAACGTAGGCCGCCTGTCACTAATATCGGAGGGGCATGAACGACTGGCTGAAGGCGGCGGGGTTGCTGATGCTCTCGAATCTGTTCATGACCGCGGCCTGGTACGGGCATCTGCGCTTCACGCGCGCGCCGCTCGTGCTCGCGGTGCTCGTGAGCTGGGGCATCGCGCTCTTCGAGTACTGTCTCCAGGTGCCCGCCAACCGGATCGGCTACCGCGCGCTCTCCGCCTATCAATTGAAGATCATGCAGGAGGCGATCACGCTCCTCATCTTCATGGGCTTCGCCGCCCTCTGGCTCGGGGAGGGTGTTCAGGTGAAGTACGTGGTCTCGTTGGCGCTGATCATGGGCGCCGTGCTGGTCGCGTTCCGCTGACGCCGCTCAGGTGGCGGGCGCGGTGCCGGCGAGGCCGTGCGCGATCCTGAGCGCCACGGCGATGATGGTGAGCGTCGGGTTGTAGCCGGAGGCGGTCGGGAAGACGCTGCCATCGCAGGCATAGAGGTTGTCGAGGTCGTGGAAGCGACCGCCCGGGTCGACGACGGAGGCGGCCGGATCGCTGCCCATGCGGAGCGTCCCCATGATGTGCCGGGAGCTGGGTGGACCCACGAGTGCGTAATTGTTGGGCGCGACGAAGACCTTTCCCGACGGGACACCCGCCTGCGTACAGACCTGCTTCATGTAGGGCAGGTAAAACTTGCGCGTCTCGGTCTCGAAGGCGTGGTTGCTGTACGTGATGCGTGCTACCGGACGTCCGTAGACGTCGGTGTAGCGGCCATCGAGATCCACCGCGTTCGTGCGCTGCGGCGCGTCCTCCGCCTGCATCGTGAGGCCGAGGAGATGCTGACCGAGTGCCCCGTCGCGGATGGCGTTTTTCAGGTGGATGCCGAAGCGGAGA
>DATILR010000038.1:0-8475 GCA_035476275.1 Binatus sp. (SeqCode) | reverse complement strand
GGATCACAGCGCGACACTCGCCCGGTTGATGTACTGGGGGGTCCGGGTCGGCGGCACGCCATGGCAGCCCTTTCCCTGGCGATGGGCCTACGGGTGGGACTGCTGCCACGGCTACGAGGCGCGCCCGAGCGAGTCTCGCTGAGCGCGAGGTTCGTTGACAGGCGCGGAACGCCTGTCGCACGATACCCCACCCTTCGAAGGACGCCGGCGATGTCGCCCCGACCGACCACCCTGATCCTCGCCACCCTGCTCGCCGCCACCGCCGCTCGCGCGGCGACCCCCGGCCAGCAGTGCGCGGCGAGCAAGATCAAGGCGGCAGGGAAGAAGGCCGCCTGCCTCCTGTTCCTCGATGCGAAGGTCGCGGGTGGCGCCACGGCAGACCCCATCAAGATGCAACGGTGCGAGGACAAGCTGAGCGACCCGGAGCAGGGCGCCTTCGCGCGTGCCGAGGCCCGGGGCGGCTGCGCGGTCGGCGGCGACGCCATGACCGTCGAGGGGACGGTCGATGCGTTCGCGGCCGACGTCTACGGCGCCCTCAATGTCGGCACGCCGAACGCCTGTCAGGCCGCGAAGATCCGCGCCGCAGGCAAGAAGGCGAGCTGCCTCCTCACGCTCCAGGCGAAGAACGCCGCTGGACACGGGCTCGACATGGGGAAGGTCCAGGTCTGCGAGGACCGGCTGAGCGGTCCGGACGGGACGTTCGCCCGGGAGGACGCGCAGGGCGGCTGCGCGACCACGGGCGATGCCGGCACGATCGAGATGAAGGTCGACATGTTCGTCGACAACATGGTCGCGGCGGAGCCGACCACCGCCACGTGTGCGATCGCGGGATGCCCCGCACCGGTCGCGTGCGACACGATGGCCGGCGCCTGCTGGCAGCCCCCGCTCCAGACCCGGCCCCAATACCAGCTCCAGGCGGCGCACACGCCGTCGGGCGATTGCGACTTCGCCGCCAGCGGCGGGATCGATACCAGCATCTCGGCCGTGCCGTTCACGGGCGGCGGACCCGTGAGCCCGGAGGTCTACGACATCGACTTCCTCACGGACCCGCTCTGCGCGGCGGGCGGCAGCAACGACGTCGACAACACGGCCGGCGTGAACGCCGTCCACACCGCGGGCGCCAAGGCGATCTGCTACGTCGACGCGGGAACCGACGAGCCGTTCCGGCCCGACCACCAGGACTACGTCGACTTCGACACCTCATGCGGCGGCTGCCTCTTCGGGAAGCCCGTGGCCGGATTCCGCGAGGAGCACTGGCTCAACATCAACGACGACCAGGGACAGCGCACCTTCATCCTCGGCAAGGTCGACATCCGGGTCGATCGCTGCAAGGCCGACGGCTTCGACGCCGTCGAGTTCGACAACGTCGAGGCGTATCCGAACCCGACCGGCCTCCCGATCTCCGAGGCGACGCAGCTCCTCTTCAACACCGCGCTCGCCAACCTCGCCCATGCGAAAGGACTCACGGTCGGTCTCAAGAACGACGTGGCCCAGGTGACGGAGCTCCTCCCCTACTTCGACTTCGCCATCAACGAGCAGTGCCAGGAGTTCAACGAGTGCTCGACGCTCGATCCCTTCGTGGGCGCGGGGAAGCCCGTGTTCCAGGTCGAGTACCAGGTGGGAGCCGGGACGGTCTGTCCGGCGGCCAACGGGGCCAACCGGAACGCGATCCTCAAGTCGGTGGATCTGTTCGACACGCCGTGGACGCCGTGCCGCTGAAATAGGGCTCCATGCGGCACGGGGGCGAGCTATCCGGTTCCCCCGTCATTGTTGTGTCGTAGGGCCCGCGTGCTATGTCCATGGCATGTCCTCGTCTCGACGCGCCGCGGCGCTCGCCGCCATCCTGCTCGCCGTCTCGCTCGCACATCCCGAAGGCGCCCTCGCCCGCCGGGGGGCGATGACGGTTCACGTCCCGGCCTTCGACGTCCCGGCCTTCCACAACCGCGAGATCTGCACCTTCGTGCCGCTCCGCGTCCACAAGCCGATGGACCTGAGCGAGATCGTGATCGTGAACCAGGGCGGCACCACGGGCTTCACGAGCCATCATCTGATCGTCTACGCCTACCAGGCGAACCTCCAGGCGCTCGTCCCCTCCGCCGGCAAGGTGGTGGACGACGCCGCCTGCCTGAAGCTCGGCTCGGGAGACCCGCGCGCCCTCCAGATCGTCGCCACGTCGCAGGCTCCGACCTCGCGGCAGAAGATGCCGCGCGGTACGGCGCTTCGCATCGACCCGCAGGCCGGCGCAGGATCACGGCCCACCGTCGGCCTGGTGCTCAACTCGCACTGGATCAACGGCACCGACTCCGTGAAGCGCGCCCGCGCGACGGTGAAACTGGTGCTCGCGAAGCCGCGGACGGTGAAGCGCCAGCTGAAGCCGATCTTCGAGGCGGTGGCGTCGGGCCTGATCAACGTGGCGCCCGGGAAGACGGGCACCGAGAGCTGGGACTGGGGTCCGGGGCTGTTCGACTTCGGCGGGTTCTTCGGCGGAACGACCAACCCGACCGGACCGGCCTGCGTCACCATGCTGATCAGCCACATGCACCGGCGGGGTATCCTCTTCACGGAGGACCTGGTGGCGGCCGATGCCACGCGGACGCGGCTCTACTCGAACACAGTCTACTCCGATCCGCCGACGCTGAACCTGAGCCCGCCCATGCTGGTCAGTCCCGGCGAGAAGATCCACTACGAGTGTACGCACGACAACGCCACCGACCCGAAGCTCGGCTGTGAGGAGCAGGCGGGCGTGGCACCGGGGCGGCCCGTCCTGCAGACGTTCCCGGCCCTGACCGGCGCCGCCAAGCGCTGCACGACCCAGGGTCCCGACCCGACGGAGTGCCCGCCGACCGATGCGGCCTATCCGGGCCGCACCTTCACCGGCAGCTGCGTCCAGGCGAATCTCGTCTTCGGCTTCAACTCCGATGACGACATGTGCATCATGCCCGGCTACTACTACGACGCCGATCCCGCGGCGCCGGCCGGCCATGAGTGCGACCTCTAGTTGCGCCGCTCAGCCGTTGTAGATCGTCCCCTCGCTGGCCCGGTAGAGCTGCCGCCCAGGGCGGCAGGTCGATGGTGAGGTTCACCGGCGTCCTGCGGCGCCCCACACCTCGGCCAGTGGCGCGCCCATGCGGGTCACTCCCGCCCGGAGCGAGGGAATCGGTCCCGGATCGCCGGGCGTGCAGGACGGCGGGTCGCTGCGGTCGAGCGCCGGTGCGGGCAGCGTCGGCGGCTCGAGGAACGCCGGCGGACGGCGGAAGTCCAGGCAATCGAGCAGATCGTCGGCGTTCGCGTCACGGTAGGTGAGCGCGCCGATGTTCCACTTCGTCTCGATGAACTTGAGGACGGCCGTGTGGTCACGCACCCGGTGCGACACGTGATGTGGCCGCGCGTACGGCGACACAACCACGGCAGGCACCCGGAAGCCGTAGCGGTCGTACCGGCCGGGCTGGTCGGGAGGCGCCGTGATGTCGGGCGGGATGTCGTCGGGCAGGACGGCGCGCGGCGGGGGGACGTGATCGTAGTAGCCGCCATGCTCGTCGTAGAGCCAGACGAGGAGCGTCTTCGACCACCCGGGACCGGACATCACGGCGTTGATGACACGCGAGGCGAAGCGCTCGCCGACCCGCACGTCGTCGGCGTTCTCCTCCGACTCGCCGCCGTTGAAGGCCGGGTCGACCAGCGAGACGCCGGGCAGCGTCCCCGCCGCGACATCGCTGAAGAACTGCGAGATGGGAACGAGCTTGTCGCCGTTCTGCGATGCGAAGGAGAACAGGATCGCCAGCGACGGGAGGTCCGAGTAGTAGTCGCGCCAGGAGATCCCATAGGTGCTCAGCCGGTCGAAGATGTTGCCGTTGGGCGGCGGCGGCGCGGTCAGCGCGTCGGCCGTCGTTGCTCACGATCCCGGCCGCCGTCCCGGCCATCAGGAAGCGGCGGTTCGGATACGTCTGCGCCAGGACCGAGCCGAACCAGCGGTCCGCGAGGGGGAAGGTCCGGCCGAGGCCGTAATAGAAGGGCAGCTCCCGGTCGGTGAAGTAGCCCATCGCGACCGGGCCGCTCGCCTTGACGAACCCCCGGTTCCGGCCGTGGTCGTAGGAGATGTGGCTCGCGTTCCACGCCTGGCTCGGAGCGGCATTCAGCTGACAGGCCGACGGCATGTGGAAGGCGTGCACCAGGTTGCCCTGCGCATCGGGATTGGCCGCCGTCGGCACGCCGTGGACCAGGTGGAAGCCGTCGCCGCGGCCGAGCATCCCGAAGTAGTTGTCGAACGAGTGATTCTCCATCATCAAGATGATGACGTGCTCGATCTGGGGGAGGGTGTCCGTGCCAGGCGGTAGCTTCGGATGAGGCAGCGACCCCGGTCGCCGGCGCCGGCCCGCCGCGGCCACCTCGAACGGTCGACCAAGCGTCAGTCCCAGGCCGAGGAGTCCGGCTCCACGCAGCAGTGTGCGACGCGAGAGGTCGGGGAACGGGGTCATGCCGGCTCGATATGGAACCCGGGAGCCACCCGTCAAGTGAGAGGGAGGAACTGATGGCAGCACGCTCGCGCAGCGAGTTCGAGCCGATCAAGGTGGGATGGCTGGGCGCCTGCCTGGACGGCGAGGGGGGCGGCTACGACAAGATCCACCGCATGGCCTTTGACGAGGCCCGCGAGGCCGGCGTGCTCCCGCGGGCGGTCGAACACGTCATCCGTGCCGAGAACGGCCTCCCCAACGGCTCGGCCAAGAACGCGATAGACGGCTACCGCTGGCTGGTCGAGCAGGGCTGCCTCGTGATCGCCGGGGCCTACAGCTCGGACAACGCGATCGCCGTCGCCCCGAGCGCGAACGAGGCCAAGGTGCCGATCATCAGCTGGTGCGGCACGGAGCGCTATTCCGGGGAATACTGCTTCCAGCTCGGCAACGGGGACTGCGGTGGCGACGCGGCGCTCATGGCGGCGTGGCTCAAGCGAAGGGACTACGAGCGGATCGCCGTGCTGAACGAGATCTCGCCCAACGGCGAGGAGTACTTCCGATTCTTCCGGCAGGAGTGCCGGCGCCTCGGCCTGACGATCGGCGCCATCGAGACCGTCCCCCAGACGCCCGCGAACCTGACCGGCAACCTCCGCAACCTCCAGCGGGCCGAATGCGACGCGCTCGCCTACATGGGCTACGGGATGCTGTTCGCGCAGGGGCTCGTGCGACCGGCCCTCGAGGCGATCGGCTGGGATCCGCCCCGCATCATGACGACGGCGTTCATGTTCTACCTGGTCGGCTTCCAGCACTTCGAGGGCTGGGTCGGGATCGACCAGTACTGTCCCGAGAACCCGCTGGTCGAGCCGTTCCGTGCCGCCTTCGAGCGTCGCTACGGCGAGGCACCGCCGACGTGGCCCAATGCGATTCCCCTCCTCGCCTACGACACGGCCCGCGTGATGACCGAGGCGCTTCATCGCGCGCCGCTCCTGACCGGCCCCGGCGTCAAGGAGGGTCTGGAACGCATCCGCTTCCTCCCCTCCACGACGGGCGGTCCACGCACGCACATCGCCTGCAGCCCGTACGATCACAAGATGTTCAAGGGCGACTGGCTGCTCTACGGCAAGGTCGACGGCGGCAAGCTCCAGTTCGAGGGACTCTTCGAGCCGCCGCCCGCTTCGCTCTGAGAGGGATTCAGAGTCCGAGCCGCTGCAGCAGCCGCTCTCCCGCACGGACCGCGCAGTCGACCGCGTGCGTGTAGCGATCGCGCCTGGCAATCGCGGCGTCCAGAAATGCCTGACAATCATCCCAGACGGCGCGATGGAGCGCGCGCAGCGCTTGGGGATCGCGGAGAGCGCGCCCGCAGTCGCGGAGCACGAGCGGTTTTGAGACGACGTGCGTGATCCGCACGGGGAACGGGAAGATGCCGGGCAGCAGATGTGGCCCGAGCAGGCCGAAGGTGAGGCGTCCGCCCCGGTAGCGCTTGCTTTCCCCCGCGTTGACCAGCCGTATCACCGCTTCGGGCATCGGCAGACGCGACTGGTAGTACATTTCGTCGCTGCCAACCGCTGCGACGAAGACGATGTCGGCATCGGCCGCGAGTGCCAGACGCAGGAACCCGAGGCGGTTCTCCCACTTCAATCGGTAGGGTTCGTCGCGATAGCTCCGCATCATGGCTTCGGTGTTGGCTCCGGGATAGAGCATGAGGAAGCCATCGCGGGCGAGCGCGGCGGCTGCCTGCTCGGGCTGGCGCGAGGGGATGATGCCGTAGCGGGCGGAGATCGCCCGCACCACGGGCAGATGGAACCAGCCGTTCTCGTGCCCGATGAAGCGGGGCACGCGCCCGTACCGGTCGAGCACGGCGGTGAGGAAGAGCAGCGGATCGGCGATATCGAGCGCATGATTGCCGACCAGGACCACCCGCCGGCCCTGGTGAAGCAGCGCGACGAGGCGGCCGAGGTGCAGCACCTGATGCCGATGGTAGCGTGCGAGGAGGCGGGCAAAGGCGAGAAACGACCGGGTCATCCAGTCAGCGCGATCGACCGCGACTCCGGGCAGCGGGGGAGCGCCCCCGCGCGGCGGATTTCGCCGCACCGTCGAGGCCCTGCGGCGGTGCTTGGCGCTCTCGGTAAATGCCCGCATCGGGAAGTCTGGGTTGCTGGTGAGAATCCGGCGAGCCGGTCCGCACGTCAAGGACGCCAAGACGGGATTCTCTGAAGGGGGCGGTGGGTCGTCGGGGCTTCTAGCGGGCTCGCCGCCTCGACACCGTGTTGCTGCCGGCATTCGTCGCCCAGACGTAGGTCCCATCGAACGCGACCTCGGCGGGGCTCTTCCCGACCCGAAGACGCTCCACCACGCCGCCGTCCAGGAGCCGGAGCTCGGTCAGACGATTGGTGCCGGTGTTCGCCACCCAGAGGTGCGACCCGACCACGACGAGGCCGGCCGCGCCGTCGTCGACCACGTACGTGCCGAGCACCGCCCCGTCGCCCGGGCGTAGCTTCATCACCGACTTCCCGAAGAAATTTGCGACCCAGACGTTGATGCCGTCGAAGGCGATGCCGGATGGCCCGTCCCCGACCGGGAACGTGCCGAGCACGGCGCCGTCACCCGCCCGCAGCTTCGTCACGTCGTTGCTGCCGGAGTTCGTCACCCACACGTTGGCGCCGTCGAAGACGAGACTCGACGGATTGCTGCCGACGGCCGTCGTCCCGAGCACCGCACCGTCGCTCGCACGGAGGCGTGTGACATCGCCGCCCGAGCGGTTCGCCACCCAGAGCATCACCCCGTCGTAAGCGAGGCCCGCGGGCGCCGCGCCGACGGGGATCGTCCCGAGCACCGCGCCATCCTCGGCGCGAAGCCGCGTCACCTGGTTCGTGCGGTTGTTCGTGACCCAGATGCTGGTACCGTCGAAGGCGAGATCCAGCGGGCGGCGGCCGACCGGGAAGGTTCCGAGCGTCTCGCCGTCGCTCGCCCGCAGCTTGGTCACGGTGTTGCTGAACTGGTTCGCTACCCAGACGTTGCTGCCGTCGAAGAGCACCCCCTGGGGACCGCGACCGACGGGAAACGAGTCCTCCTCGGGCGGTGCGGTCGTGTCCTCCGCGCCCCCGGGGGACGGCGTCAGGCGGATCGCGCCCGCGCCGGCCCCCCCGTCCGGGCCGGGCGTCGCCGGGGTGGGGCGCCGGGCTGCCGGAGCCCCCGGCTGCACGGCCCACCGTCTCACCAGCAGCGCGACGGCCAGCGCGAGGATCAACAGAAGCCAGGGGAGGCGACCGCGCGTCAGCTTCGCTGCCTTCTCATGACGGGACCGGGATCAGCGGGCTACCCCGCGCATGACGCACGGTCAAGTGTCGGCGCGTTTTCTGTCGGCGCGTTTTCAGCTCGTGAGCCGCCGTCGGATCCCGCCCCGTGCCCAGGCGAGGAGGAGCGTCGATACTCCGACCATGTAGGCGAGGTCCCAGAGGAGGACGGGCGAGGGCGTCCCGCGGAACGCCGCCCGCGCGAGCCGCACCGGGTGCAGCAGTGGCAGGACCTCCGCCACCCAGAGCCAGTTCCCGGAGAGACGCTCCTTCAGCGGGAAGAACACGTCGGCAAAGAGAAAGAGCGGCGTCAGGAAGAGCGTGAAGTAGAAGCTGAAGAGGTCGATCGTCGGGATGCGGAGCGAGAAGGCGACCCCGATGGCGGCGAAGAGAAGTCCACCGAGCGGGATGATCGGGATCGCCAGCAGCGCGCGCGGCATCGGGGCGAGACCGGCCACCGCGATGACGAGGAAGAAGCAGCCGCCGTAGATGCCGGCGCGCGTGAGGGCCCAGAGAATCTCGCCCGCGAGCACGTCGTCGGGCTCGATGGGCGTGGTCAGCATGGCATCGTAGGCCTTCTCGAAGGTGAGCCGGACATAGATGTTGTAGGTCACCTCGAAGCTCGCGCCGTTCATGGCCGCCACGCACACGAGCCCGGGAGCGAGGAACTCGACGTACGACATCCCGCCCATGCGCGTGACGTACGCTCCCACGCCGATGCCGATCGAGAC
>DATILR010000037.1:0-8488 GCA_035476275.1 Binatus sp. (SeqCode) | reverse complement strand
CGCTGGCGTGGACGGTGTTCGGGGGGCTGGTGCTTTTCGTGTGTGCCGACTGGGCGCTGGCGCGCCTCGGCCTCGAGTGACGGCGGCACGCGCGCCGGTGTCCCGGAGGCGCGCCTGGAAATGGTCACCGGCTCCCCGTGGCGCCGAGCGGGGAGAGAAGCCAGTCGGCGAGCACGAACAGCAGGAGCCCGCCGAAGACGGTCCAGCCGAGCGCTGGTCCGCCCTCGCGGTTCACCTCCGGGATCAGGTCGGAGGCCGCGACGTAGATCGTGACACCGGCCGAGAGCGCGAGCGCATACCCGACGTGTCGGCCGGCGAGCAGGGTCGTCGCCACCGCGCCGAGCATCGTCAACACGCGGAGCGCCATCCCGGCGAGCAGCGCTGCGGCACGCGAGCGCCCGCTCACCAGTGTGATCGACGCGACGGTGAAGCCCTCGGGCACCTTGTGGAGCAGGACGGCCAGGAAGAGCAGGAGGCCGAGCGTCGGGGCGACCATGAAGCCGGCGGCGATGGGCCATGCCGTCGAACAACGTGTGTACGCCGAGGCCCAGGATCGCGAGGTACGCGGCCGCTGGTTCCAAAATTGCGCCCGTGTGCGTCTCCTGGCCGAAGTGGAAGTGCGGGGCGACCGTGTGCTCGAACAGATGGACGCCGAAGTATCCGATGAGCACGAACAGGAAGGCGTGGGGCACGTGCGTGCTCTCGGGCAACATGCGGACGAAAGCGGCCGCCAGCATGAAGCCGGCACCACCCGCGACGAAGTACCGGAGCGGGGCGTGCCCGCCGCGGTGCGCTCGCATGACCACGAGCGATCCGGCGACGTCGGCGGCAGCTGCGATCGCGGCGAAGGTGAGCGGGCTCACCATGGCCCGGGAGTTGATCCGCTGGCAATCACGGTCGTCAGCCCGCAACGCCCGCGCGTGGGGTCGTGGCGTGCGCTGCACCCCGCACCGTGGCCGGGAACCTGTGATTCTCCAACCGGGCACGAGCGAGCGCGCACGCATGTGACCGCTCTTCGGCGAACGTGGCCCGTACCGGGCCGGTGAGAAAGCATCGCGGATCGAGCGGTTCGCTCCCAAGCCGCACCTCGTAGTGTAGATGCGGCGCGGTCGCGCGGCCGGTCCCGCCGAGCGCACCCAGCGGCGCGCCGCGAAGCACCGTCTGGCCCTTCCGCACCCAGATCGCCGAAAGATGCGCGTAGTGGGTGGTGGCTCTCCCGTGGCCGAGGACGACCCGCAGGCCATAGCCGCGGTCCCGCCCCGCCGAGACGACCTCACCATCCGCCGTCGCGCGCACCGGCGTCCCGTACGCCGCCGTGATGTCGATGCCCGGATGCCATTCCCACGTGTCCCCGTAGGGTGAACGCCGCCAGCCAAACGGCGAGCTCACGGCGCCCCGCACGGGCCAGAAGAGCGTGGGAACGGAGCGGGCCTCCTGGGCCTGCTTCTCGGCGAGCACGGCCTCGACAACAAACGCGTCGCCGGCCCCGACGATCTGCTCTTCCACCCACGTGAGCGTTGCGATCGCCTGCTTCGCCGGCGCCGTTCCGTTCTCGATGCGGCAGGTGGACATGCCGACCACCTCGGGCGACGCGGCATCGCTCCCCTGCGGCTCCCCGGTCTGGCGCAGCTCTTGGGCTCGGCTTCCCAGGGCACGGGCCGAGGGCACCAGAGCCTCGACGGCGGTGGCCACTGCCGCCATCTCCTGGCGCTGGCGACCGATCTCGCGCCGCTGCTCGGCGAGGCGTGCACGAAGGCGGCGCGCCTCGCACACCTGATCGTGGACCCGCTCGACAGTAGAGCGAACCGCTGCTGCAGCGCTGACCACCGTGATGCCGGTCACCAGCGCGGGCATCTGCCAGCGTCGAGAAACGCCGGAACGGACCGGAACGTCGGGCATGAGAGACCTCCTCGTCGATCGTTGACCCGGCTTCCCCATCACGGAGCGCCATCTGGCACCCGTGCGTGGAAGTTGTCGAACCCCGCGTCGCTACGCGCGACGAGGAGGAGCGCGCGGCGACGCCAGGCGCGCGATCGTGGTCGACGCGACCGAGATCGTCCGGTCCAGGTCGCGAGACCGTGGCGAGAGCGTCGCGGCGGGCGCTGGAGCCGGGGGCACGAGGAAGTTCCGGACCTGGAGCAGGCTTCGACACACCGGGCAGTCAGACGCGTCGTGGATCGGCACCTGTCGCGACTTGGTACCGAGCTGCGGTGCGGTGTCGTCACGAGCCGATGTCGGGGCTGCCGAACGTTCGAGGGCGCGGGTGGCGACCCACGCATGAAGCGGCGGAAGCGCGATCTGAGCGAGCAGGGCAAAGATCCCAACCAGTGCTCCAATGTGGCGCTGCGCATCAGGGGATCGACCCCTGCTTCGTATGAGCGACCGCATCCGGGGCGTGCGCGGCGCGATCACGTGCGCGACTCCTCCGCATGCCCACAGACGACGTTTTCGGGCCAGATCAGCGTGCCTCCCGCCGCGAGCAGCTCACGGACCGTCGTCACACCGATGGCGCTACCCAGCACGAACGCGAGCGCGGGGTCGAAGAGCGAGCGGCCCGTGATGAGTATCAGTATCCCAGCCAGCACCGGCCCCAGGGAGAGCAGCACGTCCCCCAAGTTGTGGACGTAGGCCAGCTTGATGGCGGCGAGTCCGGCGCCGAGGGGCCTTCGTCGGTGCGCCATGCTCACCGCCTCGGGGGTTGCTCGGGACCGAGCGGGGCCAGGAGCTCCGCCATCACCTTGTTCGCAGCGTTGACGTAGGCCTCCCCGATGTTCACCACACCTGGGGTGGCGACCGGCGCCGGCCGCCGCTCCGCGCGCCAGCGGACGAGTCCCGACGTGGAATCGATCAACTCGGCCGTGAGTCCGACGATCACGAAAGTGGGGAGCGTCGGCGCGTCCGGCTCCCAGCGCCGCACGTCGATCCAGAGGACGAGTCCCGCGAGGCCGCCGTGGCGCGCGATCGCCACCGCCGACTCCGTGCCGCCTGGCACGCGTCCCTCGGTGGCCGCTTCCACCGTGTCGGCTGGCACGGCGGTGAAGCCGCGCCGCTCGAGCTGGAGGCGGGCCTCGGTTGCGAGGACGTCGGGAACCGTCACGCGGTCAGTGTGAAGCGCATACCGTTCGAGGAACGACGCGCCGGAAACCAGGAGCGGGTCACCGGTCTGGTTGCCCGGCGGGAGGACGGCGATCATCCGCGGGAGATCGGCGGGCACCGACTCCGCCGGCCGTGTGCAACCGCCCGCGATCGCCGCGAGCAGGAGAAGTGAAACGATCCGATCGGTCATGGCGCGCCGCTCGAGGGCAACATCTCGCCCAGTCGCTGCTGCATGGTCTCCATCTGCCGGCGCAGCTGCTCCTGCTCGGCGCGGAGCGCACCGAGCGTGCGCCGCGCGTCGGCGAGCGCGGCAACCGGCTCCTCACGCTCGCGTGCTGCTACCACCTCGGGGACTAGCCGGCGGACGTCCGCCTCGAAGACCGCCGCGGCCGCCCCGTCGCCGCGCCCGACGGCGAGCGCGTAGCGGTATAGCAGGCGCCCGGCCAGCCGCGCGCCGGCGAGGTCCGCGTCGGCAGGGAGCACGGGATCGGGCGCGGAGGCTGAACGTGCCGCGAGCTCGTCGCTGAAGGCGTCGAGCGCTTCGCCCGTGAACCAGTCCTTGTCCCCCCCCGGCCCCATGCGTGTGAGCCGTGGCGCCAGGAACTCGATGACGGGGCGATCATCGGTGTTGATCGGGCCGGCGCGCACGACATCCGGCACCACCGAGATGTCGCCGAGATAGAGCATGGCGAGACCGCGCGGGCTCGAGAGGAGCGGGTCAACGCTCCAGGCGGGGAGAGCCCCGATCCGCCCACGTACACTCTCCAGGTCGAGCGGGCGGGGCACCACCTCCCCCACCAGGGCCACGACGGGCCGATTGGAGTAGAAGTCGTCGCGCCAGAGCGTGACGGACGGGAAGACGGCGAGGAACGTGCGGGCGATGACGTCGAACTCCTCCCGCGTGAGCTGATAGAGGGGCAGCCACTGACAGAAGAGCCCGCCCGGCGCGAGCCGCCCCGCGACGGTCTCGAACATCTCGCGGGCGTAGAGGCCGCCGGCGCCGGCATGCCACGGAATGAAGAGGTCGCCGACGACGACGTCGTAGCGCTCGTCCGTGGATGCGAGATACCGCCGCCCATCGTCGACGACCAGGCGCACCCCGGGCTGCCCGAGGAGGCCCGCGTTCCAAGCACCGAACTCCGACGCCGCGAGGCGCGCCACCTCCGGGACCAGCTCGACGACCGTCGTCTGCTCGACGCCGAGCGCCGCGCTGGCGCTCGCCGTGATGCCGGTCGCCATGCCGATGAACGCGGCACGCCGGGGCGCCGGATGGAGGAGGAGCGGGAGGAGGCCCTGCCGCCGCTCGTTGGTGGCAGCGGAGCTACCGCCGAGCACGTAGAAGGTGTCGAGCCGGAGCTGGTGGTCGTCGGGCGTGTCGACGACGGTGACGATGCCTGTTGGGCCCTCGACGCTTCTCCGCAACGTCTCGCCCGCCGCGAGATGCGTCAGCGGCGCTCGCAGCGGATTGACGAGCACGATCACGATGAGCGCGGCGTAGGCGACGACGCGCCCGCGACGCTCCGCTGGCGCGACGACGTCGGCCAGCACGATGTACGCCACCGCGGCGAGCAGGACGCTCCCACGGAGGCCCATCCCCGGCAGGAGCAGATAGCCCGCTGCGAGCGCGCCGACGGCCGCGCCGACCATGTTTGCTGCGGTGAGGTCCCCGAGCGGTCGCGCCGCACCACCCTTCTCGCCAAAGGCCGCCCACAGGGCGGGGAGGACGGCGCCGGCAGCGACGGCACCTGGCCCCGCGGTGGCGGCCACGAGCCCGACGATGTGGAGCAGGTATGCCGGGAGCCCCGTCTCCATCCCGACGTACCCGAGGTCGCCGGTGAGCCACACGAAGCCCCACAGTCCCCCGACCGCCGCCACCGCAGCAGCCACTAGCGCGAGCGCGGCCAGCACGGTCGCCCGAACCTGTCCGAGCAGGACTCCCGCGAGCCCGGCACCAACCGCGATGGCGACGAGGAACACCAGGCTGACGGCCGCGAACGAATAGACGGAGTTGTGGAGCACCTGCGCGAAGAGCCGGATCCACAGGACCTCGAGGGCAAGGCCGAGCGCGCCCGACGCGGCGGCGAGGAGACGCAGGCGTGTGGCCGTGACCGCGGGCGGCTCGACCGGGCGAGGGAGAGGCGGCGGCGAGACCCGATCGCCGACGAGCAACGCCAGCAGCCCCGCCGCCGCGCTCGCGCCGACGACGGTCAGGTAGCTCGCTGTCACTCCGATTGCACCGGGGAGACTGAAGCCAAGTGCCGCCACTCCGAGGGCACCGCCGGCGGTGTTGACGGCGTAGAGGAGTCCGCCACGGCGCCCGACGCCTCCCGCTGCGAGCGTCTGTCCGAGGGCGGGGAGCGTCGCACCGAGACAGACCGAGGCCGGCAGCATCGCGACCGCCATCGCGAACAAGCGGGCCCCGAACCCACCCGTGGCCAGGGCGCGCTGCAGGACTTCGTGCCCGAGGCCCCGGAACACGACCAGCGACCACACACCGCCGACCGCGGCGGCGAGCTCAAGGAACGCGTAGCGGCGCACCCCGCCACTGGACGTTCCTCGCCCCAGCGCCGCCCCGAGGGCGAGGCCGGCAAAGTAGCACGCGAGCACCATCGAGGCCGTGACCGCGGTGGCGCCCAGGACGAGCGCCGCCGAGCGCATCCAGAGGAGCTCCAGCCCGAGGGCCGCGACGCCCGAGAGGCCGAAGCAGAGCCAGAGAAGCGATCTCATGGCGCCAAGCGAGCGCCCGTCCGCCACCGGCCGACCATGGTCGCGGCGGTGACCAGTGCGAGGACGACGCTCGCCACCGCCACCTCCGCCGGCCCGAGCGGCAGATCGAAGCGATACGCGCAGTAGAAGCCGACGAAGGCGGTGAGTCCCCCGATGCCCGCCGCGGCGAGTGAGAAGGAGAGCATGCGGCGAGTGAGGAGCCGAGCCGTCAGGGGCGGAACGACCAGGAAGCCGAAGGTGACGAGCGGGCCCGCCGTCATCACCCCGAGGGAGATGGTGATGCCGATGGCGAGATAGAGGAGGAGGTCCCACACGCCGACCCGCTTGCGGAAGACCACGGCGAGGTCGCGGTCGAAGGAGACGAGCAGGAACTCCTTCCGGAAGGCGAACAGCACCACCACCACCGCGCCCAGCACAGAGGCGAGCACCCCGAGGCTCGCGCTCGTCGTCGCCAGGATGTCCCCCTTCAGCAGGTTCACCATCTGGGCGTCGCCGTGCGGATCAACCGCGAGGAAGAGGATGGTGAGTGCGGCCGCCACGGCGTAGGTGACGCCGATCCGGGCCTCGACGGTCTCGCGGCCGCGCCGTTCCATGGCAGCGAGAACGAGGATGCCTCCCAGCGTGAAGGCGAACGCTCCCACGATGGCCAGGGAGCGCTCGCTCACGTTGCCGTGCTCGTGCGGGCCGACGATCAGGCGGTAGGCCACGAACGCGAAGGCGATGCCCGCCGCGGAGAGCTGCGGCAGCGCGACGCCGAGGAAGATCATGCGGCGGAGCACGAAGTACACCCCGACCAGCGGACAGACAGTGCCGACCAGCACGCTGCCGACGAGCGCGTCGCGCAGGATGAAGCCCGGGCGGAGAATCTCGACGAGCGCAGCCATCACCCCGTCGCCAGCGCGCCGAACACGTCCATGATGCGCTCCGGCGCGAGCATCTCCGCCGTCGGCCCTTTGATGGCCGTCCCACCGTCCACCCAGATGACGGCGCCGACGACGGGCCGGACGAGCCGGAGCTGGTGCGTCACCAACACGATCGTGAGGCCCTGCTCCCGGTTCAGGCGGGAGAGGACGTCCATGATGGCCGCCGCGGCGCCCGGGTCGACGCCAGCGGTTGGCTCGTCGAGGAGGAGAAGCCGTGGCTCGCTCGCGAGCGCGCGAGCGATCAGCACGCGCTGCTTCTGTCCGCCCGAAAGGGCCCAGAAGGGTTGGCCCGCCACGGCCTCCAGCCCCGCCTGCGCGAGGCAGTGGGCCGCCAGCGCCCGCTCTCGCCGCCCGACGGGCCGGAGCGGCGGCAGCCGCGCGTAGGTCCCCATGAGGACGACCTCGAGTGCGCTCAGGGGGAAGATCGGATCCAGCGTCTCCCGCTGCGGGACATAGCCTGGAGGAGTGGCCGCCCGGTCGAAGCAGTACTCGATATGCCCTTCGAGCACGGGAAGAAGGCCAAGAAGCCCCCGTAAGAGGGTCGTCTTCCCGGCGCCGTTCGGACCGAGGAGGGCGAGGAACTCGCCCTCCTCGACGGTGAACCTGAGATGCTGGAGAACCGCCCCCGCCTCGTACCCAAGGCTGACATCGTCCAGCCGGACGAGCGCCTTCGGCATCAGCTGCCCTTCACCGCCTTCAGCATGGTGCGCAGGTTGTAGTCGAGGAAGCTGATGTAGTCCTTGGTCTCCGGAAGCCCGCCCGACATCACGGGGAGCTCGACCAGCTTGGCACCCGCAGTCTGGGCGACGGACTCCGCCAGCCCCGCCGGGTACTGCAGCTCGCGCACGACGATCTTCACGTTGTTCTTGCGCATGCTCTCCTCGAGCTCGGCGATGTGGCTCGGAGTCGGGTCGATGCCCGCACGGATCTCGATCGTCCCGAACGGCACCATGCCGAATGCCTCGGCGAAGTAGACCAGGTCGGGGTGGTAGCTCACCAGCTTCTGGCCGTGGAGCGGCGCGGCTTCCTTCTCCCACTTGGCTGCGGCGGCGTCGAGCTCGGTGAGGTAGGCTTCGAGGTTCCGCTGGAAGACGGCCTGGTGCTCGGGGTACAGACGGCCGAGACCATCCGCGATCGCCCGCGCGGCCGCCTTCCCGCCTTCCGGACTCACGTTGTAGTGCGGGTTCCCCATCGGGTGCTGGTCGCCGAGCGCACGGTCGATGCGCGTCGGGACCTCGAGCACGGTCACGTAGACCGAGCAGTCGATGTAGCCGGGCGCATCGCGGAGGATGCGGGGGTTCCTCGCGGCCTCGAGCAGCGCGGGCAGGAAGGCGTGCTCCGCCTCGAGGCCGAGCAGCAGGAGGACGTCGGCCTTGTTCAGCATCGTCGCGAAGCTCGGCTTCATGGGGACCGCGTGGATGTCCTCGACGCCGGTGGCGATGCTGCTGACGTCGAGGAGCTCGCCCCCGATGTGCCGGGCCATGTCGGCCAGGTCCGGAATCGTTGCGACCACCTTGATCTTGTCCGCGGTGCTACCTGGTCCGGGCAGCACCGCGAGCGCCGCGATCAGCACGGCAGAGAGCAGTCTCTTCATCATGCGCTCCTCATCGGTCCTTGAAGCTGTGGACGTGGCTCCCGAGGATGACCGTCCACTGCAGGAAGAACTGGTTGTCGTGGTCCCCGGGCGCCTCGAGCCGCGTGTACTGGAGCCGCAGGCGCTGGAACTCCGACGCCCACACCGT
>DATILR010000036.1:0-16924 GCA_035476275.1 Binatus sp. (SeqCode) | reverse complement strand
CGCCTCTTCCGGTGTGCTTGCGTTGACGATGAAAACCACACCCTTCCCGTCGGTCCGGAAATACCACTGGTCTATCTTGCCCGCGAGATAAGCATTCACCGTGTCATGCACTTCGTGCGGCATGATCTGGGCGCGCTGGGCGGGTGTCATGGGCGTGCCCATGAAATGGGAGATCGCCAGGATCTTCGTGGTGGGCACAGGCGGCAGCGGGTTCTGCGCTGCAGCAGCGCCCTCGGGGGTGATCGGGTTCTTCTCCATTACGGCACGGATCTAGCACAATGGGTTGTGACCGAAAGTCCTGTGGCAATCCGCAAGGCGACAACAAAATTCACGCGCATGGGCATCTCCCGTCGTGTGGCACCACTGGGTACGGTACCGGTGGGCACCATCGAGGCATTCGTAGACATGGTACCGTGGGGTACCAATATCAAGGGAGAGAAGGGCGAAAACGGGTTCGAGCCAATTGGGTCGACGGCGTCGTTCTCCACGGCAAGGGTCTCACCCTCTTCGCCCGCTACCTGGTGGCGCGCGGCGAGGCGAAACCCGCGCTCGCGATGCGGGGCGCCTGGTACGCGCTCGGCCACCGTCTCGGTTGGCTCGACGGGGGCACCGTGCTCCGGCGCGTCGCGGCCGCCTATCTCGCCGGGCGGCACGTGGCCGACTTCGGGCGCCAAGGCGAGGAATGGTTCGTAGAGCGCGGCGCGGCGGCGATCCGCACCCGGCAATAGATTGCGCCCGTAACGTGCGATTCTGTCTTCGGAGGTATCGACGGCGTCGGAGCCGAGCGATCGGCCCTAGGGGGATCAACGTCAGCGGCTGATACGTGCGTCATCGTGGCTCGCTCTCTCTCGTGCGGTTCCCCCGAACAAGCCATCGTTGGTCGCTGCACGGCGGATGAGCTCGTTCATCGGTTGCGTGGGCGCGAGCACTTGCGCCGCGATCTCGCCACCACGCACTGGCAGGGCGCGATCAACCAGGCCGACCTGAACGAGGAGCGAAGCCTGGTCCCAGTAGATGTGCTCGTGCGCGACCTTGTCGGCTTCGAACTGCACGATCGCGACCATTGGGACCTCTACCGGTTTGCCGGTCGGCGGGATGCCGGGCAGCAGCCAGTCCATGTGGATCGTGTGCGTGAAGCGCATGATCAGCTCGTCGACGACCCGGCCCTGCCCGATGGTCCGCGAGACGGGAACCATCTCCATGTCCGGCGGGATTTGGGACAGAAAATGGTTGGCGTAGAAGTCGCGGACTTCGTCGCGGCCTCGGGCCCCGATCATCAAGGGGACCACGTTGACGTAGGGCTCCGCCGCCATCGTCGCGAGCGCCTGCTCCGGACTCTTGGCGGCGAACTCGGAGGCCAGGTGCTGATCCCAGGCGCTCGACAGTGTTTCTTCGCTTGCCATTCTCATCGACTCCTCTCGCGAACATGCCGGCGTCGGTGACCGGCTCCCGTTGTTACGGAGCCGGGCGAAAACTCCGCGCGAACGTCCGAGGTCGGGGACTCAGTAACGTCGCAAAAACCCCGTTCGTGGCCCCTATCTTCCGTTTGTGGCCACCGCATCACACCCTCACCACGACCTTGCCGATCTGCTGGTTCGACTCCAGGTAGCGATGAGCCTCGACGATCTCCTCGAGCGGGAAGGTCTTGGCGATGATCGGCTTCAGGCTGCCATCAGCCAGGCCCTCGTTGACAAAACGTTTACCACGCTCCAGCCGGGTCGGGTCGCGGGTCGGGTCGAGCGTGATCTCCGCCAGCCAAAAGCCGCGCACGACGATGGACTTAGCCACCAACTCCAAGGGGGGCACAGTCGTCGGCTCCGGACTCAAGGCCCCGTAGATGAAGACGATGCCGTGGGGCATCGTCGCCCGCACGAGCTTCTCCATGGTCGGGCCGCCCACGGGGTCGAAGACGACCCGGGCGCCCTTGCCACCGGTCAGGCCGAGGATTTCCTTGACCAGGTCCTGTTCGTCGGTCGCGACGACATGGGTCGCGCCCGCGTCCATCAGGGCGCGCCTCTTCGAGCTCCTGCGGGTCAGGGCGATGGGCGTCGCACCCACCCTGTTGGCGATCTGGATGGCGGCCAGACCGACACTGCTCGAGGCCGCGGGGATCACGAGCGTATCGCCCGCCTTCAGGTCAGCGATGTCGATCAGGGCTCCGTAGCCGGTCAGGTATTGCATCCAGATCGAGGCCGCCTGCTCCCACGAGAGCGAGGCGGGGTGGTGGGCCACGGCATGGACCGGGGCGCTCACGAGGTCGCCGTAGACCCCGTATTGGTTCATGGAGAAGGCCGGGATGGTGCTGACAGCATCGCCGACCTTGAACCCCTCGCCGCCCGGGCCGACGGCGGCGACCGTCCCGGCCGCCTCATACCCGATGCGGGCCGGGAAATCGGGCTGTTCGATGTACTCGCCCCCGCGGAACATCGACTCGGCGCGATTGAGCCCCAGCGCCTTGACGCTGATCTGGACCTCGCCTTTCCCGGGCGGAGGGACGTCGAGACGCTCGATCTTCAGGACCTCGGGTCCGCCGATCTCGTGGAATCGTACTACCCGTGCCATGGCGTTCTCCCGTTGTGCAGGGGTGCGCGTAGGTCTTTGCCGGCTCCAGCACGGCTCCCGCTCAGCCGAGCCACCACAAGCCGGGACGCGAACTCGCCGATCATGATGCTGGGGGCGTTGGTGTTGGCCGAGGGGATCGTCGGCATGACCGAGGCGTCGGCGACGCGCAGGCCCAGGGCGCCGCGAACGCGCAGCTCGACATCCACTACCGCTTCCCGGCCCTGCCCCATCGCGCAGGTGCCCACCGGGTGGAGATAGCTCGAGCACGACCGGCGAACGAACGCCACCGTGGCTTCCCGGCTCATTCGCCTGGGCGGGACGACCCAGCGCTTGATCAGATCCCGGTACGCCGGCTGCGAGGCGAGGTCGAGCCCCAGCTCGACGCCGCTCGCCAGGGCCTCGACGTCGGCCTGGTCCGCCAGGAAGTTGGGTTGGATCTCCAGCGGGGCGTTGGGATCCGCGGTCTTCAGGCGCAGGTAGCCTCGGCTCTGGGGCCCCACAAGGCACGGGAGAATGACGAAGGCGTTCGGCGGGATCGGGTACCGGGCGGCGATCTCGTCCGAGACCAGGGGCACTTGCCCGGGCATGACCATCAGGTCCGGCCGGCCGAGCGCAGGCCGGCTTTTCCAGAAGGCGGCGCTGCCTGCAAGGTTGTAATTCGGTGCGGGGAGGGGATGCTTCGACTCGAAGCAGAGGCCCATGATCCACAGGTGGTCCTGGAGGTTCCGCCCCACGCCCGGGAGATCGATGACCGTGTCGATGCCGAGCGCCTCGAGGTCGGCATGGGGCCCCACGCCCGAGAGTAAGAGCAGGCGCGGCGTGTGGATCGCTCCGGCGCACAGAATCACCTCGCGGGACGCACCGACGGAACGCAGCTTGCCGTCCAGCAGGAACTCGACGCCGGTGCAGCGCGTGCCGATGAGCGTCAGCTTGACCGCCGGCGCCTCGGTCAAAACCGTCAGGTTCCGGTGCCCCATCACCGGCCGGAGGTATGCGTTCGCCGGGCTACAGCGTCTGCCCCCCTTGATGTTCAGGTTCATCGGGCCGACGCCCTCGGGTTCGGGGACGTTCAGGTCGTTGAGGTACGGCATTCCGGCGGACCGGCCGGCGTCGATGAACGCGGCCGCCACCGGGTGGAGTTCGTGGGCGCGCTCGACGCGGATCGGGCCGCCGGCGCCGCGGAACGCGCTGCCGCCGTCCTCCCAGTCCTCCGACTTCTTGAACAGGGGCAGCACGGAGTTGAAGTCCCAGCCGGCGTTGCCGGCCTCCGCCCAACCGTCATAGTCGGCGCGGTGACCGCGGGCCCAGACCATGGCATTGATACTGCCCGACCCGCCGAGCACCTTGCCGAGCGGCAAGCGGATGGAGCGGCCAGCGACGTGCGGGTTCGGCTCGTAATGGTAGGCCCAGTCGTAGGGCGAGCCGAGGTTCTCCACCCACTGCGGCGGGTTCGAGAGGCTGGCGGCGTCTTCACCCCGTCCCCCCGCCTCGAGCAGGAGAACGGTGGCGTCGGTGCCGTCCACCAGGCGGCGCGCGACCACGCAACCCGCCGATCCGGCGCCGACGATCACATAGTCATAGCTGCGGGCGAGCCCCGCGCCGCGCCCGGCCTCATGATGATGCTTTGTCACCGTCAAGTCTCCTTGGACTGCTTATTTCGCTACGTTGATGATGGTCGCCTGGGTGAACTCTTCGAGTCCCTCTCGGCCGAGCTCGGTCCCGATGCCGGACTGCTTCGCGCCGGCGTAGGGGATGTCCGGTCCGAGATCGAGATGCTTGTTCACCCAGACCGTGCCGGCATTGATCCTGGCCGCCACCTCGAACGCCCGGTTGCGGTCCGACGACCAGACTGAGCCGCCCAGGCCGAACTCCGTGTCGTTGGCACGGGCAATCACCTCGTCGATGTCGGAATAGCGCAGCACTGGCAGCACCGGGCCGAACTGCTCCTCGCGGACGAGGCGGGCGTTGTCGGGGATATCGCGGACGACGGTCGGCTGGACGAAATAGCCCTCCCGCTCGAGCACGCCGCCGCCGGCGACAATCTTGCCGTTCTGCCGCGCATCCTCCAGGAAACCCTTGACCTTCTCGAACTGGGCCTGGTTCTGGATCGGGCCCATCTGCGTTCTCTGCTCCAAGCCGTCGCCGACGACTGTCTCCCGCGCAAGCCGGCCCAACTCGTCGCAGACGGCGTCGTGGATCGAATCGTGGACGTAGAGCCGTTTGATGGCGACACACGTCTGGCCGGCGTTAAACATGGCCGCGGCATAGAGCTTTGGTGCCACGTCCTTCGGGTCGATGTCCGGGAGCGCGATCGCCGCGTCATTGCCGCCGAGTTCCAGGGTCAGGCGCTTCAACGTCCCGGCGGCGCTCGCCATCACCTTCTTGCCGGTCGCGGTGGAGCCGGTGAACGCGACCTTGGCGACGTCGGGATGGCTGGTGAGGGCGGTTCCCAGGTCGTTCTGATCGACGATGACGTTGACGACGCCTGCCGGCAGGACCCGGGCGCAGAGTTCGCCCAACCGGAGCGTCGTCAGCGGGGTGGTCGGGGCCGGCTTCGCCACGACCGTGTTTCCGGCGAGCAGGGCCGGCGCGATCTTGAAGATCAGGAGGACCACCGGGAAGTTCCACGGCGTGATGGCCGCGACGACGCCGAGGGGCTTGTGCTGTCGGACCACCTTCTGCGTGGCATCCTCCTTGAGCACCTCGGTCGGCAGGTCCAGCGTGGCGAAGTAGCGGATCGCGCCGATCGCCCAGTCGATCTCCCACCGCGCCTGCGGCAGCGGCTTGCCCTGCTCCTGGGTCAGGAGACGGGTGAATGCGCCCTGCTCGGCTTCGAGCGCCTCAGCTAATTTGACCAGCAGCGCCGCCCGTTGCCGGAGCGGTGTCGCCGACCAGAGGGGGAAGGCGGTTTTCGCTGCGGCCACCGCCTGATCGAGCTGGGCCCGATCCGCCCGGGGAGCAGCCGTCAGGGTCCGCCCGGTTGCGGGATTGATTACATCCAGGGTGCCGGTGCCCTCGACCAGGTTACCATCGATCAACAAGCTGAACTCGGTCATCACTTGCTCCTCTGACTCGCCGGCCGTCCGCGGTCGCCTCGGCCGTACCGGCGGGCTGGGCCGACCCGGCGAGGATCAACGTCCTCGTACGTCTCGCGCGGCAGCAACGGCGGGAAGATGCTGCCCCTGCAGCCGGTCGCCGCCATCCAGCGCGTGAGTGTCATGAGCGAGATCTGCCATTGTCCTACAGGTAGGACTAGAGTAGACTTCTGGGAATTACCGTTCCAAAAACAGGACAGTGAGCCACCAAGGTCCGGATCTGAAGGCGATGGTCGTCTTTGCAGCCGTGGCCGATACCGGGAGCTTCACGGCCGCGGCGAGGCATCTTGCGATGCCGAAGTCGACCGTCAGCCGCAAAGTCGGTGAGCTCGAGAAGCGTGTCGGCGCGCGCCTGATTCAACGAACAACGCGCAGACTCAGTCTCACGGACGTCGGCCGGGTCTACTCCGAGCACTGTGCGCGCATCAGCCGCGAGGCCGACGAAGCCGACCTCGCCGTACAGCAGATGCAGGCAACACCCCGCGGACTCCTTCGGATCACCGCGCCACCGTCATTCCGAACGCTCGGCCAAATCGGGGCGGAGTATCTGAAGCGTTACCCCGACGTGCGAATCGAGGTGGTGTGCACCGAGCGCCATGTCGATCTGGTCGCCGAAGGCATTGATGTGGCCGTCCGGGTGGGGCCCCTCACGGACTCGAACCTGAGCGCACGCAAACTTGCCGTGGTGAAGGAGGTCCTCGTGGCCGCGCCAGGATACCTGCGCCGGCGGGGTAGCCCGCGGGGGCCCATGGAGCTCCAAGAGCACGAGACAATCGGGCTCGGGTCGGAGCCGGGTCCAGGCGTGTGGTCCCTGGACAAGGCTGGCGAGTCTGTCGACGTGCACGTCAGACGGCGGCTCGCCGTGAACGACATCGCCTGGGTACATGAAGCCGCTCGCCGGGGAATCGGCATCGCCCTGCTGCCCGAGTTCGCTTGCAAAGAAGATCTCCAGGCGGGTCGCCTCCGCCGGGTGTTGAGCGAGTGGTCGTCAGGGGAGAGGCCGCTCTACGCGCTGTACCCGACGCCGCGGCACCTGTCGCGGAAAGTGGTTGCCTTCATCGACATGCTCAGTGCCGGGCTCCGTGCCATGCATCCTAAGACCTGACCTGACAGGATGCGCAATTCGGAAAGCTCGCTACAGCTCGACCTCGGCAGCGACCCGATCCAGCAGTTCGCCAGTAGAGACCTTCTCGATAGACCTTGCGGGCATCGAGGTATTGGCGAGAGTTGTGGATCGGGCCCGGGACTGATCTGGCTGACCGACGGCAGTAGCTCTGACACGACATCTTCGCTCTCGTCGCGAGCTCAGCCAGTGTGGCCGATGCGATCCGTAATCGGCTGACTCGTTCTTCTTTGTCCGAGGAGAATTGCGAATACAGGAGACAGTGGATCCGTATTGCGTTATCCCATTTCTGCTACCGCCGCCGAAAAACCCTTGCCCCGTAAGGGCCAAGAAAGCTTCCCAAGCTGGACGTCGCCGGTTCGACCCCGGTCGCCCGCTCTCGTGAAAGAGCTGCGTTCTCGCGGTCTTCCGAGTCGGAGCGTGAGGCGTCCGTTCAGAGAGCCAGCCTCGGAAGCTGGTGATCCGAAGATACGGCGCGCGTAGCGTTCGGAGAATGCAGGGGTTCACGAGCGCGACGCACTCGGAAAACTGCTACCGAAATTGCTACCGCGCGCGGTCGCGGTCCTTCGGTTTGCGCCCGCGTGCGAATCATCGGGCGAACGAGTGGGGAGCAGGCCAGCCTTCCGAAGCCGTTCGACGAAGGTCACCTTCCCGCTGTGCTCGTCCTTTCACGGGCTTCTAACGCCAATCTGACGCTCGTTTCGTCGCCTGCCGGCGCCGCGGCTCGTATCGTCGCCGCATGAAACACCGGCAGTGGACGCGCACGCACGACCAGCGCGACCGCGGGTTCGGGGCGGTCGATGTCACGGTCCGCGAGGCGCTCGCGTCCCGAGACTCGAGGGACTCGTCAGCCGACAGATGTCGAGCCGCTTCGGAAGGAGGAGCGAGCGATGATCGGCGATTTCGACACGACCTTCTGCGACACGTCGGGAATCGTGCCGGCACAGATGTCCGTCGGTGCCCGGTGGAACGGCGACACGTCGGGTCCGCGAGCGCTCATGCTCGCCGTGCTCGAGGACGCTCTACAGTGCATCGAGCGGGGACGCCGGCGCCGCCGATTCCACGCGCGGCGCCTGGCCGCCGAAGCCGAAGCCTGGGTTCGGTCGGATCGCCGGGACCGGCTCTTCTCGTTCTTGAACGTCTGCGACGTGCTCGGTTTCGACCCGGACGCGATCCGCAGGCGTCTCTTGGCGATGCGGAACAATACACCCGACGCGCGCCGCGGACGTGCGCGGGCGTCCATTCGGATCCGCGCGATGACGCTGGCACCGGAACTCCGCCGAGCCGGCGCGGGAGGCGCGCGATGAACACGACGGCCCAAACCAAACCATGAGGACGATTTGGCGAGGCCGGTAGTCCCGCGGCCAAGGAAAGGAGAGTCCGGAATGGGAGCGAAGGGAAGGTTCGGAGTGGACGTCGTGCGACGAGGGGTTGCGCAGGCGGCGCTCGTGGCGTCGGGGCTCTCGATGGCCGCGACCGCGGTTGCCGCGAGCTTTCCGGCGGCTCCGGTGAGACGGTGTGCGCCCGATGCGGTCATGGCAGGGCCCGCGTGCCTCGACAGGTACGAAGCGAGCGTGTGGCGCGTCCCGAATCCGACCACGACGAACGCGGCCCTCGTGCAGAGGATCCGGCTCGGCCGAACGACCCTCGCCGATCTAAAGGCAGGCGGCGCCACGCAGCTCGGCGTGATCGCCACGGATGACTATGCGCCGTGCGCCGACAGCGGCCAGAACTGCGCCGGCGACATCTACGCGGTGAGTCTGCCGGGCGTGTTCCCGTCGGCCAACCTCACATGGTTCCAGGCGCAGGCGGCGTGCACCAACGCGGGCAAGCGGCTGCCGTCCAATGCCGAATGGCAGGCGGCGGTCGACATGGTGGGCAACGTTGCGGAGTACGTGGCCGACTGGGTGCCGCCATCGACCACGTGCGGGGTCTGGACGGCCGGCATCAGCCCGACGGACATCAACTGCCTGCGCGGTGCAGCCGAGACGGGTGAACCCGATGTGTTGACGCGCGGCGGTGAGTTCTTGCTTGGACCGTTTGCCGGTCCATTCGCCGTCACTCCGGTAACGCCGTCCTTGTCCCTCGACATCTTGGGGTTCCGTTGCGCCCGCTGATCGGGTGCATCCGGCGGCGGCAGTCGTGCGTAGAGAAGCACCCGACGTCGTGCTCCTCCCTTGCTCGACGATGGTCTCTCGCGAAGGAACGAAAGGAGACAGAGCCATGAATCAACGTCACATCATCGTCGCCGCGATCGTGAGTCTCGCGGCGGCGTTCCCGGCCCTTGGTATCACGCTCCGGTGTCCACCCGACTCGGTGAAGGTCGGCAATACCTGCGTCGACACCTACGAGGCGAGCCTGTGGCGGATCGATCCCGCGAACGTGACGCTCGTGAGGAAGGTGCAGACCGGACGCGCGACGCTCGCTGATCTCCTGGCCGGCGGTGCGATTCCGCTGAGCCTGTCGGCGTGCAGCGCCATGGACGTGTTCACGAACTTCCCGCGGACGGGGAACTGGACGCCGGTCCCGGGATCGAATCCGCCGTCGCCGGGCTTCTACGCCGTCTCCGTCGCCGGTGTGCAGCCGTCGCGGTGCATTACGTGGTTCCAGGCGAACCAGGCGTGCTTGCTCTCGGGGAAGCGGCTCCTCACCAACCGCGAGTGGCAGGGCGCTGCCGCCGGCACGCCCGATCCGGGGGCGGGCGACGACCGCTCGACCACGTGCGTAACAACCGGCGTCGGGCCCGCCGACACGGGATCCCGGTCGAGCTGCAAGTCCGTGTGGGGCGCGTTCGACATGATCGGTAACGTGAACGAGTGGGTCGCCGATTGGGCCGACAGCTCGGTGAGTTGTACGAACTGGCCGGCGAGTCTCGGCAACGATTTGAGCTGCGTCGGCGGACCGGGGACCACGGGGAACCCCGGTGAGCAGAGCGGCACGTTGAGCCTTCCGGGCGCGTTCGTTCGCGGTGGCGGCTTCTTGGACGGCACGGGTGCGGGCGTCTTCGCAGTCAATGCCGGCCCCGATCCGTCGCAACGGAGCCCCTCCATCGGGTTCCGGTGCGCCCGCACCCGCTAGCTAGAGCAGATGGGTGATCCAGACATGCCGCCCGCGCGTAGAGCGGCATCACGAACACGCGGCGACGGGCCCTGCCCCGGCGCCATGCGGGGGATTCCGATGCGACATCAGCTCATCGTCTCGATCGCTCTCCTGTACGCCACGCTGTCGGCGACGACGTCGTCGGCAGAGAGCGCGCTCGATCACGTCCTCGCCACAGTTCGCGACCTGCGGGCGGCACGCGGATCGAAGGCGAAGATAAAGTCGCACCTGCTGCCGCCGCACACCGCGGCGCCGTCGGCCGGCAGACTCGCCGCCGGAGGCACGCGCGAACGTGGTCTCGTCGCCGACCCGGGGAACGATCCGATCGCCTAGTGTTTCGACTCCCGCGCTGCGGTCCGCCTGTGTGCTCGTCCGCCGCGAATCCGACGAACCGGCGGCGACGAGAGGAAGGCCTGGCGCAGCGGCTCGTCGCGATCGAACGAGTCCGCCAGCGCGACGACGAGGGCTTCGGCCCGCGCCCGGTGCGGCTCTGCCGCCGCCTCGTCCTTCACGCATCGATACAGGTCGGCGCGCGTGGCATGGACTCGCCAACCGGTCGTCGGGATGTCGAACTGTGTGACGATCGCGAGCGCGCTCTCGATGTCTCGTTCGGCACGCGTCCAGTCCCTCGCCGCCATCGCGACCCTCGCCTGAACCTCCGAGGCCAGCGCGAGGAGGTTCGGCTCGGCCGTCGACGAGACGGCGTCGAGGAAACGATCCGCTTCCGTCCATGCCTTCCGCAGATTTCCCGCCGCCAGCCATGCGTCCGCCAGGCCGAGCTGCGCCTTCATCCGCCAGTACCAGTGCAGGAAGAACTTCGGCGTGGCCGCCGGGTCGAGGATCTGCGCGAACGTCTGCAGCGCGTCTTCGTACTGCCGGTTCCCGAGCTGCACGTAGGCGCGGGAGAACTTTGCGATCGTTTGCGGCTGCCCTGTCGGATACTCGGTGGTCGCCTCCCGCGTGACCGTGTCGCACAGGGCGCGCGCGCCATCGAAATCCAACGCCACCGTTCGGAGCCAGGCTTCGCGGAAGATGAAGAGCCAGGGTGCGTCGCCGTTTCGTTCCGCGATCTCCTTGGCGGCACGCACGACGCGCATGAGCTCTCCCCACCGGCCGGACAGCAGGAGCGCCAGTGTCTTCCCGCTGTGGGCGAAGAAATTTACCATCATCGAGGTCGGCTCGTTCACCGTGGCGATGCCGGCCTCGAGCTCTCGGAGCGCCTCGCGATACTTACCTCGAAGCACTTCGAGATGGGCATAGATCATGCGGTGATACGGCGAGATGCCGGCGGCGCTCAGATCGTGGATCCGTTGCCGTGCCGACGCACACCGCGTCCAGTCCTCTTCGCGCCAGCGGTCGTACCAGAGCCTCGTGCTGCCTGCGAGGATCTCGGTGCTCGCGTGGAGGAGCGGATCGTCACCGTCCGCGCTGAGCTCCGCCGCCTGCGCGACCGCGGCGATGCCCTGATCCGGATCGATCAGGCCGAATGGCCAGGCGAGGCGGCTCAACGCTCTGATCTGTGCGGAGACGAGCCCCGCGTCCGCGGCGCGAGCCGCCTCCGCCCGATAGGCCTTCGCGGCGTCAGCCATCGCGCCGAGGCAGTAGTGCGCGTCGCCGATGCGCTCGAGGATCTCGGTCTCGATCGCGGGTCTCACGCCCGCCTCGACTTCGCGAGCCAGCGCGAGCGCGCGATGCAGCACCCGGATCGCGTCGCGGTAGGCGAAGCGGCCCGCCGTGCTCTCCGCCGCCGAGATCAGGTACTGGATCGCGCGGCGGTGGTCGTGCCCCTCCTCGAAGTGCCAGGCCAGTTGCGTGCTGATCGCATTCGCCTGATTGCCATGGGCTCGCTCGAGCCAATCACCGATCCGGTGGTGCAGGCGCATGCGACGAGCCGCCGGCACCCGGGCACCCAGGACCTGGGGGTAGAGGTTGTGCGCGAAGGCGTAATGGGCGAGCGGGGTACCGTCGGGCAGCGTCGTCACCGGTCCGGGCACGACGAGCTGCCCTTGGCGAGCCAACGCGTCGCATTGCTCCTCGACGACGGCCGGGTCGTCGCCCAGACCGGCGGCGATCGCACCGGCCGTGAACTGGTCGCCCAGAACGCCGGCGACTTCGAGGACACGTTGCGCCCCGGGCTCCAGGCGGCCGATCTGCTTGTCGATCAGTGCGCGGAGGCTCTCGGGAACGGCACGCGCGACGTCGCCGAGCGGCCCGCGCAGCCGCCAGCGGCCCGCGTCTTCGACCAGGACGCCGACGGCGACGAGCTCGTCGGCCAGCCTGACCATGAAGAGCGGATTGCCGTCCGTCCGCAGCTGGACGGCCCCGGCGAGGTCCGACGTCGACGTCTCGGCACCGAATCGCTGCGCGAGATAGGCCGCGACGTCCGCCTGATCGAGAAACGGCAGGGCAATGTCGTGGCACTGCCGCCGTACCCGCAGCTCCTGGAGGAGCGACTGCAGAGGATGTCCCGCCACGATGACGTCGACCGGGCGGTAGCTGCCGAGCACGAGCAGGCGTGCCGTCTCCTCGCGACGTGCGAGCATCCCGAGGAGGTCGAGCGTCGAGTGGTCGCTCCAGTGCAGATCCTCGAGCACGAGGACGAGCGCGCTTTCCGTGGTAAGCACCTCGAGGGCCTCGGACATCTCGCGCAGCATCCGCTCCTTCGTGACGCCGACGAGCTCCCGGCGTAGTGCTTCACGATCGTCCCGCGGCGCCAGCCAGGGGAGCTGCAGGACCCACGTCGGCGCGTACTTCTCGAGCAGACGGATCGCCCGATCGCTGCCCGGCTCGCGGAGCAGGCGTCCGATCGCTTCGAGCACCGGCAGATACGACTCCGCGACGCCGTAGTGCTCCAGGCATGCCCCGCGCGCGATCATGACGTCGGGCTCCCGCGCTGCGCGCGCCACGAACGCGTCGAGCACGGTCGTCTTTCCGATGCCGACCTCACCGGAGACGAATACGAGCTGGCGCTCGCCGCCGCACGCGCGCACGAACCGCGTCTCCAGGGCGGCCATCACGCCGTCGCGTCCCACGAGCGTGCCGTGTCCGTCTGCGACCGCCGATCGCCGCGCCGTGCGCGCCCGTGAGGCGACGAATCGATAGCCGCGGCGCGGGACGGTCTCGATGAAGCGCGGCTGATCGGAGTCGTCGCCCAGCGCACGGCGGATCTCGAGGATGATAACCCGGAGCACGCCGTCCGACACGTGGGTGTCCCGCCACACGGATCGCAGTAGGTCGTCCTTCTTAACCAGCTGTCCCGCGTCCTCGACCAGCCGATGGAGGACTGCGAATGCCTTCGGCGTGAGGGGCACCACCTCGCCATCCTGCAGGAGCTGCTCGTTGGCGAGGTCGAGCGAATAGCGGTCGAAGCTCAGGAGCCGATCAGCGTCCATCGTGGCCGTGGCTAACCGCGTCCTCACTGCTTTCTAACGGCAATCTGACGGCCGTTCCATCGAGCGGGAGTCCAGCGGCCCGTATCGTCGTCCGAGTGGCACCCCAACGCAACAGCGAGGAATCGCGGCCGGATGAGCCCCTGGGTTCCGTGGCGCTCCAGCTGTCTCCCGAGCTCGCGTTCGTCCTTCATCTCGACGCTCGCGCGCACCCGCCGCGCCGCATGCTCGGCCGCATCGAACACGTCACGTCGGGCCGAATCGCCCGCATCACATCGCTGAGAGGACTCACGACCTTTCTCGCGGACGTCCTCCGCGAGGCGGCGGGATCCAAGGGCAAGGCTCCATGACAAGCGATAGGTGTCTCCAGTCGTGCCCGCACAAGCGGGTGCGTGCGGTGACCGAACCGTCACCGAGGGCGGTCTTCCGCCACACCGATATCCATGCTCCGCCGCCGCGCGATCGCCTGGAATCGTCGGCATTCGTGTTCCTCAACGCAACGTCAACCCATGGGAAAGGAGTCAGTCATGAACCAGAAGTCGAAGAATAGGGTGGCGCTCGTGGGCTTCGTGCTCGCGGCGCTGTGTGCGTCGCCGTCGTTGGCGGCCGATGTGCGCTGGAAGAGCATCGTGGGGGTCATCACCGCTCCCGACGACCCCACGACCGATGCCGCGGAGAACGTCAACAATCCGGTCGGCAAGGTCGGCAGTGGGACCTTTCCGTGGTCCGTCCGAGCCGGCAATGCTCGGGTGAACCTCGCGACCGGAGCGGCCCGCTTCGAAGTGCACGGGCTCGTGATCAACGGGCAGATCTTCAGTGGCACACCAGGGCCGGTGCAGACGGTCACCGGAACGGTGATCTGCAATGCCGGCGACCAGAGCGAGGCGGAGCTCGATACGAGCGACGTCCCGCTCGACGACCAGGGAAACGCGCGCTTCTCGGGCACGATCCAGGGCATCCCGGCCGTGTGCGCCAACCCGCTCTTCTTGGTCCGCATCGCGACCATCGCGAATCCCCAGAACCCGAACGGCGCTCGCGGATTCTGGATCGCCACCGGATCGGAGCGTTCCATCCGGCCCTGAAGGAGCGACCGATGAAGCCGCCCGGGGGGCGTCGGCGCGGCGGCGTCGACGCCCTGCTCCGGTGGCGCCGACCCGGTGGTCGGCGCATCCGGCACGTCCGCCTCCATCGGACCGTCCCGGGCGTAGTCTACGCAGGAGCGACAACAGGACCCCAGGGAGGAAGAGACCATGGCGCTGAACATGACCCTGCTCGAGCTGGTGAACGCCGTCTCCGGGTACGCCGGGAGCGAGGCCGAGCTGATCGCGACCGTCGTCTGCATGGTCAACTCGGGGCGGGTCCGGCTGTGCGGCAATTTCGCGGGCGCCCGCTTCGACCTCTGCGGCCTCGTCGGCCGGACGGCGGCGTGAGGACGTCATGCCCATGCTCGCCCAGCGAAAGCGCTTGTTCGTCGCCGGCCGTCTCGTCGAGTACTGGGAGCACCCCGAGGTGTCCTTCGGATGGACCCCCGAGGAGCTCCAGGATTACGCCGACCGCGGCGACTGGGTGGGCCTCTTCAACGGCCTCGCGCTGATGGCCCCTTGGCCCGAGACCCCCTACCCGTCCTGAAAAAAGATGAGCGATGGGACCGTGCCCCCGATGCTCTCGCTGATCGGTCGGCACGGCCGCTAGGCAGGTGTGCCGAGCTGCGCCTGAAGCGACCGGACCCGGGCCTGCGCCTCCTGGCGCTCGCGTTCCAGACTCCCGATGAGCGCCTTCTCGCGGTCGACCGCCGCGAGGAGCTCGTCCCTGGCCCTCACGACGGGTCGCCGCTCAGCCGGCCATCAGTGGAGCCAGTTCCTAGGGCCCAAGCCGTGGTTGACCGAGGCGGGTGAGCACCCGGTCGAAGGTGGCGAGGCTGAGCTTCCCCGGAGCCGTCATCTCGATTCCGATCGCCTTGCCTTTGGCGTTGTACTCGATCTGCGCTCGGGCGGCATGTTGCGTTATCCCACTTCTACTACCGCCGCCGAAAAGCCCTTACCCGTAAGGCCCGAGAAAGCTTCCCAAGCTGGACGTCGCCGGTTCGACCCCGGTCGCCCGCTCTCAACGCAAGCCTCTGTCGCGTCAGGAGGCTTCCTCGCTCGACGCATGGTCGTTCGAATCGAAGCCCAACGCCCAACGCGTCATGAGCCGTCGCGCTGTTAGCGTCGCCGAACAGGGCCTTCACGCATCGCCGCGCGGTCGACGGTTGGTGCCGATGTGCCGGCCGCTCCCGCGTCGCTCTCGCCGTTCTCAGTGGCGGGATCGGCATCTGCGGAAGAGCGATGTCGCGAGTGGAAGCCCCGCGGCCCCGCTGGGTCCGGGAGTTCCGGAAGTTCGTCCGCCGCGGCGTGCTGGCGCACGGCTTCGGGCGGCTGCGGGGACGGCCGCTGTCCGTCGACGTCCCCTAGCAGATCTAACGGAGCTCTAACGGGAGATTGACGCCCGTTGCGTGTTGCGAGGCCGGTCGGCGCCGTATCGTCGCGGCATGCAACACGCGGATGTCGATCATCGCGGCGCGGAAGCCCGCAGCACGGCCATCCGGCGTGTCGCATCTGCTGACGATCGACAGGAGGTCACCATGCGTACGTCGTCTGTCCGGCTGGTTGCGACCGCTCTCGCGGTTCTGGCATTCGCAGCGTCTTGCTCGCTGCGAACGTCCGGGCCGCCGACGCCGGCAGAGGTCGCGGGGCAGCTCGACCGTCTCGCCGTGCCGTTCGTCGCGAACGCGGGACAGAGCGATCCGCGCGTGGCGTACTACGCGTCGACCTTCTCGGGCACCGTGTTCGTGACGAAGGAGGGCGAGCTCGTGTATGCGCTGCCCGCGCCGGGACACCGGGACGCCGCGGGCCTTCGCGAACCGGCGAGCGGCTGGACGCTGACGGAGCGCTTCGTCGACGGTCACCCGACGCCGGTCGGCGCGCAGTCCGCGGCGACGCACGTGAGCGTGTTCGCCGGCAGCGACCCGGCGCGCTGGCAGCGGGACGTCGCGAGCTATGCCGACGTGGACCTGGGCGCCGTGTGGCCCGGCATCTCGGTCGCGCTGACCGCGCACGGGAAGCAGGTGGAGAAGGTCTTCACGGTCGAGCCCGGCGCCGTGCCCGACACGATCCGCGTTCGGGTTGCGGGCGCGGAGTCGCTCGCGGCCGCCGACGACGGTGGATTGATGCTCCGCACGGGCGTCGGCGACGTGCGGCTCACGCCGCCGGTCGCCTATCAGGAGATCGCGGGGACGCGGCGGATGCTGCCTGCGCAATACGCGATCTCCGGCGACGAATATGGGTTTCGCGTGAGCGGCTACGACCCGACCCTCCCGGTCGTGATCGACCCGCTGCTCCAGGCGACCCCGCTCGGCGGCAGCGGCGACGACCAGGCGATCGGCCTCGCGATCGGACCAGCGGGCGACGTCTACGTGGCGGGCAGCACGGCCTCCTTCAACTTCCCAGGCACGGGCCCCGGCGCACAGCCCCGCTTCGGCGGCGGCTCCATCGATGCGTTCGTCGCGCGGCTGACCGACGACCTGACGGGGTTCGAGGAGGCGACGTTCCTGGGCGGCAGCGGTGACGATCTGGCCATAAGGCTCGCGATCGCACCGACGACGGGCGACGTCTACGTCG
>DATILR010000035.1:0-5045 GCA_035476275.1 Binatus sp. (SeqCode) | reverse complement strand
GGACGCCTGATCGTCGCCCGCCCCGACCCTTCTTCCGAGATCGAGGAGCTCCTCCGCCTAGTTCGCCGCTCCCTCGGTCACCTGGACCTCACTTCGCGTCCCGGCCGCAACGGACTATCGTAGTGCGACCCGAGCGCCCTACAGGGCGCGAGCAATGACATGGGAGCCGCACGCGTCAGCGTGCGGCGACGGGGGTTTGGGGGGCGTCAGTTCAGCGGCCGATGGTCGCAGCGCGCGTCAGCGCGCGAGCACCGGACGGGCCCCCAAGAGCTGATCGAAACCCTCCTGCATTCCCTGGATGGACACCACCGTCCACTGAAAGGCGCGGCGGACGAGGGCCTGCTGCTCGCGGGTCTGCGTGAAGGGGGCGAGGGTGCCCTCGGCGTTGCCCCCGTGCTCTTCCTCCGCCTCGATGTGGATGAAGTAGAACTCCATCGCGTCCTGCGGGATGCCGTAGCGCCGGAGGGCCTTGGTGATCACCTCGGCACCGTTCGGCCGCCCCGGAACCTGGAGCTCGACCCCGAGACCGAAGGCCCCGAGGCCCTCCTCGAAGGACGAGCGGCAGAAGTAGCCGAGGACTGCGGCGGCGCCGATCGTCGAGGCGAGCGGCAGATGATCCTTCGCCTCACGCTCGTCGACGTCGAGCGCGGCAAGGAACTTGAGGTAGAGGTCGCGGTGATCGGCTTCGCGGAGAAATCCCATCTCGCCAGCCAGGTTCCGGCCGATGAGCCGCGCGCTCTCCCGCTCGATCACCGTCGGCGCCTGTGCGAGCCAGGCGGTCAGCGCCGGGATCGCGGGCTGGATGTAGTGGTACATGTCCTTCGCCCAGAGGCGGAGCTGGGCGGGGGTGAGCTCGCCGGCGAGGAAGGTGGCGAGGAAGCGGCTCTCGATGGGCCGCGCCTTCTTGAAGGCGAGACACTCGTCGAGGAACTCGCGCGGGCTGAGCGGTCTCTCCGTGAGAAAGGGCATGGCGAACTCCTCCTGCCGGCCTTCTAGCGCCGGCGGTGCATCGGACTCAAGTGGGGTACAGCTGCCAGAAAGATTTGCGCGCGAGCTATGCGGGGCGCGCATTTTCGGCGACCCGGCATGACCGGGCTGTCATGCGTCGCTGCACGAGCCGCGCGTTTGCATGACATTCGGTTCCACGGAGATTCAGCTTCGCGTGGCATCGGAGTTGCGTTGGCCGCACTCCGGCCGCGGACCGAAGGAGGGGCCAACAAATGGGCAACTGTTCTCGGAAGATCCGTCCCCTGGTACTCGCGCTGTGCGCGTACTCAAGTCTCGCGACGGGCGACCGCGCCGCGTCGGGGATGTCCTTCTCGCTCCTGCACGAGCTGCAGAAGCCAACGCCGCTGATCGGCGATCACTTCGGCTCCTCGGTGGCCGGCGTCGGCATGAAGGTGCTGGTAGGTGCACCCGATGCCCTCTCCGCCGGGGTCGACGCGGGCACGGCCTACCTCTTCGACGCGCGGACGGGCAGCCTGCTCCTCACCTTCCAGAAGCCGGCCCCGACGGGTGGCGAGCAGTTCGGACTGACGGTCGCCGCCGCCGGCGACAACGTCCTGGTTGCCGCGCCCAGCGACGCCCAGGGCGGCCACGTCTACCTCTTCGATGGAACGACGGGCGCCCTCCTCAGGACCTTCGCGGATCCGGCGGCTCAGGCCGACGATCAGTTCGGGGCGGCGATCGCCTGGGCGGATGGCAAGGTGCTGATCGGCGCCCCAGGTGACCAGACGGGCGGCCTCGTGAATGCCGGTGCCGCCTACCTGTTCGACACGACGACCGGCGCCCGCCTGCAGACCCTCCGCGGCCAGCCAGCTCCCACGCGTGGCACGCAGTTCGGAAGCGCAGTGGCGGCGGGGAGTTCCCACCTGCTGATCGGCTCCCCGCTCGATGATTTCGGACCCCACAACGGCGGGGCCGCCTACCTCTTCGACTCGGCCGGCACCTTCCTCCAGACCTTCCTCCACCCGGATGCGCGCGCCGGGGACCGCCTCGGCTCCTCGCTCGCCATCGCGGGCGATCGGTTCGTGCTGGGGGCTCCCCTTCGCAACACGGCCGGCTCGAGCAACTCGGGTGAGGTTTTCGTCTTCGACGAGAAGGACGGCACGATCATCAGGGATCTTCCCAAGCCCGCGAGCGCCCGCGCCGAGGGCTTCGGCAGCCATCTCGCGATGATGGGTAGCGACGTCCTCGTGGGTGCCCCCAACGACGACCTCTCGGCGGTGAACGGCGGCTCGGCGTTCCTCTACGACACCGACACGGGCGGCGTCCTCTGGAGCTTCGAGAGCCCCCGGCCGGGCCGCGCCGACCGCTTCGGCACCTCGATCTCCAGCACGGGGGCCCTGGTCATCGTGGGCGCGCCGAAGGACGACGCGAACGCGCAGGATGCGGGCACGACCTTCGTCTTCCTCGGTACCGGGACGCCTTGCCAGAGTGACGCGGACTGCCGCGACCCGAGCTTCTGCAACGGCACCGAGGTCTGTGGTGCGGATCATCTGTGCGCCGCCGGTGCGCCCGCGTGCGACGACGGCGACGTGTGCAGCGTGGACTCCTGCACCGAGGAGGGGGGCTGCGTGAACACTCCCTTCGTCGGCTTTGCCGCCATGGAGTGCCGGCTCGCCGCCATGGAGAGCACGATGCTGCCCGCCGCCCCCGAGGATCTCGGCGGGCGTCGCTTCAAGGGACGGCTCGTCCGCGTGATCGCGCAGGCGCAGAAGAAGCTCATCGGTGCGCAGACCCGGACCGGCAAGTTCGCGGTCGGGCGGCTCAACGCGTCGGAGCGCAAGATCGCCAAGTTCGAGCGGCTCCTCAACAAGGGCCTGCGCGCCCAGCGCATCAACGTCGTGCTCGGGCAGGAGCTGGGCGGCCATGCGTCCAAGGCGATGGCCGAGGTGCCGGCGCTGCGGACGGAACTGACCGCGTCGGGCGCCTAGAGCACCATCTCCGCCAGGAGCCGGAGCGTCGCCACGTCGCGGGTCCCCGCGACGAGCGTCGTCACCGGGCTCTCCTTCCACGCGGCGAGACGCTCGCGGATGCGGGCGGGTGGGCCGGCGAGCGCGATCTCGTCCGCGAGCTGGTCGGGGATCGCTGCCGCCGCCTCGGCGCGCTTCCCTTCCAGGAAGAGCTGCTGCACGCGTCGCCCCTCGGCCTCGAAGCCCAGCCGGGCGATCAGGTTCAGGTGGAAGTTTCGCCGCGCGGCTCCCATGCCGCCGATGTAGAAGGCGAGCATCCACTTGACGGGCAGGAGCGCCGCGCTCAGGTCCGCGTCGACCACCACCTGCACGGTGGCCGCGATCTCGAACCCCGGCTTCGCCTGGCGGAGCGAGTCGCCGTAGATCGCCGGGCGGTAGGGCGAGTAGAAGAGCGGGAGCCAGCCGTCACACACCTCGGCGGCGAGCGCCACGTTCTTCGGTCCCTCGGCGCCGAGGAAGATGGGAATCTCGCTCCGCAGGGGGCGGATGATCAGCTTCAGGGGCTTCCCCAGCCGGGCGCCGCCCGGATGCGGCAGCTGGTAATGCTCGCCCGCGAAGGTGAGGGGGCCCTCGCGGCGCAGCATCGCGCGCAGCAGCGAGACGAACTCGCGCGTGCGGGCGAGCGGGCGGGGGAAGGGCTGGCCGTACCACCCCTCGACCACCTGCGGGCCGGAGACCCCGATGCCGAGGAGAAGACGGCCGCCGGAGAGGTGGTCGATGGTCGCCGCCGTCATCGCCACGCACGCGGGCGTGCGTGCCGAGATCTGCATCACGGCCGTGCCCAGCTTGATCCGCGAGGTGCGGGCCCCGACCCAGCAGAGGGGCGAGAAGACGTCCGAGCCGTAGGCCTCGGCCGTCCACGCCGAGTCGTACCCCAGGCGCTCCGCCTCGAGGACGAGGTCGGTCGGGTCCCACGGGTCGGGCATCCAGTAGCCGAGCGTGACGCCGAGACGCATGCGATCCTCCTCTCGGTCGGCGTCTAGTCGGGTGCGCGCCGCGTCGTCAACCCGGTCACCGATCGCCACGGGGTGGCGCCGCTTGCCTACGCAGGCTCGGTTGACGAGTCCCCCGCGCCGCGCCTAAGCACGCGCATGGGCCACATGCGACGCGGCGTGCTCGGGGGGGCGCTCCTCGCCTTCCTGGGTCTGGTGACGGATCCGGCCGGCGCGCAGTCGAGCAAGTGCTCGTCGTTCAAGCTGAAGGCGGCCGGCGCCGCCGTCAATCGGCTCCTCGCGTGCCAGGCCAAGGCGGTCAAGAAACACGTCGCGGTCAACGCCTCCTGCGAGCCCAAGTCCTCGGCCGCGTTCGACGCCCTCTTCCTGAAAGCCGATCACAAGGCGGACTGCATCACGGCCGCCTCGGGTGGCACGATCTGGGGGGGCGTCGATGACTTCGTCGCCCAGGTGACGAGCGCCGTCACGGGGAACATGACCGGTCCGAGCTCGTGCGACGCGAAGAAGCTGAGCGCGGCCGGCCTGAAGGCGAACGCCAAGGCCAATTGCGCCGCGAAGGCCGTCCGCAAGGGTCGGTCCACCGACGCGACGGGCCTCGCGAAAGCCGAGACGAAGTTCGCCGCCAGCGTCGCCAAGGCTGAGGCGCGGAGCGACTGTACCTCCCGCGGACAGACGACGGCGCTCGAGGCGATCGTCGATGGATACGTCAGCGATCTGCTCGCCGAGCTCACCTCGCCCGCGAGCACGACGAGCACGACGCTCGCCACCGGCACCACGACTACGACGCTGCCACCCTGCAGATGCTGCACGGCGGCGCCGCTCCTCGCCTTCACGACCCGGCCGCCGGACGTCGGGACCGGCACGTGCGAGACCTCGGACGGGACGATCACGGGAACGGTGCAGGACGACGGCGGCGTGACGCTCTGCAACCTCCGCTCGGGAGGACTCTACTTCGGCGGCGCCGATCTGGACTGCGTCCCCGCGAGCACAAACCTGGGGGCAGCCTACCCGACCAGCCACGACTGCCCGCCGCCCGGCGCGGGCGGGAACACGTCGCCCTCGTCGGGACGCTGCCGATCCCGTACGCGGTGACGACCGGGTCGTCGTCCAAGGTGGC
>DATILR010000034.1:0-7756 GCA_035476275.1 Binatus sp. (SeqCode) | reverse complement strand
CCATCACCCGTCCGGCGTCCAGCAGAAGTTCCCCCGGGATCTCGCGTTGCAGGAGTTGGGGGTCGAGAGCTATCTCGGCGTGCCGCTGCAGGACGGAAGCGGCCGCGTGCTCGGTCACCTGGCGGTGCTCGATACGGATGTCATGAGCGACGAGCCGCGGCGGCTCTCGATCCTGCGGGTCTTCGCGGACCGGGCCGCCGCCGAGCTGGAGCGCCTCCATGCAGAGCAGCGGCTCGTCGAGTCCGAGGGACGGTTCCGGGACCTCTACGAAGAGGCGCCGATCGCCTACATCTACGAGGACACGGATTCCCGCTTCGTCAGCGCCAACCGCGCCGCGATGAGGCTGCTCGGCCTCAAGCCCGAGGAGGTGCGTGGGACGCTCGGCCTGTCGCTGGTGGCGCCCACGCCCGAGACGCAGGAGCGGGTCCACCGGGCCATCGAGGCCCTCCAGAAGGGCGAGGAACGCGCCTGCATCGAGCTGGAGCTCCGCCGCAAGGACGACGGCCGGCCGGTCTGGGTGCAGTGGTGGTCGAAGCCGGACCCCGACGGCAAGTACACGCGGACGATGCTGGTGGACATCACCGCCCGCGTCCTCGCCGAGCAGGAGCGCAACCGCCTGCAGCAGCAGAACCTCTACCTGCGCGAGGAGATCAAGAGCGAGTACAACTTCGAGGAGATCATCGGCGGCTCGACGGTGCTACGGGACGTGCTGGCCAAGGTGAAGCAGGTGGCGCCGACGGACTCGACCGTCCTCATCCTCGGCGAGACCGGCACCGGCAAGGAGCTCTTCGCCCGCGCCCTCCACCATCTCTCGAAGCGGAGGGACAAGCCCCTCATCAAGCTCAACTGTTCCGCTCTGCCGACGGGACTGATCGAGAGCGAGCTGTTCGGCCACGAGAAGGGCGCTTTCACGGGTGCTCTCGAGAAACGCATCGGTCGCTTCGCACTCGCGGACGGAGGCACGATCTTCCTCGACGAGATCGGCGACATTCCGGCCGAGGTGCAGCTGCGGTTGCTCCGCGTCCTGCAGGAGCACGAGTTCGAGCCGGTGGGTGCCTCGAGGACGGTCAAGGTGGACGTGCGCGTTATTGCGGCCACCCACCGCGATCTCGCGCGAGCCGTCACCGAGGGGTCGTTTCGCGCCGACCTCTTCTACCGGTTGAACGTCTTTCCCATCCTGCTCCCGCCGCTCCGCGAGCGTCGCAGGGACATTCCCCTCCTCGTCCACTACTTCGTCGAGCGGTACGCCGCGAAGATCGGCCGGCACGTGGACTCTGTGCGCGACGACACGATGCAGCGGCTGGTGCAGTACCCGTGGCCGGGAAACATCCGTGAGCTGGAGAACGTAATCGAGCGCGCGATGATCCTGTCGACTGGACGCGACCTCGAGCTGGGGGCGCAGCTCCTCGAGTCTCCGGAGGGCGAACCCCGGGTGGCGGCGGCGCACCGGATGAGCTCGGACACGAAGGGTGCGCCCGGCGCGCCGACGCTCGAGGACATCCAGCGTCAGCACATCGTCCGCACGCTCCAGCAGTGCGAGTGGGTCGTCGATGGTCCTCGCGGCGCGGCGAGGGTTCTCGGCCTCAATCCGAACACGCTCCGCAGCCGCATGAAGAAGCTCGGGATCAGGCGGAGCAACGAGGACCGGGCCGGATAGGCTACGAGAGCGGCGGTGCTCCGTCGGATGCCCGCTGCGGCATCCGCGGGGCCGCTGAAACGCCGCACGTGCACGGGACATCGAAGCCGTCACAGGTGACGATGGCCGACCTCACTGCAGCTTCGCACCCCCAGCCAATGACCACCGCCCGACGTGTCCTCATCCTGGGTGGTGGGTTCGGCGGCGTCTACGCCGCCCTCGAGCTGGAGAAGGTGCTCGCGCGGGGGGAGGCCCTCGAGGTCACGCTCGTCACGCGCGACAATTTCTTCCTCTTCACGCCCATGCTCCACGAGGTGGCCGCCGGCGACCTCGAGCTCGGCACGATCGTCAACCCCCTGCGCAAGCTCCTCCGCCGGGTGAACACGTTCGTCGGCTCGGTCGAAGCGATCGATCTCCGTGCGCGGCACGTGCGGGTGTCGCACGGCCTCGACGGCCACACCCATGAGCTGCCCTTCGACCAGCTGGTCCTGGCCCTCGGGTCGAGCACGAACTTCTTCGGCCTCCCGGGCGTGGAGCGCTGCGCGTTGACGATGAAGTCGTTGCGAGACGCGGTGGCGCTGCGCAACCGCCTCATCACGCACCTCGAGGAAGCGAGCTCCGAATGTGCTGCCGGCTCCCGGGAGCCACTGCTGACGTTCATCGTGGCGGGCGGGGGGTTCGCCGGCGTGGAGACGGTCGGTGGGATCAACGACTTCATCCGCGAGGCGGTCCGCTTCTACCCGAATCTCCACGCGGAGCGCCTCCGGATGGTGCTCGTCACCCCCGACCCCGTCATCCTGCCCGAGCTCGGCCCCGAGCTCGGCGCCTATGCGCAGCGGAAGCTCGCGGCGCGCGGCGTCGAGATCGTCACCGGTGCCCGGGTTCGCGGCGTGAGGGACGACGTCGTCGAGCTGACCGACGGGCGGGCGATCCCCGCGAGCACCCTCGTCTGGACCGCCGGCACGGCGCCGCATCCACTGGTGGCATCGCTCCCGGTGGCCAACCGGGGCGGCCGCATCCTGGTCGACGAGCACCTCGCGGTCCCCGACTGGCCCGGGGTGTGGGCGCTCGGGGACTGTGCGCTCGTCCCGGACGCGCGCTCCGGCGGCTTCCATCCGCCGACCGCCCAGCACGCGCTCCGTCAGGGCCGCACCGTCGGGCGCAACGTCGCCGCTGCGGTCCTGGGCGGATCGAGGACGCCGTTCCGGTTCTCGACGCTGGGACAGCTCGCCGCCATCGGCCGGCGGACGGGGGTGGCGAACGTTCTTGGAATCCGGTTCTCGGGCTTCGTCGCCTGGTGGCTCTGGCGCACGATCTACCTGAGCAAGCTGCCGCGGCTCGAGAAGAAGGTCCGGGTCGCCCTCGACTGGACGCTCGACCTCTGCTTCGCGAAGGACTTCGCGTGCGTGACGGACGGCCGGGCGGCGCGAGGCGATCCGGCGCACCTCGAGTCGCCCTCGGCGACGGCGGGGGCGGCATGACACGGACCGCGCACGAGCTCACCTGCCGCGAGATCACGGACCGCCTCGCCGGCTACTTCGGCGGGGAGCTCGATGCCGAGGAGCGCTCCACCTTCGAAGGGCACGTGGCCGCGTGCCGGGACTGTGTCACCTACCTGCGGAGCTATGCGATGACGATGCGGCTCGCGCAGGCCGCCTACGTCGACGATCGTGCATCCGTCCACGTGCCCGAGCAGCTGCTCCAGGCGGTCCTGGCGGCGCGTCCGCGTCGTCCGGGCGGCTGAGGCGCGCCGAAACCTGCGCGCGCCGACCCTCATCGAAAGGGCTGTCAGACCCCATGCGAGGAGGATCGGCGATGATCGTTGCCCTGGAGCTTCTCGGAGGACTGATCGTGACCGGCGCCGTCGTTGCCACCCTGGGCGTGCTTGCCGCCTTCGAGCTGGGTCGCATGATCACGCGCGACGACGAGCAGCGCGAGGTGGAGGCGACGCCAGCTCCCGTGCTGAGCTTCAGGGACGCGGCGTGACCGTCGCCCCGGGCGGCTATTCGGCGGTCACGCTGTCTCGCTTCGGCGACGACGAGAGGCCGCGGGCGTCGGTGGCGATGAACGTGATGTGGAAGGTGCCCGCGCTCGTGTAGGTGTGGGTGGGGTTGGCCTCGCTGCTCTCCGAGCCGTCACCGAAGTCCCAGTGCGAGGTGAAGGCGTCGCCGTCGGCGTCGGTCGTCTTGTTGGTGAACGTGACGGTGAGCGGCGCCGGCCCGCTCCGGGTGCTCATCCGGAAATCGGCGACCGGGGCCCGGTTCTCCTCGATGGGCATCTCGGGAGTCGGGCTCGGCGGCTTGACGCTGACCATGTCCCGCTTCGGATTGGACATCGCACCGTGCGAGTCGGTCACGATCAGGGTGATGCGGAAGTCGCCCGAGCTCGAATAGGTGTGCGTGGGGTTCACGGCGGTGCTCTGCGACCCGTCACCGAAGTCCCAGAGCGAGGTGAAGGTGTCGCCGTCGGGGTCGGAGGACTTGTTGGTGAACGCGACCGTGAGCGGCGCCATCCCGCTGCGCAGGTTCATGCGGAAGTCGGCGATCGGGGTCCGGTTCTCGAGGGTCGTGCTGGTGGTTGAGGACGGAGTGGTCGTGGTCGTGGTGATCGGCGGGCCGACGTTCACGATGTCCATGTGCGGCTTGGAGACCGCACCTCGGGCGTCGGTCACGATGAGGACGATGGTAAACGTGCCGGGTTCCGTGAAGACGTGCGTCGGGTTCAGCGCGCTGCTCGTCGAGCCGTCACCGAAGTCCCAGGAGGATTTGAAGCTGTCCCCGTCGGGATCGGTCGACTTGTTCGTGAAGGTCACCGTGAGCGGCGCGGGCCCGCTCTTGGGCGCGGTCCGGAAGTCGGCGATCGGGGGACGGTTCTCGAGGGTCGTGGTCGTGGTCGAGACCTTGAGGGTCGTGGTCGTGGTCGTGGTGATCGGCGGGCCGACGTTCACGATGTCCGTCTTCGGCTTGGACACCCCACCGCGTGCGTCGGTCACGATGAGGACGATGGTGAACGTGCCGGGTTCCGTGAACACATGTGTCGGGTTCAACGCGCTGCTCGTCGAGCCGTCACCGAAGTCCCAGGAAGATTTGAAGCTGTCCCCGTCGGGATCGGTGGACTTGTTGGTGAAGGTCACCGTGAGCGGCGCGGGCCCGCTCTTGGGCGCGGTCCGGAAGTCGGCGACCGGGGGACGGTTCTCGAGGGTCGTGCTCGTGGTCGAGGACGGTGTCGTGGTCGTGGTCGTGGTGAGCGGCAGGGCGACGTTCACGGTGTCGCGCTTGGGCGAGGAGACGGCGCCGTGGGAGTCGGTCACGATGAGGGTCACGTGGAACGTGCCGGCGCGCTTGTAGGTGTGCGTCGGGTCGGAGGCGGAGCTCTGCGACCCGTCCCCGAAGTCCCAGAGGGAGCTGAAGGAGTCGCCGTCGGCGTCGGACGACTTGTTGGTGAAGGCGACGACGAGCGGTGCCCGCCCGCTCTTGGGAGCCGCTCGGAAGTCGGCGCGCGGGGCGTGATTGGTGCTGCTCGTGTCGCTGCTGCCGTCCGTGGCGGTGGTGCGCACGGCGTGGGCGCCGAGGCAGCGCCAGGCCTGCGTCAGGCGCACCCGGAAGGTATCCCCGCCGTTGACGACGAAGCCCGTGCGCAGCTTGCCGGTCGAGTGCGCCCCCTTGCCGCACGCGCCGGACGGGAAGCGGATCGGCGCACCGCTCCCGCGCTTGCACGCGAGGCGGAAGTCGTACGCTCCGTGCCCGTGGCCCTTGAGCGAGAGACGGCAGCCGGGATCCGTCCCCGTCGCGGCGGCGTGGTAGACGGCCGCGGTGCCGCGCGCGTTGGCGTGCACGAGGGCGAGCGGGATGGGCAGCGAGTCGCCCGCTCCCGTCGCGTCGATCTGCTCCAGGAGGTCGCCGATCACCGCGGTCGAGGTGCGCAGGTCGACGGGAGCCTCCAGCTGGAACCGTCCCGCGATCTTCAACGCGGCCGCGTCGTTCGTCTTGCCGACGATCACCAGGCCGCTGAACCGCGTCGTGCTGGCCTCCTCCGTCGGCGGCTGGAGCGCCACCGACACCACCTGGCCGCGAATCTCTCCGTCCGGAAAGGCGTCGGTCTCGAGGCTCACGTAGAGGCCGCCCGCCGACAGGGCCGCGCGTGCGTCGTCCGCCAGGGGCTGCGAGGTGCCGCCGCACACGGTTCCGGAGGAATTGCACTCGAGCGCCGCGATCGTCGGGCCCGCCGCGCCGCGTGGCCCCGCCTGCAGGACGGCGGCGCGAAAGCCGCTCGAGAACCCGGTCGAGGTGACGGTGTACGTGAGGCTGCCGTCGTCGTTGAGCCCCGCGGTGAGGGCGGCGTGCGCGGCCGTCGCGACGGGCGGCACCGCCTCGTCGCCGACGACCGTCGCGTAGAAGGTCCGAGTCTCGGTCGCGACGGCGATCCGTGCGGGCAGGAGCGGCGCCGTGATGCCGATCACGGCGAGAAGGGCGAACAAGGTCCGGCAGCGGGTGTGGGCCATAGGGGTGTCTGTGTAAGATGAGGCGCTGCCAACCGTCAATGGGTAAAGCTAGCAAGCAGTCACGTGCCATAGCAGGTCGTATAGACTCCACGAGTACTAGTACCCCTGAGTACTAGTACCTTTAGGTCCCGGGCTGCGTCGCTGCGAGATCCTGGCCCCGGGAACCGGGTTCGGCGGCGTCCGTGGGCCGCCGGCCGACGCTGGATGGGGCGACACCTCGAGGCGGCTGCCGGCATCCAAGCGCCCAAACGCGTGCCGAAAGGCTCCCGATGCCCGTCCGCCCCACCCTCGTCCTGCTTGCCCTCGTCCTGACCGGCTCGCCGGTCCTGGGGGAAACCCGGTTCGTCGTCGACCCCGAAGCGGGGAACAACACCTTCTCGGCCGTCTTCGACGCCGCGGTGGGGGAGCGCATCACGGCGGTGAGCTCCGCCGTCGCGTGTACCCTGCGGGTGGACGAGGAGCAGCTGACCGGCCAGGCGAGCTGCCAGGTGGCGCTCACCTCCATCCGGGTCGACAACGACGACACCAAGAGTGACCACTTCCGGCAGTGGGCGACCAACAAGACGATCGACCCGAAGAAGTGTGTCCTGAAGCTCGAGGTCCCTCGCCTGAAGCTCGATGGCCCCGTCGACGCGATGAAGCCGGTGCCCTTCGAGACGGAGGGCATCTTCACGATCTGCGGCCGGGCGCGCGACGACAAGGGGAGCGAGTCGATCAGCGGGACGATCCTGCTGCTGCCGCCGGGGAGCTATCGCGACGTCCGCACGCTCCGCATCCGCGCCAAGATCGAGGGATTCAACCGCGAGCGCTACCAGGTCGGTCCGCGCTGGACCGATGGGTGGCTGGCGCGGGTGCAGCAGCTGGCGCCCGTGGTCGCGACCGATGGCACGATCGAGGTGAACCTGTTCGCCGCGGAGCCCGGCAAGAAGTGAACGCCTCGGGCCACTGGAAGGAATACGCGATGGAGGGGGCGCTCCTCGGCCTCTTCATGGTGGCGGCCTGCGGGTTCGCGACCCTGCTGGAGCATCCCGTCTCTACGGTGCACCAGGCCTTGCCCGACCCGAACGTGCGCCGCGTCCTCATGGGAATGGGGATGCGCGCCCTGCTGGGGATGCTCGTCACGCATCCGGCGGTGCGCTGCGCCGCGACGGCTCCAGGGGCGGCCGGGACCATGCTCGCCTTCGTCGCGGAGTTCCTGATCTCGTTCCTCCTCATGTCGGTCGTGCTGACCGTGTCCAACCGGCCGGGGCTGGCACGCTACACGCCGCTCTTCTGTGGTGCGCTGGTCGCGACCTACATCAGCCTCGAGGCGCCGATCTCGGGGATGAGCATGAACCCGGCGCGCTCCTTCGCCTCGGCGCTGGCGGCCTGGCAGTGGACGGCGCTCTGGGTGTGGGTGTACTTCACGGCGCCCCCGCTCGGCATGCTGGCGGCGGCGGAGGCCTACGTCCTCCGGCGCGGGGCGGACCGGGTGCTGTGCGCCAAGCTGAACCACCGCACCCGGCGCCGGTGCATCTTCCGCTGCCGCTACGACACGCTCGGCGCTGTCTAGCCGCCTTTCCGTTACTCGTCCGGCGCCGCCGGCATCGAAGCGAACGAAGCGCAGGCTCGCCGCCAGG
>DATILR010000033.1:0-3563 GCA_035476275.1 Binatus sp. (SeqCode) | reverse complement strand
GTGGTCGCGATCATCGGCATCCTCGCCGCAATCGCCATCCCGCAGTTCGCCGCCTATCGCGCGCGCGGCTTCAATGCCCGCGTCGAGGCGGACGCCCGCAACGCCGCCACCGCGGAAGAGGCCTACTTCGTCGATACCGATGCGTATCTCACCAGCGGGACCTGCACGGGCCTCCCCGGCTTCAGCCTGTCGGGCGGTGTGACCTGCACGCTCGGCTCGGCCACCTGCACGGCCGGCACCGGCTTCACCGTCTCGACCTCCCATGCACAGGCCACCAAGAGCTGCGTCTGGACGAGCTGCCCGGCAGCGGGTGCAGCCAACCTGGTCTGCACGTAAGAGCGTCTGATCCCATCTGCGGCCACGGGGGACGCCTCACGCAGGCGTCCCCCGTTTCTTTTTCATCCGGCATTTGACCGCATCAGCGCCGCCCGCTAGCCGTCCCCTCGTGTCGTCGAACTCGCTCGCCCTTGCCGGCCCCGGCGGGTGGCCCCTCCTGCTCGCGGCCTTTGCGATCGGCGCCTGCATCGGCAGCTTCCTCAACGTCTGCATCTATCGGTTGCCCGCGGACGAGTCGGTCGTCCGACCGGGCTCACGCTGCCAGCGCTGCGGCGCACCGATCGCCTGGTACGACAACATCCCGCTCCTCTCCTGGGCGTGGCTCCAGGCGCGCTGTCGCGCCTGCGGTGCGGCGATCTCGGCCCGCTATCCCTTCGTGGAAGCGGCCGCGGGCGGCCTCGCCGTGCTGGCGGTCCTCCGCTTCGGGGCGACGCTCCACGCGGGCATCGTCTTCGCGTTCACGGCCGGGCTGCTACTCATCACCTTCGTCGACCTCGACCATCGCTTCATCCCCGACGAGGTGAGCCTGCCCGGCATCGTGGTCGGCCTCGCCGCATCCTTCCTGCCCGAAGGCATCGCTCCCCTCGATGCGCTGGCCGGCGTGCTCGTCGGCGGCGGAATCCTGTGGCTGGTCGCCTGGAGCTACGAACGGCTCACCGGCATCGAGGGAATGGGGCTGGGCGACGTCAAGCTGCTGGCACTGATCGGGGCCTTCCTCGGCTGGCAGGCGATCCCGGTCGTGTTGATCATCGCGTCCGTCACCGGGTCCTTCGCCGGTGTCGCCGTGATCGCCACGCGCTCGTGGCGCGCCGCGGCCCGGCGGATCGTGCGCCGTCACGGGGTGCTCGCGCTCGGTCCCTTCGTGCGGCGGGCCGCTCGGCGGACGGAGATTCCCTTCGGCCCGTTCCTCGCGCTCGGCGCCTTGCTGGCGCTCTACGCCCCGCCCGCGACGCTTCCCTGGAGAGTCGGCTAGCGCGATGGTCCCTCCGCGATCCAGGGCTCTTGCATTGGCTCGACCCCGCCGGTAGCTGAAGCGGCCGGCGCACGGGTCTCGCCCCCCGGAGGTGCCAGGGAGGGGCGAGAGGTGCACGCGTCGCGCGGCTTCACGTTGTTCGAGACGCTCGTCGGCCTGGCTCTGGCGACGATCGTCGTCGCGATGGGTGGAATTCGCCTCACCGAGGTCCTGGCGAGCTCACGCCTCGCCGCGGCGGCACGCACGCTCGCCACCACCCTTCGCCTGGCCCGCGGCCGCGCGCTCGCGAGCGGCGCGTCGGTCGAGGCGCGGTTCGACGCGCCAGGCCTGGACTACGAGCTGCGCGATGGGAGCGGCACGCTCGAGGTCCACGCCTTGCCTCGCGGCGTCCTCTTCGCGGGCCTCCCGGCCCGCAGCCGGATCGTCTTCGGAGCCCTGGGAACCGCCGAGAACGGCACGGTCACACTCGTCGCCGGAGCTCGATCGCGCAGCGTGGTCGTGAACCAGCGCGGAAGGGTCCGCCTCCAGTGATGGGTCGGTCCACGAGGGGTGTGACGGTCGTCGAGGCGCTCGCGGCGGGAGCGCTGGTGGGGCTCGCGGTCGCCGGCCTGGCCGCTTCGGCGGCGCTCGCCACCCGAAGCCTGGGGCTCGCGCGCGACACGAGCATCGCGATCGCCCTCGCGACGGCCCAGCTGGAAACGCTCCGGGCAGGCGCCCGCGCCGCGGGCAGCGACATCATCGTGGCGGCGAACGGCACCCGCTTCACGCGCCGCTGGCACGTGACGGGTGGCCGGGGAGAGCCCGTCGGTCTGAACGTGGACGTCGCGTGGGGTGAGCGAACGCTCGGCCTCGCGACGGAGGCGCTGCCATGAGAGGCGGCCCACAGCGGGGCAGCGTGCTCGTCGAGCAGCTGGTCGGCACGATGCTCACCCTCCTCGTCCTCGGCACGCTCGTCGCCGTCGTCGGCACCGGCACGACGCTCCTCCTGGCCGCGGCGGCGCGGGGCGAGGTGGAGGACACCGCGCAGCTCGCCGTCGAAGCGTTCACGTTCGACGTTCGGCGGGCCGGCTACGATCCGACGGCGGCGGGCCTCGTGCCGGTGAGCGAGGCGCGGCCGGACCGTCTGACGCTCGCCGCCGACCTCAACGGCGACGGCGTGGTCGCGGCCACCTCGGAAGAGACGACGGCCTACGCGTGTGCGGCGCAGCAGCTGTCGCGCATCATCGGCCGGCAGTCGCTGCCGCTGGCGGGAGGAGTGCTCGCCTGTGGTCTTCGCTATCTCGACGCCACCGGCCTTCCGCTCGCGGTCCCGCCGGGCGGTCTCGATGTGGCCGGCCGTTCCCGCATCCGGGCCGTGGGGCTCGATCTCACCGTCCGGCAGCGCGGGACGCCCACCAACCGCAGCGTCGTCATCGCCCTGAGGAGCACGCCGTGAAACACCGTGCCCGTGGAGCCGGCGAGCGCGGCGCGGCGCTGGCCGCCGCACTCGTCGCGCTGGCGGTCTCGGCGGCTCTCGTCGCTGGACTGACGGACGCCGTGCGGACCGAGGTGATCCTCGCCCGCGAGCGGCGCTCGATGGTCGCCGCGCTGGCTGCGGCCGACGCCTGCATCGCCCAGCACCTCGCCACCGTGCCCTTCGGGTGGGACCTCGACGCGCTCCTCCTCGGACCCGACGGCGCGGGCGGCACGCCCGACGACGGCACCATCGTCACTCCACCGGGATGCACCGGCAGCGTCGCCCGAGCTCCGGGACCGGCCAGCCCGCCGCGCCTCCTGCTCGGCATCGACGCCGCGGCCCGTGGTGGTCGGCGTCTGGTCGACGCCGTCATCGTCCGCGATCCCACGGCGGCCACGCCGGCGCTCGTCTGGACGACGCTGCCGCCGTCCCCGGATGCCGTCACCGGGACGATGGCGCTCGACGGCGCCGACGCCGATCCGGCGTCGGCGGATCTGCCGGGGCTGGCTGCGCCAGCGGCACCGGCGGATCTGGACGGCTGGCTCGCCGCGGAAGGGCCGCACATCGCGGAGACTCCTCGCACGGCGGCTCCCATACGTGCGCTTCCCCCTCCCCTCTCCGAGCTCGTAACGCGGGCCGAAGCCGGTGGGCCGGGGGGCGCGGAACTCCTTGCCCCGCAGGGCGCACCGTCCTCCCCGCCCGCGCTCGCCCTGGTGGGGGGTGACCTCGTGGTCTCGGACGCGCGCCAGGGCTCGGGAGTCCTCGTCGTGGAGGGTGCTCTCGACATTCGAGGGTGGT
>DATILR010000032.1:0-10657 GCA_035476275.1 Binatus sp. (SeqCode) | reverse complement strand
GCCCTCGGCAAGGCGTTCTCCGAGCGCCAGATCGGCCGCCTCGGCGTAGTGGGGTCGAACGAGACCACCGCGACGGTCATCGAGGAGAGCTACCGGCGGCTCCTGCGCCTCCTCGACCGCCATCTCACCACAACACGCTTCGTCATGGGCGGCCGACCCGGCGCCTCGGACTTCGGCCTGTTCGGCCAGCTCACCCAGCTCGTTGCGTTCGATCCCACGCCGGCGGCGATCGCCGTCGCCGTCGCGCCGCGGGTCGTGGCCTGGGTGGACGTGGTGGAGGATCTCTCCGGCCTCGCGCCATCCGATGCCGACTGGACGCCGCGCGAGAACGTCCCGGACACCCTGCGCGCGCTCCTGGCCGAGGTGGGGCGCGTCTACGTCCCGTTTCTCCTCGCCAACGCGGATGCGCTCCGCCGCCGCGCTCCGCGTGTCGAATGCACCATCGATGGTCGTCCCTGGACCCAGCAGCCCTTCCCCTATCAAGGGAAGTGCCTGGAGTGGCTGCGGGAGCGCCATGCGGCACTGGCGCCGGACGTTCGCCACAGCGTCAACGCGCTGCTCGAAGGAAGCGGCTGCGAGCGGCTGTTCGCGGGAGAGGCGAACACCTGATGCGCGGACCTGCATCGCGCCCTGCGCTGCTCGCGCTCGCGCTGGTCGCGACCAGCGCGCATGCCGTTCCCGGCCCCTGGCAACGGACCGAGGCGCGCGAGCCCTGCGCGAGCTTCGCGCCCTTCCGCCAGCCCTACTTCGGCGACACGCACGTGCATACCGCCTACTCGTCGGACGCCGTCTTCGCCGGCACCCGCGAGAACCCGCGGGGCGCCTACCGCTTCGCGCAGGGGCAACCCGTCGGCCTTCCACCCTACGACGCGCAGGCCAAGCCGACGCGCACCGCCCAGCTCCGCCGCCCGCTCGATTTCACCGCCGTCACCGACCACGCCGAGCAGTTCGGCGAGATCCAGATCTGCCTCACCCCCGGGCTTCCCGGCTACGACTCCGCGGACTGCGTCGCCGCCCGGACGCAGCTGGCCACCCCGCCGCCGGCGCTCCCGAGCCTGCTGCCTCCGCCCGCGGTCATCGCCTTCCTGCTCGGCTACGGTGTGCCGACTCCTCCCCAGCGATTCTCCTGGTGTGGAGCCGACGGCGCCGATTGCCTCGCCGAGGCGTCGCTCGTCTGGCAGGACACGCAGGCCGCGGCCGAGCAGTTCTACGACCGCACCGCCGCCTGCACGTTCACGACGTTCGTCGCCTACGAGTGGAGCGGTCAGCCGGGCGGCAACAACCTGCACCGGAACGTCATCTTCCGGAACGCAACCGTGCCCGCCCTGCCGACGAGCTACATGGAGCAGCCGACACCGCAGGGATTGTGGGCGACGCTCCGGAGCCAGTGCATCGACCGGCTTCCCGGCTGTGACGTCCTCGCGATCCCGCACAACCCCAACGTGAGCGGTGGCCTCATGTTCGCGCCGGTCGCCACCACTGCCGAGGCCGTTGTCCGGTCGTCGATGGAGCCGCTGGTCGAGATGAACCAGCACAAGGGCGACTCCGAATGCCGGCCAGGGGTCCAATCGACGGACGAGATCTGCGGCTTCGAGAAGCTGAACCGCCTGCAGCTCTTCAGCCCGGTCTCGGATCCGAACCAGGTCTTCCCACCGCTCAACTACGTCCGCAACGCCCTCAAGGAAGGCCTCATCCAGGAGCAGCAGCTCGGCGTGAATCCCTTCAAGCTCGGGCTGATCGGCAGCACGGACACGCACAACGCCACGCCGGGAGCCACCGAAGAGCAGGACTTCGGCGCGAACGGTCACATCGGACTCCGCGACCATGCCAATCCCGCGTTCATGCTCGCGCGGGTCACCCCGGCGGGCATCGAGGCGACGCCCGGTGGCCTCGCCGTCGTGTGGGCGGAGGAGAACTCCCGCGACGCGCTCTTCGCCGCGATGCGCCGACGCGAGGTCTACGGCACGAGCGGCACCCGCCCCATCCTGCGCTTCTTCGGCGGGCGGGAGGCGAATCTCCGGTGCGGCGACCCGGACTTCGTCGCGACGGCCTACGCCGGCGGCGTGCCGATGGGCGGCGACATCGGGCCCGTCCGCGGCCGCCGGAGTCCTCGCTTCGGCGTCCTCGCGTTCGCTGATCCAGGGACGCCGACGGCCCCCGGGACGCCGCTCCAGCGGGTGCAGATCGTCAAGGGCTGGGTCGATTCCAGCGGGGCGGCGCACGAGAAGGTCTTCGACGTCGCCGGCGATTCCCACAGCGACGCGGCCGTGGACACCGCCACGTGCACGCCGTCCGGCACGGGTTCCCCTTCCCTCTGCGCAATCTGGAGCGATCCCGACTTCCGCGCGACGGAGCGCGCGTTCTACTACGCCCGCGTGCTCGAGAACCCGACCTGCCGGTGGAGCACGTATCTCTGCAACGCGCAGGGGATCGACTGCAGCAATCCAGCGGCCGTCCCGACGGGCTACGCCGAGTGCTGCAACCCGGACGTCCCCAAGACGATCCAGGAGCGCGCGTGGTCGTCTCCCATCTGGTACCGTCCCGAAGGCATCGCGCACGTGCGGGGCGTGATCCGGTTCCACGATGCGCCGCGGCTGGACGCCCTCGCGCTCGCGATCGATCTCGGGGGCATGCCCGCCGGGCTCGATCCGTCGACGCAGGCGCTCACCATCGCGCTCCGCGACGACGACGACGTCTACCGCGTGACCGTCCCCGCCGGCACGCTGCGGGAGGTACGTCCGCGGCAATGGGTCCTGAATGACGCCAAGGGGCGCCTCGGTGGCATCCGGCACCTCCGCCTGCAGCGCGGTCCGCGGAGCGTCGTCTTCCGTCTCCGCACGGTCCCCCTGCGCCTGACGGCTGCCGATCGCGTCGACCACTTCATCGAGGTGTCGCTGGATGTCGGCACCGGCTCCGTCAGCACCACACCGCTCTGGCACTTCGACGGGAAGTCCCTGGTCACGAGGAACTGACACTGCAGCGATGATGCGCTGGCTCAGAGCCCCGCTCCTCCACTTCGTTGCTGGCGGCGCTGCCCTCTTCTGGCTGGTGCACGGATCGCATCCGCCGGCGGCCCCCGTGGTCGTGACGGCAGAGGACGTGAGCCGGCTGCGCCTCGACTACACCCGCGAGACGGGTCTCGAGCCCACGGCGGCCGACGAGGCCGCTCTCGTCGAGAGGGCGGTCGAGGAGGAGCTGCTCTTCCGCGAGGCGGTGGCCCGCGGTCTCGACCAGCACGATCGCAGCGTACGCAACTGGCTCGTCGAGCAGATGCGGACCCTGAGTGACGATCCCACCGCCGACGACGATCGCCTCTACGCCGGGGCGCACCGGCTCGGTCTCGATCGGACGGATCTCGTCGTCCGGCGCATCCTCGTGCAGAAGATGCGCCTCCTCGCCGCTCGCATCGACGAGCCACGCCCGGGCGATGCGGATCTCGAGGCCTTCTACACGCAGCACCGGGACGAGTACCGCTCGCCAGATCGTGTCAGCTTCTGGCAGGTGTTCCTCGCCTCGACCGAGCATGGGGGCTCGACCGTGACGGACGCCGGGGCGAAGCTCGCCCGCTTCCGGCGCCAGGCGCTTCGTCCGGAGGAGGCGGCTCGTCAGGGCGATGCCTTTGCAATCCCCCCGCACGTGATCGAACAGTCGCCAGCGCAGGTGGAGAAGCTCTTCGGCGCCGAGCTCGCCACCACGGTGCAGCGTGCCGAGATGCGAACCTGGGTTGGCCCCGTGGCCTCGCCGTACGGCCTCCACCTCGTCTGGATCGAGGCACGTTCACGCGGAACCTCGCCGCCGTTCGACGTGGTACGGGAGCGGGTGCTCGAGCGCTGGCAGGACGAGCAGCGAACGCGGCGCGTCGCCGAGCTCGTCCGCGACCTCGAGCGGCGGTACCCCATGCGTATCGACTCGGCCGCGTGGCGGCAACGGAGCCCGTCGTGATGCGCGGGCTCACGCGCGACCTCCGGCTCCTCGGCTTGGCCCTCCTGCTCGTTCCGAAGCTCGGGCTGGCACATGGGCTCGATCCCGCGTCGCTCGGGCTGCGTGAGACCCGCACGGGCGTGTTCGAGGTGCGATGGCGGGCGTCGGCACTTCGTCTGCCGGGCGCGAACGTCCAGCCGATACTCCCGGCACGCTGTCACCAGATCGGCGCGGCCGAGGCCGTCGATGAGAACGACCGGGTCACGCTCCGCTGGATCGTCGACTGCGGCCCGGCGGGGCTCGAGGGCGACGTCGTCGGCATCGACGATCTGGCGGCAGCGAAGATCAATGCGTTGCTCACCGTCGAGCGCCTGGATGGCCGGCAGCTCCAGACGGTGCTCGGCCCGCGGAGCCCGTCGTTCAGGGTCCCCGAAAAGCCGAGCCGCTGGGAGGTCGTGGGGAGCTACGTGCGGCTCGGCATCGAGCACATCCTGAGCGGACCGGATCACCTGCTCTTCGTCTTCGGGCTTCTGCTCCTCGTCTCCGCCCCGCGCCTGCTCCTGCAGACGATCACGGCCTTCACCCTCGGCCACTGCGTCACCCTCTCGGCCGCGGCGCTGCATTTCACGAACGTCCCCCCGCGGCCGGTCGAGGTGCTGATCGCGCTCAGCGTCCTCACGCTGGCGGTCGAACTCTCACGCGACGTCGAGCGTCCGACGCTGCTCCGCCGCTTCCCGTGGGCCATGGCGGTCGCGTTCGGGTTGCTGCACGGTTTCGGCTTCGCGGGGGCCCTGGCCGAGGCAGGGTTGCCCGCCGGGGCCATTCCGCTGGCGCTCGTGTCCTTCAATGCGGGCATCGAGATCGGACAGCTCGCGTTCGTCGGCACCGTGCTGACCGTCGGCGTGCTGCTCGCCTGGTGGCTGCCGGCCATGACGATCCGCTCCCAGCGTGTCGCGGTCTACGCGATGGGAGTGCTTTCGGCGTTCTGGTGCTTCGAGCGGGTCGCCACCTGGCTCGGGTGAGGAGTGAGCGATGCGACGTCTCTACCGCGTCCACGGCATGATGCAGTCGTACTTCACCCGCAAGATGACCGGGTACCTCGACTACAAGGGCATCCCCTGGGTGTTTCGCCGCTTCCCCGGCATGAGCCCGGAGGCCATGGCGGCGGGTTACCCGGGCGGCGTGCCCGTCGTCGAGACGCCCGCGGGCGAGTTCATGTGGGATTCGACGGCCATGATCCATCACCTCGAGCTCCGCTTCCCCGACCCGGCCGTCCTCCCGCCCGACCCGGTGCAGCGCTTCCTCTGTTACGTGCTCGAGGATGCCGCCGACGAGTGGCTCTACCGGCCCGCCGTCGGCACCCGGTGGTACTTCGCGGAGAATGCCGCCGTCGGCGGTTTCGAGCTGGCGCGCGATATCAGCGTCAGGATGCCGGTCTCCTGCGATCAGGCTCACGCCGCCGTCGGCGCGCACGTGCGCAGCAGCTGCGCGCCCCTCGGGGTGACCGCCGATACCATCCAGCACTGGGTCGACGACGTGCTGCGACCCTGGCTCCGCGTCCTCGGCGCACACCTGGCGCGGCGACCCTATCTCTTCGGCGAGCGCCCCTCGCTCGCGGACTTCGCCCTCTTCGGCGGCAACGCCGCCCACTTCATCAACGATCCCCTCTGCCGTCGGTGGGCGGAGGAGGACGGCCCCGCCGTCGTTCATTACACGCACCGCCTGCTGGAGCCGGAGGATCAGACGTTCGGCGCGTGGGACGACTCCGCGGCCGTGCCCGAGACGCTGCTCGCGGTGCTCGCCGAGCTGGGCACGCGCTACCTCCCCTGGGTGAGCCGCGCCTGCGTCGACGGCATCGCCGACGTCGGCTTCGAGCAGGGCGTGCGCGTGGCCGTCGGCGCCACCGAGTTCCTGCGCGACGCGCGCGCCACGCTGCTCGCCCGCTACGTCGAGAGTCGCAGTGAGCATCTCGACGCGATCCTCGACCGCGCCGGCATCCTCCCCTTCTTCGCCGATCACGTCGGACGCGCGGGCTCGATCCCGGATTGCGGTGCGCCGCCGCGTCCGGCACTGAACCGTCCGTTCCCGCCGGCCGGCGCATGAGCGTGCGGGTGCCAGCGTCTGGGGGCATCTGGCTCGGTCTCGTCGACATCGGGGCCCGTGTGGTATGGATCGCCGGCTCGAAGCGGGAGAATCTCGAGAAGGCCAGCGATCACGCGCCACGGCACGCAGACTGACGGCGAAGCCCCGCCACGCTTCGACCCCTTCACACCCGAGTTCCAGTCCGACCCCTTCCCGATCCTGGGCCGCCTGCGGGCAGAGGATCCGGTCCACCGCAGCCGGTTCGGCTGGGTTCTGACTCGCTATGACGATGTCGTGGCTGCGCTGCGCAACCCAGCTCTGGGTGCAGCCTTCGACCGCGAAGCGGGTCGCGCCGAGCTCGGTGACGGCGCCGCGTTCGCATACGTCTCCCGGCGCATCCACAACTTCGATCCTCCCGACCATACCCGGCTGCGGTCGTTGGTGACGAAGGCGTTCACGGTTCGCCGGGTGGAGGCGCTTCGCCCCCACATCCAGGGCCTCGCCGACACGCTGCTGGACCGCATCGGCGGCGCGAAGACGATCGACGTGCTTGCGGCGCTCGCGCATCCGCTGCCGTCTCTCGTGATCTGCGAGATGCTGGGAGTGCCAGACTCGGATCGACCACGGTTCAGCAGATGGACGGAGGACATCGCCTTTCTGCTGGACGTCGGGATCCCGTCTCACCGGCTGACGGCGGGCGAGGCGGCAGCGGCCGAGTTCATGGCGTACGTCCGTGACCTGATCGAGCATCGCCGGGCGACTCCGACCGACGATCTCCTCACCGCCCTCATCATGGCCGAGGAGCACGGGGATCGGCTCTCGATCGACGAGCTGATCGCCAACGTCGTATTCCTGTTCTCCGCCGGTCACCAAACGACACGCGACCTCGTGGGCAACGGCCTCCTCGCGCTCCTGCGAGATCCTGACCTGAAGCACCGGGTCGCCCGCGATCCATCGCGGCTTCCGGCGCTCGTCGAGGAGTGCCTGCGTTTCGATCCTTCGGTAACGGCGACACTGCGGAGGGCACGGGAGGATACGACAATCGCCGGTACCCACATTGCTGGAGGCGACCGACTCGTCCTCTCGCTCGGCGGTGCGAACCGTGACCCGGCACGTTTCCCCGATCCCGATCGCTTCGACATCGACCGGCCGAACAATGAACCGCTGGCCTTTGGAGGCGGGATTCACTATTGCCTCGGCGCCGCCCTCGCACGCACGGAAGCGCAGATCGTGTTTGGCACCCTCCTGCGACGCTACCCCAACCTGGAGCTGGCGGAGCGAGCTGTTGAATGGCGTCAGACGTGGATCTTCCGCGGGCCCGTCACGCTTCGAGTGTCCCTCTGAGGGCACGCTGATGCCGAACCGGCCCGATCCCGAAGGCCACCGCCCGAGTCGATCGCACCGGGCGCTGCAGGCCGTGCGGTCGCACGTCCAACCGGGCTCGTTCCCGCTGCTGCTCGGCGCGGGCCTGCTTCTCTACGTGCTGAACGGCTTGGCAGTCGAGTCGATGACCGGTGCCGTACTGGTGCAGGTCGCTCGTGCCGGTGTGGTGTGCGCCGGCCTCTACGTGCTGAGCGCGAGTCGGACCACGCTCTGGCTCGGGGCAATCGCCATCGCGCTCTTCATCACGTTCGCAGCCCGGGTGTGGGGCCTGGATCCGCGGATCAACCGGGTGCTGCAGGATGCGACGGCGACCGGGTTCCTCCTCTGGGTCCTCGCTATCGTGCTGCGCGAGGTGTTCCGCCCCAGCACGCGGGAGCGGGACGCCGTCGTCGGAGCGCTGTGTGGGTTCGTGCTCATCCTCATGGCGTTCATGCGTGTGCACGGCTTGCTCGAGGCGTTGTCTCCGGGCTCGTATCACGCGGATCCGCCGATCTCCGAACGCTCCGACGCGATGCTGGTTGCCGTCTTCCAGTACTTCAGCACCGTCACCCTGACGACGGTGGGGTTCGGCGACATCGTTCCCGTCGCGCCGGCGGCGCGGCTCGTCACGGGACTGGAAGCGATCGTGGGCCAGCTCTACCTGGCGGTTGTGATCGCGACCCTAGTCGGGCGGGCTGCCGCCCGCCGAGAGTGACGGAAAGACGCTATCAAGTGTGGGTCGATGCGCCGCCGCCCTGAGTTGCGGCGCCCTTCTGGTCCGAGCGCCTGCGTGGTAAGCCTCCGTCAAGAGGAGGGCTCCCAGTGGCTCACGTACTCAAGAGCGGTTGCTTCTGTGGCGCGGTCCAGGTCGAGTTGACCGGCCAGCCCAACGTCCAGGCGTACTGCCACTGCAGCTCGTGTCGTGGCTGGCTGGGCGCGCCGATCCACGCCGCGACGCTCTGGCCCACACCGAACGTCAAGGTCGTGAAGGGCGCCGACAACCTCGGCATGTTCAAGAGGACCGAAGCCAGCCACCGCCAGTTCTGTACACGCTGCGGCAGCCCGGTGCTCGTCCTCCACCCGGCAATCGGAATGACCGACGTTCCCGTCGGCACGATTCCCGGCTTCGACTTCAAGCCGACGCTGCACGTGCACTACGGCGAGAAGGTGCTCACGGTGCGCGACGGCCTGCCGAAGTTCGAGGACTTCCCCAAGGAGTTCGGTGGCTCCGGCGCCACGCTCCCCGAATAGAGGCCGTCGGCTTCCACGCCGGGGCTTCGCGAGTACGAGGCGTCCCCCGCTCAGCGCGGGAGTTCCGCCGCGCCGTGCGTGTCACCGCCCAGGTCCCTCAGGTTGAGGAACGGGACCGCCCCACCGCCCGTGAACTGCGGCAGCGTTCCATTCCAGCGCTCGATCGCCTTGTTCTGGATGAGGAGCGGCGTCAGCGCCTGCTGGAGGAGCCTGTTGGCTTCCGCCTGCGCCTTGGCTTTCACGAGCGTCGCCTGCGCGTCGCCTTCCGCCTCGGCCACCTTCGCTTTGGCGAGCGTCTGCTGGCGCTGCAGCTCGTAGTCGGCCTGCTGCGCGTTCTGCTGAGCCCCCATCTTCTGCTGCATCTGCTTCTCGATCGCGTCCGGCAGGTGGCTCGCCCCGAGGTTCACCTTGTCGACCACGAAGCCCATCTTGTTCATCTGAACCTGCAGGTCCTCCTGGATGTGTTCCTGGAGCTGCCCGCGCTGATTGGAGATCAGGTCGGTGAGCGACATCTGCCCGGCGGCGTTCTGTGCCACGGTGATGATCGTGCGGCGGATGAAGGTCGCCTCGATGTCGGCGATCTCGGCACCACGGAAGGACCGGAAGACGTCCCCCGCCTTGTCCTGGCTGGTGTTGTACGTGACCGAGATGTCCTGGCGGATGTGCTGGCCCTCCTTGGTCGGGAGATCGATCGAGTCGTCGCCCCGGGCGGCGCCCTCCTGGCTCCGTTCCACCATCGTGTAGGTCCGGAGCGCGACCGGGTAGGACTGCACCTGGGTGATCCACGGAATGCGCCAGGCGACGCCCTGCCCGACCGTCTTGAGCGCCCCCGACCACCGGTTGAAGACCACGCCCACGTTGCCCGGCTGGATGATGGTGAACGAGGCCCACCCGACCGTCACGATGAAGAAGACGACGGCGAGCACGACGCCGCTCGCGAGCGCTGCGGGAGCCGGGGCCCGGACCTCATCGGTCATGGCGACCCTTCCGCGCGCAGACGCCCGTCGTGGCGTGCCACCGGCGTCGTCGCCCTCGCCTCCAGGCGAGGCTTGACGAGCAGGCAACCGGCTTCGTCAACGTCCTCAGCTCTAGACCTCGAGTGCAGCCGGGCGCAGGCGGATGGCCCCCGCCCAGGCGAGGACGCGGAGCACGGCGAAGGTCGGATCGAACTCGAACTGGCGCGCGGCGAAATTCAGCCGGCCGGGAGCGCGGTGATGGTTGTTCTGGAACAGCTCGCCGAGCATGAGAAAGTCGAGGGGCAGGAGGTTCCGCGACGCGTCGCTCGTGGCGTAGTTCCGGTAGCCGTAGCGGTGACCGCACCAGTTGACGATGGCCCCGTGCACGGGGCCCATCACCCAGTGCACCGGCAGGAGCAGAAACTGCCACCAGGCCGTCGCGATCCCGAGGTAGAGGAGCGCATACGCCATCCCCCAGCCGATGCGCACCGGCCATCGAGAGGCGAAGCGGTCGAGAGCGATCCACTCGGGGTAGCCACCGAGGAACCGCGGCTCAGGCGATGACGTGCGGTCGACATGAGCGCCGTAGCGTTGTGCGGTCGCCCACATCATCGTCAGTACGTTGGAGAAGAACTTCGGAGCGTGTGGATCGCCAGCCCGGTCGCTGTACGCGTGATGCTCGCGATGAAGGATCGCGTAGGCACGAGGTGAGAGGTACGAGGGGCCCTGCACGAGAAACGCGAGCATATGGAACACGCGCTCGGCGCGTGGGGTCAGCGTGAACATGCGGTGCGAGGCGTAGCGATGATGGAAGCTCGACTGGACGAAGGCGGCGAGGCTCCAGTGCGCGGCGACCAGGATGAGGATCGTCATCGCGAGGCCGGGAGTCCGATGTCCGATGAGCGAGACCACCGGCTCCGTAGGACATGAACGTTTAGTCCCCCTGCAGGGCCGGAGGATGCGAACGCGGCTCTTGGCCGTGCTCGCTCACCTGCCCGCGGAATGGAGCCCATGCTGTCCTGGCGCCATAGTACACAAACCGATCGGGCAAAGCACGCGTCTCAAAGCCGCGGACGGCGCGCTCA
>DATILR010000031.1:0-1524 GCA_035476275.1 Binatus sp. (SeqCode) | reverse complement strand
ACGGAGCGCCGCGGTGGCGAGCGCACGGAGATGGCCGAGCCACTCGCCCCAGCGTGCCTGCCGGGGGAGCGCGTCGAGCCGGTCGATGAGCGGCAGGGCGAAGCTCCGCAGGTAGGCGAGGTCGGCGATCTGGCCGTCGAGGACCCGGGCGCGCGTCTCGTCGTCTTCGTCGCCGAGGCTCTCCCGCCGCAGACGGAGCCCCGCCTCGAGGCCGGCGAGCCGCTTCGCCCAGCGCTCCTTGCCGCCGATCACCGACGCTTCGACGAGGAGTCGCTCCCAGCGCCAGGGTGCGTGCGTGGAACCGTCGCCGCGCTCGTCCCCGGTGCGTTCCTCCGCCGCCGGCGGTAGGGGCAGGAGGTCGTCCTCGGGTGGGGCCCAACGGGCGTCGGCGTCCTCGGCCGGGCCCGGGTCCGGGACCTGCGCGAGCGACACGTACTCGGCGAAGCGACGGGCGGACAGCCGCTCGGTCTTGCAGGCGAGGAGCGCGAGCAGCGCTCGCCCGGAGGGATCGGGGCGCGTCGTGCCGCGCGCGAAGAACACCGGGATGCTGGCTCGGCGGAACGCCTCCTCTAAGTGCGGGCGGTACTCGCCCGGCGAGCGGAGGAGGATGGCCATCCGGTCGAACGCCACGCCGCGCGCCGCCTCGACCTGCACCCCACGGGCGATCTCGACACACTCGCGGGCCTCGCCCGGCCAGGAGTAGAGCGCGACGCTCCCGTCGAGCGCGGCCGGGGGCGGCACGCCCGGCTCGAAGAGGTGGATCTTGAGCGCGTCGAGCGAACGCTGCCGTGGCGGCGGGTCGAGCGGGGAGGCGGTGCAGCCGAGGGCCACCTCGAGCTGCCGGAGCGAGTGGTTGTCGCCGCCCGGCACGGTGGCCAGCACGGCAGGCGCACGCCGGGCGAGGGCGGCGATCAACGCTCCCTCCCACGTGGTCGTGACCGGGAGGTCGAGCAGCAGGAGCGGCAGGCCGAGCGGATGAGGCGGGGGCTCCGCCGCTGCCGCGACGGTGGCGGCCTCGAAGATGATCGACCGGTCCGCGAGCGCGGCCTCGTCCAGCTCGCGCGCCACGCGTGCGGCGAGCACCCCCAGATCACGGCCCGGAGCGCCGAGGGCGGCGAGGGCCTCGGGAGCGATGCGGTTCATGCGCAGCTCGGCAAGCGTGCGGGCGACGGCGAGCGGGAAGCCGGGCCGGTCGCCGACCGGAGTGAAGTAGGCGAGCCCGCCCTCGGCGGAGACGAGATGGACCGCACGGGCGGCGACCGCACTCAGCGAGAGGGCGGTGGCGGGCGTTCGCCGGTCCCGTGCGAGCGCCGGTGTCGCGAGACGGACGGCGAGCCGATCGAGCGTCAGACGGACCGTTCCGAAGCGTGCACCCGTCGCGCTGGCGGCCCCACGCACGAGATCGTCACACATCTCCCAGCCGGGACCCACGACGAGCACCTCGGCGTCCCGCGGATGCGCCTCGAGCCATGCGGCTGCCGTGGCGAGGCGAGCCGACGCGTCAGCGCCGACGACCAGATGGGT
>DATILR010000030.1:0-9818 GCA_035476275.1 Binatus sp. (SeqCode) | reverse complement strand
CCGTGCCCGTGAAGGTCCCGATCAACACCGAGCTCCTCGCCGCACTCCGCGCGCTGCCCTCCCGCGGTCGAAGCGAGTGGGTATTCCCGAACGCCGCCGACACCGGCCCGCTCGACGGCCGCGCCGACGACCGCCTCGTCTTCCGCCCCGCGCTCAAGCGCGCCGGCATCCGCGGGCTCCGCTGGAAGGACTTGCGGCACACGTTCGCCACGCGCCTCCGCATGAACGGCGCCGACACCGGCACGATCCGCGACCTGCTTGCCCACACCAGCGACCGCATGACCATGCGCTACGCCCACGCCAGCGCCGACCACCTCCACGCCGCCGTCGAGCGGATCTCGCGCGGAGTATCCCCCAGAGTATCCCCGACGGTTGCAGAGAGCCGCGACGCCACCCTACAGTCGGGCTGAATGCGGCGGCATTTCAACTACCTGGGCGAGTGTCCCCGGCGGGATTCGAACCCACGTTACCGGCGTGAAAGGCCGGTGTCCTAGGCCAGACTAGACGACGGGGACGAAGCGGCCGCGCGGCGACGGGGTTGGTATTACAGACATCCCGGGCAGTCAAACCGAAAATCGTGCTCAGGTGGCGAGTCGCGAGAGCACACGACCGGCGAGGAAGGCGAGGGCCGCGGCGGCACCGCCCACGATGAGCATCTGGATGGCCGAGCGGGCGGTGGCCGCGCCGACGTAGCGGCCCTTGAGGGCGCCGAAGGCGGCCAGCGCGGCGCCCGTGACGAGACACGACGCGAGCAGCGCCATGTCGAGCGAGAGCGGGAAGAAATACGGCGCGAGCGGGATGAGTCCGGCACCGACGTAGCCGCCGGCGATGCGGAGCGCGCTCCACAGCGCGGCGCGCGGGGCGGGCTCCTCGAGCCCGAGCTCCTCGCGCATCATGAATCGGACCCAGGCGTCCCGCTCGGCGGTGACGGCGTTCGTCGCCTGCTCGAGCGCGCGCCCGCGAAGACCGTACTTGCGGAAGATGCGCCAGACCTCGGCGCGCTCCTCCGCCGGCATCACCTCGGTCTCGTGCATCTCCCGGGCGAGCTCGCTCCGGTACGTCTCGGCCTGGCTCTGGGCGGCCATGTAGCCGCCGAGGCCCATCGAGATCGCGCCGGCCGCGATCTCCGCGACTCCTCCGATCACGACGAGGAGATTGCTCGTCGAAGCGCCCACCAGGCCGGCGGCGAGGGCGAACGGGGTGGTGAGGCCGTCCGACATCCCGAGGATGAGGTCGCGAACGACGTCGCCCCGCGGGACGTGCCATTCCGGATGCTTGAGGCCCACGGCCATCGGGCTTTCTATCGTGGACTCGGTGCGGTCGCGTCAACCGCCCTTGCTCCCCAGCGGGGCGCGCGGCGAAGTCGATCAGCTCGACGGAGGCGGGAGGGCCGAGGCCCTCGCATTCCAGATCAGAAGCCAGGCGGGCGCCACCGCGCCCGGGCGGTTTCCCGGTAGGACCTCGAGGACGGCACCGGCGAGCTCCGGCAAATCGCCGCCGAGCTCCAGACGGACGGCGCGCGTCGTCACGGCGATGCGCACGTCGCCTGCGGGCTGCAGGGGATGGCCGGCTGGGCCGCCGATCGCGGTGGGCGGGGAGCCGAGTTCGATCACGCGCTCTTCGACGGAACCGGCCCGGAAGAACCTGAGCCGCAGGCGATCCTCCCGGTCCGCGCCGAGGACGCACCGGGTGCGGAGGAGGCGCACGACGACGCCTTCCGGCACGCGGTCAACCCCCGGGTGGGTCCGTCCGACGGGGCGATCGGCGCGGATGATCTGACCGCGCACGAACGGTTCCTCGGGGCGGGCAAAGCGGAGGATCGCGTCGCGGCGGCCGAGCTGGGAGGCGTAATCGCGGATCAATGCGCTCTTTTCCTCCTGGGTCGCGCGGTCCAGGACCAGCCGGGTCCACGGGAACAGAAGCTGCGTGCAGGGGTCGGACGGGGCACCCGGTGGCCAGTCGTGACCAGCGTGGATGAGGTAGGCGAGCAGCTCGGGGTCTTCGCGCTCCCTCCACTCGCCGAGCAAGGCAAGTAGTGTCAGGCGATTGAGCGCGCGATGGTCGGGGTGCTCGTCGAGCGGCATCGGCAGGAGAACTGCCGACGGGGCCGCGGCGCGAAGCGCACCCCGGATGTCGTCCACGATCGTCTGGGCGGACTCCTCCGTGCCGTCGCGGCGGACGGCCGTCCAGTGCTCGCTCCACGCCCACCCGAGCCGGCCATCGGCGTAGCCGAGGAAACGCACGGCCAGCTCCGGACCGAGGTGTGCCAGCGCACGGCGGGTCTCCTCCTCGCGGGTTGCAGCGAGATCGTCTCCCCGCAGTGACGCGCGGCCTCCCGCCTCGCCGTCCGTGAGGACGACGACCGCGATGCGCGCCCCTTCGCTGCGGCCAGCCAGCATCAGCCCCCCCGCACCCAGCACCTCGTCGTCCGGGTGAGGGGCGAGGACGAGCAGCCGCTGGCCGAGCGGGGGGAGGCGGCGTACCGGCGAGCGGACCCCTTCGCGGCGATGACAGCCAGCGAGGATCAGGATGAGGACCCAGAAGAGCGCCGTCGCGACTCGCAAGGACGCGTTTCTATCGTGGACCGGGCTCGCGTCAACCACCCCGGTTGCCAGCTGCGCTCCTCGGCAGCTTGACGTCGACGGCGCCCCGTCGACAATGCGGCCAGCCGCGTGCGCGTGCTCTTCATCAACTCGAACCGCAGCCCGAGCTACGGCGGGGTGGAACGGTGGATGATGGACGCTGCCCGGGGGCTCGGGGAGCGGGGGCACATGTGCGTGCTCCTCGGCCGGCCTGGCAGTCCCTGGCTCGCGCATGCGGCCCGCCTCGGGCTCGGCGTGCGCGACGACATCCGGGGGACGTGGGCGGCGCGCGTCCTTCGCGTAGGGGCGGCGATGCGGAGCGAACGTCCGGATCTCGTGATCACCAAGGCGAAGAAGGCCGCACGCATGGCGGCGTGGGGACGGGCGATGAGTGGCGGCAGCCACGTCGCGCTCTTTCTCGGCGCGACGCACGAGCTCGATCGCGCCCGCTGGATCGACCGCTTCACCTGGCGTCATGTGGCCGCGGGGATCGTGGTCGCGCATGGCCAGAAACGCTGGTACGTCTCCGCGGGCTTCGGCCCCTCACGGAAGCTCTACGTTCTCTGGAAGGGCGTCGACCTGGTCCGCTTCGACGCGGCGCGATCGAAGGCGACTGCCGTCCGGACGGCACTCGGCCTCGGTCCTCACGAGGTGGCGATCGGCACGATCGGGCGGCTCGCGTGGCAGAAGGGCATCGGTGATCTGCTCGACGCGGTGCCACTCGTCCGGGCACGCTGCCCGTCCGCTCGCTTCTTCATCGTCGGCGGCGGGCGTGACGCCGAGGCCGTCGCCAAGGCGGTCGCCGGGCTCGACGGGAGTGTCACGCTTCTCGGCCAGCGGGACGACGTGCCCGAGCTGCTTGCGGCCCTGGACATCGTGGTGCTGAGCTCACGGCGCGAGGCGATGGCGCAGACGACGCTCGAAGGGATGGCAGTGGGGCGCCCGGTCATCTCGACCACGACCATCGGTGCCGACGAGGCGATCGAAGACGGTGTGAGCGGGCTTCTCGTCCCGGTGGCCGATCCGCGGGCGCTCGCCGAGGCGATCGTAGGGCTCGCCGCCGACCCTGCGCGGCGTGCGGCGCTCGGCGCGGCCGCCCGGCGGCGGATCGGCGAGCATTTCACCGCCGCGGACACCCTCGACCGGTCCGAAGCGGTCTTCCGCGCGATCGTGGACGCTGCGCGACCTGCGGCCGGCTAGCCCGTCAGGAGGTTGCGTGGCGCTTTTCTCGCGCAAGGGGCTGGAGCAGCTCGTCCGCTCCGTGCTAAGCCACCATCTCGTCACACCTCGTGGCGGTTGTTGATGGGCGCGCTGGACACCGGGGAAGAGACGGCAACGGGGCCGGGGCCGTCGCCACAACTGAGGTACGGCCTCGCCGTGCTGGCGGCGCTGCTGGCGCTCCTCGTGTCGTTGGCGCTCGATCCGCTGGTCGAGCCAGACCCGTTCCCCGAGATCTTCCTTGCAGCCGTGATGGTCAGTGCCTGGTACGGCGGTCTCGGACCGGGCCTGGTCGCGACGGGGGTCTCACTCATGGGGGCGGCCCGCCTTCTCCTGGTGGACACCCCGACCATGCCGACCATCACCGGCGTCAGCATGGGGCTCGACCTGCTCACCTTCCTGGTTGCCGCCGTCCTGATCAGCTCGCTCAGCGCCGCGCTGCGAGGGGCGCGCCAGGAGGCGGAGGAGGCGACACGGCGCAAGACCGAGTTCCTGGCCGTGCTCGGCCACGAGCTGCGCAATCCCATGGGCGCCATCACCGCTGCCGTTCGGGTCCTCACCGAGTCGAGCGCCGGCGGCAGCCCGGAGGCCAAGCAGCGCGAGATCATCGAGCGACAGACCCGACGTCTGTCGGCGCTGGTCGATGACCTCCTGGATGTCTCGCGGGTCGTGTCGGGGAAGATCCTTCTCGAACGCCGCCCGCTGGACCTGGGAGAGCTGGCCAGGCGATGCGTCGAGTCGTACGAGGGGGCGGCGGGGCGCCGGCGCGAGGTGGTGCTCTCCGTCACCGACGAACCGCTCGTCGTGGAGGGGGATCCGACGCGGCTCGAGCAGGTCGTCACCAACCTCCTCGACAATGCCGTCAAGTACACGCCGCCCCGGGGGCGCATCACGGTCGCGGTCGAGCGCGGCGGGACGGACGCCATCATCCGCGTGACGGACAGCGGGATCGGCATTCCCACCGAGATGCTCCCGCACATCTTCGAGCCGTTCGTGCAGGTGAACGCGTCGCGACGGCGCGCGGGGGGTGGGCTCGGCCTCGGGCTGGCGCTGGTCCGGGGCATCGTCGAGCTCCACGGGGGCGACGTCACCGCCCACAGCGCAGGGTCCGACCAGGGAAGCGAGTTCGTCGTGCAGCTCCCCACCCTGCGCAAGGCCGGCATCCCCGTGCTGCCCCTGCACGAACGCGACGGAGCCGCCGCGCCGGCACATCCGCGCCACGTGCTGGTGGTCGAGGACAGCGCCGACATGCGCGATGCGCTGCGGGCGTTGCTCGAGGTATGGGGGCACCGCGTGGAGGTGGCCGAGGACGGGCCGGTCGCCCTCGAGATGGCGCGCCTCGGTCACCCGGAAGTCGCGCTCGTCGACATCGGCCTCCCCGGGTTCGACGGCTACCAGGTGGCCGAGCGGCTGCGGGCCGCTCCCGCGGGTCGCGAGGTCTTTCTCGTGGCGCTCAGCGGGTTCGGACAGCCGGAGGACCGCCGCCGCGCGCTCGCCGCGGGCTTCGACGTCCACCTCCTGAAGCCGGTCGATCCCGAGGAGCTGGCGCGTGTCCTGGCCGAGATGCCCGCGGTGAGCGGGGCGTCGAGGTCATAGGCGGTCCGTCCGAGGCCCGGTGGAGATCCGCTTCAGCGCTGCCGAAGAGGCGTTCCGGACCGACGCGCGCGCCTGGCTCGAGGCCAACGTGCCGCGCGACCGCCGTCCCGTCGGCGCCGACCTGGCGGCGCTCCGCGACTACGATCTCGCCTGGCAGCGGCGCATGTTCGAGGGCGGCTGGGCCGGCGTCTCCTGGCCGCGCGAGTACGGCGGACGCGGGGCCAGCCTCATGGAGCAGGTGATCTGGTACGAGGAGTATGCGCGTGCCGGGGCGCCCGAGGTGACGACCACGTTCGTCGGCCTGAACCACGCCGGTCCGACGCTCATCGCCTGCGGGAGCGAGGAGCAGAAGGCGTTCCATCTCCCCCGCATCCTCCGCGGCGACGTCGTCTGGTGTCAGGGGTTCTCGGAGCCGAACGCGGGCTCCGACCTGGCGAGCCTCCAGACGCGCGCCGTGATCGAGGGCGAGGAGCTCGTCGTCTCGGGCCAGAAGATCTGGACCAGCTTCGGTAACGTCGCCGAGTTCCAGGAGCTGCTCGTGCGGACGGATCCCGAAGCGCCGCGCCACCGCGGGATCAGCTGGGTCATCTGTGCGATGGACAGCCCCGGGATCGACATCCGGCCGATCAAGACGCTCACCGGGGACCAGCACTTCTGCGAGGTGTTCTACGAGGGGGTCCGCATCCCGCTGCGCAACGTCGTCGGCCGCCTGAACGACGGCTGGCGCGTCGCCATGGCCACGCTCGGCTTCGAGCGCGGTACCGCGTTTCTCTCCGAGCAGATCCGGCTCGCCCGCCGCGTCGAGGACCTGGCGGCGCTGGCGCGGAGCGTGCCGGGTCCCCGCGGCGGACGGGCGATCGACGACGACGAGCTGGCTCGCCGACTCGCCCTTGCGCGCGCCGAGGTGGATGCGATGCGTGCCATGACCTACCGGAGCGTGAGCCTCGCGGTCCGGACGGGTGTGCCGGGTGCCGAGGCGTCCGTCATCCGGCTTTTCTTCTCGGAGCTGGTGCAGCGGATCGATCTGCTCGCGCTCGACATCCTCGGTCCCGCAGCGGTCGAGCGGCGCGTGGAGGGACCCGGCGCGCGCTGGGCGGATGCCTATCTCGGGGGCCTCTCGCAGACGATCGGGGGCGGCACCAAGGACATCCAGCGGAACATCATCGGTGAGCGGATGCTCGGGTTGCCGCGCTGAGCGATGGACCTGACCTTCAGCCCAGAGCAGGAGAGCATCCGGGAGGCGGTCCGCAGCGTGCTCGCCGATCGGATCCCCGCGCCCCGGGCGCGTGCCGAGCTGGCTCCCGATCCGGGCCTCTGGCGCGAGGCAGCCACGCTCGGCTGGTTCGGCCTCGGGCTTCCGGAGGCCGTCGGCGGGGCCGGCTACGGGCTCCCCGAGGAGACCATCCTCTTCGTGGAGCTCGGACGTTCGCTCGCCGCGGGTCCCTGGCTGGGGACGGTGCTCGCGACCCACGCGCTCGCTGCCGTCCCGGCCCTCCGCGAGGACCTTGCGAAGGCGGTCGGTGGCGGCACGCGCGTCGCGGTGGTCGACGATCCGGCGGACGAGCTCGGGGACGCGACCCGTCCCAGCGGCACGGTGCGCGGCGTGGCCGATGGGGACGTGGCCGACGTCTTCCTGGTGCTGGGCGGACGGCGCGTCCGCTGGGTGCTCGCGAGGGGGGGCGGCGTCCGCGTGGCGGTCCGCGAGAGCCTCGATCCCACCCGGCGGGTGGCGGACGTGAGCTTCGCGGATGCCGCCGCCGAGCTACTCGGCGCCGAGGCGAGCTCGCTCCGGCGGACGGCGCTGGTGCTGGTCGCCGCCGAGGCGCTCGGCATCGCCGAGCGGACGCTCGAAGCATCGGTGGCCCATGCCAAGACGCGCGAACAGTTCGGCCGGCCAATCGGCTCCTTCCAGGCCGTGAAGCACCGGTGCGCGGACATGGCGGTGCGCACCGAGGTGGCCCGCTCGATCGTGACCTTCGCCGCGGTGGCGCTGCGCGACCTCGAGCCCGGGGCGCCGCGGCACGCGCAGCAGGCGAAGGTCCTCGCCACCTCGGCCGCGCTCGCCAACGGGCACGACAACGTGCAGAACCACGGCGGGATGGGCTTCACGTGGGAGGCGGACGCGCACCTCTTTCTCAAGCGGGCGTGGCTGCTCGAGCACGCCTTCGGCACGCGGACGGCGCATCTCGAGGCGCTGGCCGCGCCCTGGCGCGCGGGCTGAGCTACAACGAGCCCATGCTTCCGGGGCCGGACGGAGGGCAGCTCGCCGCCCCACCGCCGGCTGCCCCGGCCGGCCGGACGTGGCTCGAGGCGGGCTTTCCGGCGCTTCGCCACCGTAACTTCCGGCTCTTCGTCGTCGGCCAGGGGACCTCCCTGATCGGCTTCTGGATGCAGAGCGTGGCGCAGGGATGGCTCGTCTACCGCCTCTCCGGCTCGGCATTCGCCGTCGGGCTGGTGGCGTTCTGCGGCTACCTGCCGATCCTCTGCTGTGCGCCCGCCGCGGGGGTGCTGGTCGACCGCGTGAGCCGCCACCGTCTGCTGATCGCGACGCAGACGATCCTCATGCTGCTCGCGCTCGGCGTTGCGGCGTTGATCGCCGCGCACCGCATCACGGTTCATCTCCTCATGGTCTTCGCGGCCGGCGTGGGGCTGGCGAGTGCCTTCGACGTCCCCGCCCGCCAGGCCTTCATCGTCCAGATGGTCGGGCCGGAGGATCTGCCGAGCGCCATCGCGCTCAACTCCTCCATCTTCAACGCTGCGCGGGTGATCGGCCCGGCGGTTGCGGGGAGTCTCCTCGGTGCGGTCGGCGAGGCGGCGTGCTACTTCAGCAATGCCGCGAGCTACGTGGCGGTCCTGGTCGCGCTCCTGTGCATGCGACTTCCCGCCGCCGCGCACGCGCCGCGCCACACCGCTCCGCTGGTGAGTGGGCTGCGCTCCGGGTGGCGTTACGTCTGGGGAGAGCCCGCGCTGCGGAACCTCCTCCTCCTGCTCGGGATCGTCGGTGGCTTCGGGCTCCAGTACCAGGTCCTGATGCCGGTCTTCGCGCGCCAGGTTTTCGCCACCGACGCGCGGGGCTACGGCCTGCTCCTGGCGGCCGCAGGCGTGGGATCGCTCGCGTCCGCGTTGCGGCTCGCGTCGCGGCGCTACTCGCGCGCCGAGCACCGCCGGAATCTGCTCATCGGGCTCACCGCCTTCGGGATCGGCGTGCTCGGTCTGGCCGCCAGCCGCCAGCTCGTCGTCGCGCTCGTCTGCCAGGCGCTCGCCGGCTTCGGCATGATCCGCTACACCGCGACCACCAACACGCTCCTCCAGCTCCTCGTCGACGACCGCTTCCGCGGCCGCATGATGGGGCTGCACACGGTCATGTTCATCGGCACGGCGCCGGCGGGGAGCCTGTTGCTCGGCGCGCTCGCCGAGCGGGCAGGGGCGCCGACGGCGGCGCTCGTCTCGGGCAGCGTCACGCTCGGCGCCGCGGTCTGGCTCGGCCGCCGCCTGCGCCGGCTGCGCGCGCCGACGAGCGTGGAGGCGACGACGTAGCAACGCCCCCTTTTCTTGGCCGGCCCGACCCGATAGAACTGACCGGTCAGTTCTGGCGGACCCCGGTTCCCGTTATGGCGCGCGACGACGACAAGCGACAGCGCATCCTCAGCGCCGCGACCACCGTGTTCGCGGAGCGGGACTTCCACCGCGTCCTGGTGAGCGAGGTGGCGTCGCGCGCCGGGGTGGGGAAGGGGACCGTGTACCTGTACTTCCCGACCAAGGACGACCTGCACCGGGCGGCGCTCGAGGGGAGTCTCGAGCGGCTCGCGGCGGAGGTCGAGCGGGCGGCCGACGCCGAGGCGCCGGCAGAAGCGCTGCTGCGCCGCATCGTCCTCTCCGTCCTGCGCTTCTTCTGGCGCCGCCATCATCTATTGACGCTCGTGCAACGCTACGAGCGGCGGACGACGCGCCGCGCGACGGAGCGCCGGCGGCGGGTGCTCGACGCCCTCGAGCGCGTGCTCGCCCGGCATCGGCTCGGAGGCGGCCCGGCCGAGCGCCACCTGACCGCGGCCTTCCTGCTCGGACTGGCGCGCGCGGCGATCCTCGAGCACGCGCCGCACGATCGCGTGGAGAGCGTTGCCGACCGGGTGGTCGACCTCTACCTCCACGGCGTCGCAGCACGGGGGCGGCCGGTGGCGCGGCAGCGGGGGGCGGCGTGAGGCTCGGCGGGTTACTCGTCCTGGTCGCGCTGGCTGCGGCCTGCGATCAGCGCTCGCGCGCCGAGGCACCGGCGGGCGAGGGGCGGGTCGAGACCGTGACGATCACGGTTGCCAACGTGGCGACGCGCTCGGTCGAGCGGACGGTGTCCGTGGTCGGCACGCTGGCGGCGAACGCGCAGGCCGATCTCGCCAGCGAGGTCGAAGGGCAGGTGGTCGGGGTCGA
>DATILR010000029.1:0-1721 GCA_035476275.1 Binatus sp. (SeqCode) | reverse complement strand
AAAGTCGAGCGCTTCCTCGCCGTCGCCGGCAACCACGACCTCGTTGGCGAGGTGGTAGTCCTCGAGAGCGGTCAGCGTCAGGTCGACGTCCTTGGGGTCGTCCTCGACCATCAGGATGCGGCCGATGCTCGCCATGCGCCTCCTTCAAGTGTCACACGCTTAGGGAGGGAGAACGTGAAGGTCGCTCCCTGGTCGACGGCGCCCTCCGCCCGGACGGTTCCACCGTGACGATGGATGATGCGCTGCACCGTGGCAAGCCCGATGCCGGTCCCCTCGAACGCGTCGGCCCGATGGAGCCGCTGGAACACCCCGAACAGCTTGTGGACGTATCGCATGTCGAACCCCGCGCCGTTATCGCGAACGAACACGACCACCTCCCCGTCGCCGGCACCGGTGGACCCAATCTCGATGACCGCTCGCGGTCGCCCACACGTGAACTTGACCGCGTTGGACAGCAAGTTGACGAGCACGAGACGGAGCATCGAGCGGTCGCCGTCGCAGGCGGGAACGCTCCCCACGCTCCAGGCGATATCGCGTCCCGCCGTCTCCCGCCGGAGCTCGGCGACGACGTCCGCAACGAGCTGGTTCATGTCGACGTGCGTCCATTGGGTCTCTGCCCGCCCGATCCGCGAGAAGGCGAGAAGGTCGTCGATGAGATCGCCCATACGTTTCGCCGCCTCGAGGATCATGGCCATGAATCGCAGGCTCTTCGCGTCGAGCGCGGCCCCCGCCGTCTTCTGGAGCAGCTCCGCATAGCCGGCCACGTGACGGAGTGGCGCCCGCAGATCGTGGGAAACCGAGTAGGCGAACGCCTCCAGTTCCTTGTTCGAAGCCTCGAGCTCCGTCGACCGCTTGGCGAGCTCCTGATTGAGGCCACGAATGTGGGCCTCCCAGCGCTTGCGCTCCGTGATGTCGTTGTTGGTCTCCATGACGGCGACGGGATGACCGTGCTGATCGCGGCGGAGCGAGCAGCGGCTCGCCACGACGACCAGGGTACCGCTGGCGGTCGTGTTCGTGAGCTCCCCCTCCCAGCGTCCCGTCTCGAGCAGTTCTGCTCTGATCTCGCCGACGGGGATGGGGAACGTCGTCCGGAGCAGCTCTTGGGCGCGTTGCCCCGTGGCTTCCTTCGGCGACCAGCCATAGAGCTCCTGCGCACCGCGGTTCCAGTAGGTGATCACGTCGTTCATGTCGCGAACGAAGATCGTGTCGTGCGTCAGATCCAGCAGGCTGGCCTGCTCCGTGCGGGCGACGACTTCCGCCTGCAGCGCGTCGCGGGCGTGACGGAGGTCCCCCTCGATGCGGCGCCGAACGTCGCTGAAACGTGTGATCACCCCCCCGAGCACCACGAGCACGAGCACCACGGGCACATCGTCGAGCGTGATCCGGAAGCTGTAGAGGGGCGGCAGGAAGAAGTAGTCGAGGCAGAGCGCTGACATCGCGATCGAGAGCAAGGCGGCCCCCCGGCTGCCGTTCCATGCGGTGAGCGCGACGGCGAAGAGGAAGATGGAGGGCAACGGCAACGTCGCGAACCTCGTACTCCCCTGCACTATCAGCGCAGCTGCGAGGGCCATCGCCACGCTGCCGACCGCGAGGCCGTAGGGTCGCAGGGTCCGGCTCATCGGCCGAGAGGCGATCGGGCGCGCCGTGCTCGCGTCATTGCTGGTCTGCCGCCGCGCAGTGGCACCACCCGAAGGGTGCGCCTGTCAAACGCCGGTCGGGTC
>DATILR010000028.1:0-8279 GCA_035476275.1 Binatus sp. (SeqCode) | reverse complement strand
ATCTCGATGAACGTGAAGAGGATCGCGAGGATCACCGGGCCGAGAAACACGCCGAGGAATCCGTAGATCTTGAGCCCCCCGAGGATCGCGATCAGGAGGGGGAAGGTCGGGAGCCTCGCCCGCCCGCCGATGAAGAGCGGCTTGATCCAGTTGTCGGCCGAGCTGACGGCGAGTGCACCCCACAGCACGAGCCCGACCGCGCGTCCGACGTGCTCCGTTGCTGCCAGGTAGACCGCGGTCCCACCCCACACGAAGGCGGGTCCGGCCAGGGGGAGGAACGAGGCGAGACCGGTCAGGAAGCCGAGGAAGGTGGGGAAGGAGAGGTCGGCGATCAGCCAGTAGCCGAGTCCGGCGAGCACGCCCTGGGTGGCGGAGGTGATGATCATGCTCTGCACGACGGCAGTGAGAGTGGTGTAGAGCCGTGTGAAGATCGCGTCCTTGTGCTCGCGCTCCATGGGGAGGAGGTCGCGCAGCCGGGCGGCGAGCGCTTCGCCGTCGCGGAAGAAGAAGAAGAGCGCGACCAGCATGATGAGGAAGTTCAGCGCGGAGACGAGCACGTTCCGGGCGAGGTTGGTGGCCTGCTCGACGATCTGATCCGAGACCCAGTCGGTCGCGCGCAGCACGAGGTCGGAGACGTCGATCGAGAGCTGGGCGGCGAGCGGCTCGATGCGGACCCAGAGGCCGCCCAGCCGGGAGGCGCGGAGCTGGTCGACCAGCGGGGTGGCGTCTCCCTGCTGGACGGCCTGCTGCACGCGGCCATAGGCGGCGGTTGCCTGGTTCACGAGGAGCGAGCCGAGGAAGAAGGACGGGATGATCGCGAGCACCGTCACGGCGAGCACGAGCGTGAACGCCGCCAGCGAGCGCCGACCCCGGAAGGCCTGCACCAGCCGGGCGGTGAGGGGATAGAAGGTCAGCGCCAGGATCGCGGCCCAGACCAGGGGCGCGAAGAAGGCGGCCACGAAGAGATAGAGCTGATAGAGGAGGAAGAGGAAGACGGCGAAGAAGAACGCGGCGAACAGCGCCTCCCGCGACACGACCCCGACACTGTACCGGTCGGGCTCGGTCACCTCAAGCGCCGGTGCGCGCGCTCCGCTTGCCTTGACAGCTCGGCAGGGGATTGGTAGCGAGACCGCTTCTGCGAAGGAACGTAGGCACGTAGCTCAGTGGGAGAGCGCTTCCTTGACACGGAAGAGGCCGGCGGTTCAATCCCGCCCGTGCCTATCACCTCGTTGCGGCCCGCCCTGAGGCTCGTCGTCCCCCTCTGATCCGGATGGCAGAGATCAGCGTGACGTTCGAGGACGGCGCCACGGAGCGCTTTCCTGCGGGCACGTCGGCGGCGGAGGCGCTGCGCGCGCATGCCGCCCGCAACGGGGCGCTCCAGCGCGCGCTCAAGCGGGCCATCGCGGCTCGCACCGACGGCAGCGAGCCGGCGGTCATCGATCTCGCCCGGCCGCTCTTCGCCGACTGCCGGCTGGCACCGGTCGCGCCGGAGTCCCCCGAGGGACTCTCCGTCCTGCGACACTCGACGGCGCATCTCATGGCCCAGGCCGTGAAGCGGCTCTTCCCGCAGGTCGAGATCACGATCGGCCCGGTCATCGAGAACGGCTTCTACTACGACTTCCGCCGTCCGGAGGGCTTCACGCCCGAGGACCTCGCGCGTATCGAGGAGACCATGCGCGCGATCGTGCGCGAGGACCTCGCCGTGGCACGGGAAGAAGTGCCGCGGGCCGAGGCGATCCGGCGCTTCCGCGCCATGGGGGAGCACTACAAGGTCGAGATCATCGAGGACCTCCCCGACGACCGGGTCTCGCTCTACCAGCAGGGTGAGTTCGTCGACCTCTGTCGCGGCCCGCACGTCCCCTCGACCGGGCACCTGGCGGCCTTCCGCCTGACCAGCGTCGCCGGCGCCTACTGGCGCGGGGACGCGCGGAACGAGCAGCTCCAGCGCATCTACGGGACGGCATGGGCGCGGAAGGAGGACCTCGAGGCGTACCTCGCGCGGCTGGAGGAAGCGAAGCAGCGCGATCATCGCCGGCTCGGCCAGGCGCTCGATCTCTTCTCGCTTCACCCGATCGCTCCCGGTTCGCCCTTTTTCCATCCCAAGGGCGCGCTGGTCTACAACACGCTGGTGCAGTACATCCGGAGCCTCTACGCGCGCTACGGGTACACCGAGGTCATCACGCCCCTCATCTACAAGACCGAGCTCTACAAGCAGTCGGGGCACTACGACCTCTTCCGTGAGGACATGTTCCTGATCGCGGTCGAGGAGGAGGAGTACGGGGTCAAGCCGATGAACTGCCCCGGTCACTGCTACCTCTTCGCCACCCGCAAGCACTCCTACCGCGACCTGCCGATCCGGTATGCGGACTTCAGCCGCCTGCATCGCTTCGAGGCCTCGGGGACGCTCGCCGGCCTGGTCCGCGTCCGCTCCATGGCGCAGGACGACGCCCACATCTTCTGTACGCCCGACCAGCTCGACGACGAGATCGAGCGCTTCGTCGCCATGACCCGCGAGGTCTACGCGGCCTTCGGCTTCGATCGCATCGAGGTGACCCTGCAGACGCGGCCGGAGAAGTTCCTCGGCGCGGTCGAGCGCTGGGACACGGCCGAGGCGGCGCTCCGCCGCGCCCTCGAGCGGACCGGCTTCGCGGTGACCGTCCTCGCCGGCCAGGGTGCCTTCTACGGGCCCAAGATCGGCTTCGACTTCCGGGACGTGCTCGAGCGGTCGTGGACGCTCGCCACCGTGCAGATCGACTGCGCCATGCCGGAGCGCTTCGAGCTCGGCTACGTGACACCCGAGGGCACCACCGCCACCCCCGTCATGATTCATCGCGCCGTGCTCGGCTCGCTCGAGCGCTTCATCGCCATCCTCCTCGAGCAGACCGCCGGCAAGCTGCCGCTCTGGCTGGCGCCGGTGCAGGTCCGCCTGCTGCCGATCAGCGAGAAGGTCGCCGACTATGCCGCCCGCGCGGTGGACGCGTGCCGTGCGGCGGGCCTCCGCGCGGAGGCCGACCTGCGGGGCGAGAAGCTCGGCTACAAGGTGCGCGAAGCCCAGCTGGAGAAGATCCCGGTCATCGCCGTGGTGGGCGAGCGGGAGGCGGCGGCGGGGGCCGTCGCCCCGCGGCGGGAAGGTGCGGCCGAGGCGGCACTCCCGCTCGACGACTTCATCGCCCGCACCGTCGCCGAGGCGCGCATGCCAGGAGGTGCGTCATAGCCAAGGTCGAAGACAAGGTCAGGGTGAACGGGCAGATCCGCGCCCGCCAGCTGCGGGTGATCGGCGCCGATGGCGCGCAGCTCGGCGTGATGGCCTCGGAGGACGCGCTGCGCCTCGCACAGCAAGCCGACCTCGATCTGGTGGAGGTCGCGGCGGCGGCGAACCCGCCGGTCTGCCGGATCATGGACTACGGCAAGTTCCGCTACACGCAGAAGAAGAAGGCCCAGGAGTCGCGCAAGAAGGGTGGACCCGCAGGCGTGAAGGAGGTGAAGGTCGGCTCGGGCACCAGCGTGCACGACGTCGACTTCAAGGTGGGCCACATCCGCAAGTTCCTCGGCGAGGGCCATCGCGTGAAGGTGAGCGTCTTCTTCCGGGGGCGCGCCATCACCCATCCCGAGCTCGGGCGGGCCATGCTCGACAAGATCGCCGGGAAGGTGGCAGACGTTGCCAGCGTGGAGCAGTCCGCGCGCCTGGAGGGCCGGAGCATGTCGATGATGCTGGTCGCCAAGTAGGTAGGAGGCGAGAGGCAATGCCGAAGATGAAGACCAGCCGCGGTGCGGCCAAACGCTTCAAGATGACCGCCAAGGGCAAGGTGAAGCGCCGGCACGGTTACCTGCGGCACATCCTGTCGACCAAGACGCGGAAGCAGAAGCGACGGCTTCGTAAGTCCGCGATCGTTGACAAGACGAACGAGAAGGCGATCAAGCGCCTTCTCCCCTATCTCTAGGAGACCCGTCCATGCCACGCGCAAAAGGCGGGCCGAAGACCCGCCGCCGCCACAAGAAGACGCTGAAGCAGGCGAAGGGCTTCGTCGGTGGCCGTCGCAAGACCTACCGCCAGGCCCGCGAGACCGTGGAGCGCGGGCTCACCTACGCCTACCGCGACCGCAAGCGGCGGAAACGGGACTTCCGCGCCCTGTGGATCGCCCGCATCAACGCCGCGGCCCGACCACACGGCCTGTCGTACAGCCGGCTCGTCGCCGGGCTCCGCGCTGCGGCCGTCGAGGTCGACCGGAAGATGCTCGCGCTGCTGGCGGTGGACGACCCGCGCGCCTTCGCCGAGATCGCGGGGCTCGCTCGGGCCCACACGGCCGCGGCGAGCGCGTCCTAGCGGCGCCGGGGGTGCGCGCCGAGCTCGCCGCGCTGAGAGAGCACGCCCTCGCCGACATCGCGGCGTGCGCGGCCGAGACCGAGCTCGAGGCGGTCCGGGTTCGCTACCTCGGGAAGAAGGGGTCGCTGAACACCATCCTCCGCGGCCTCGGGGGCCTTCCGGCCGAGGAGCGTCCCGCGATCGGCGCGCTGGCCAACCAGATCAAGGACGAGGTCCTGGCGCGCATCGCCGAGAAGGCGAACGAGCTGGAATCCGACCGCCTCCGCCGCTCGCTCGCCGAGGAACGCATCGACGTGACGCTCCCCGGTCGTGCCCGCCCGCGCGGACACATCCACCCGCTGCGCGCCGTCGAGCGCGAGATCGTCGGAATCTTCGTGGCCATGGGGTTCAGCGTCGCCGAGGGGCCGGAGATCGAGGACGACTTCCACAACTTCGGGGCGCTCAACTTTCCCCCCGATCATCCCGCCCGCGACACGCAGGACACTCTCTTCCTCGACCTGGCCGACGATGCCCTCCTGCGGACCCACACCTCGCCGGTCCAGATCCGCGTCATGCGTGCCCAGCAGCCCCCGCTCCGCGTCGTCGTACCGGGGGCGTGCTATCGCCGCGACGAACCCGACGCCACGCATTCCCCCATGTTCCATCAGGTGGAAGGGTTCATGGTGGACGAGCGGGTGACCTTCGCCGATCTGAAGGGGGTGCTGGTGCACTTCCTCCGCCGGCTCTTCGGCCCCGAGACCGGCGTCCGCTTCCGCCCGAGCTTCTTCCCGTTCACCGAGCCGAGCGCCGAGGTCGATATTGCCTGTACCGCATGCGCGGCGGCCGGCCGGCCGACACCGGGCTGCCGCGTGTGTCGCGGCGGCGGCTGGCTCGAGGTCCTGGGCTCGGGGATGATCCACCCGAACGTGCTGCGCGCCGTCGGCTATGATCCGGAGGTCGTGCAGGGCTTCGCCTTCGGCATGGGCATCGATCGGCTGGCGCTCCTCAAGAACGACCTGGACGACCTCCGCCTCTTCTTCGAGAACGACCTCCGCTTCCTCGGCCAGTATCCCTCGTAGCGGTCATCCATGCGTGTTCCGCTGTCCTGGCTGACCGAGTTCGTCTCGTGGAGCGGATCGGCGACCGATCTCGCCGAGCGTCTCACCATGGCGGGGTTCCCGGTGGAGGGCATCAGCGCAGTCGGCCAGCTCGACCCGCGCATCCGGGTCGGACGCCTGCTCGCCGTCGAGCCGCACCCGGATGCCGATCGCCTTCAGGTCTGCCGGGTCGACGTCGCGAGCGCGGAGCCTGCGTCCGTGGTCTCGGGGGCGCCCGGGCTCGCCGCGGGGCAGCTCGTGCCGATCGCGCTCCCCGGTGCGCGCCTTCCCCGTGGCGAGGAGGTGCAGGCGGTCGAGCTCCGCGGTGTCCGCTCGGCGGGGGCGCTCTGCTCGGAGGCGGAGCTCGGCCTGAGCGACGATGCGAGCCGGGTGTGCGTCCTGCCCGACGACGCCGTCCCCGGCCGGCCCCTGGTCGAGCTCCCCGGCATCGCCGACGTCGTGCTCGAGGTCGAGGTGACGCCCAACCGCGGCGACTGCCTGTCGATGCTGGGGGTTGCCCGTGAAGTCGCGGCGCTCACCGGCTGCCGGCTGCGACAGCGGCGCGTACGGCTACGCGAGGCGGGGACGCCGGCGGCCGAGCAGCTCCGCGTGCGAGTCGACGCCCCGGACCTCTGCCCGCGCTACGACGCGCGCCTGGTACGCGGCGTCCGCCCGGTGACCTCGCCGCTCTGGCTCCGGCTGCGGCTCAACCGCGCGGGGATGCGGGCGGTCGGCGCGGTCGTCGACGCCACCAACTACGTCATGCTCGAGTGCGGGCAACCGCTGCACGCCTTCGACGGCGAGCGCCTGAGCGGCGAGATCATCGTCCGGCGCGCGGTGGCGGGGGAGCGGATCGTGACGCTCGACGGGGTCGAGCGCTCGCTCGAGACCGCCGATCTGGTGATCGCCGACGCGCGCGGGCCGGTGGCGATCGCCGGCGTCATGGGTGGCGGCCACTCGGAGGTCACGTCCGATACCCGCGTCCTCCTCCTCGAGAGTGCCGTGTTTGCTCCCTCGGCGGTACGCCGAACCAGCCGGCGCCTGGGGCTCGCCTCGCAGGCCGCGTATCGCTTCGAGCGGCGGGTCGACCCCGCCGCGACCCCGGACGCGCTCGACGCGGTGGCGGGGCTGATCGTGCGCCTGGCGGGCGGGCGGATCGCGCCCGGGGTGGTCGAAGCGGCGGCGGGGCTCGCCGACCTCGCGCCGCCGACCATCTTCCTGCGGCCGCGGCGGGCGGTCTCGATCCTCGGCATGCCGCTCACGCGTGGCGAGATCACGCGGCGTCTGCGCGCGCTCGGCGCGCGGTGCCACGGAGACGGGAGAGCGATCTCCGTGACGCCTCCGTCGTACCGGGGTGACCTCCGCCAGGAGGAGGACCTGATCGAGGAGATCGCGCGCGTCGGCGGCTACGAAACCATCCCGACCACGCTCCCCGAAGCGCCCATCACGCACGGCGCCGACACGCCGACCCGGAGCTTCGTCCAGCGCGTGCGGACGGTCCTGGCGGGCGAGGGGCTCGCCGAGATGGTGACCGTGAGCCTCACCGACGAGGTGACGAACGAGCGGCTGCCCGGCTTCGTCGGGCGGGCGCTCGCCCCGATTGCGCTCCGGAACCCGCTCTCCTCGGAGAGCAGCGCGCTGCGGCGCTCGCCGCTCGCGGGCCTCCTGCGCGCGCTTCGCCTGAACCTCGACCGCGGGGCGGAGTTCGTCGGGGCCTTCGAGCTCGGCAAGGGCTACGGCCGCGATGCCGAGGGACGCGCGTGCGAGCCGCAGGCCATCGCCATCCTCCTCTACGGCCTGTGGCCGCCGTGCGGCGCCGAGCGCAGCGGGCCGCCGGTCGACTTCCTGCATCTCAAGGGGATCGTCATCAACCTCCTCGCGACGCTCGGTCTGGGCGACGAGCGCGTCGCGTGGCAGCCGGTGGGTGAGGTCGGCTTCCTCCACCCGGGGAAATCGGCGCTGGTCGCGCTCGACGGCGAGGCGGTCGGCGTGGTCGGGGCGCTGCACCCCGAGATCGTGCAGGTCTGCGATATCGCGGGGGAAGTATGGCTCGCCGAGCTTGACTTGGCGCGGCTCGCTCACTATGTTCCGCGCCGCGTCGCGCCGAGGCCGTTACCGCGTTTTCCTGCCGTTACCCGTGACATCGCCGTGATCGTCGACGAAGGCTTTCGGGCCGGGGAGATCATCGAGGAAGTGCGCGCGCTCCGTGACGTCGACATCGAATCGGTGCGGCTGTTCGATTGCTATCGTGGGACGCCGGTGCCGAGCGGCAAGAAGAGCCTGGCCTACACCATCGCTTACCGCGCTCCGGACCGCACCCTTACCGACGACGAGGTCAATGCCCGGCACGCCGCCGTGCTCGAGCGGCTGAGCAGCCGCTTCCAGCTGGAGCTCCGACGATGAGGCGCCGGTGCCGATGACCATGACCAAGGCCGACATCGTCGAGCGCATCTACGAGAAGGTGGGATTCTCCAAGAAGGAGGCGACCGAGATCGTCGAGTCGATCTTCGAGCTCGTCAAGCGACGCCTGGAGCAGGGCGAGAAGGTCAAGATCTCCGGCTTCGGGAACTTCACCGTGAACGAGAAGCGCCCGCGCAAGGGGCGGAATCCCCAGACGGGCGAGGAGATCATCATCTCCGGGCGACGGGTGCTCACCTTCAAGGCGAGCCAGGTGCTGAAGAAGACCATGAACGGGGACAGCCACGTCTCGGTGGCCGGCGAGGAAGCGTGAGCGTGCGGGGCAAGCCGTCCGACCCCGTCGAGGTTCCCGACCGGCTCTACTTCAAGATCGGCGAGGTGGCGAAGCTGGTGGGCGTCAAGCCGTACGTCCTCCGCTACTGGGAGACCGAGTTCAGTATCGTGCGTCCCGGCAAGACGCG
>DATILR010000027.1:0-3099 GCA_035476275.1 Binatus sp. (SeqCode) | reverse complement strand
ACATCCGTATCGAGCACCGCCAGGTGACCGAGCACGCGGCCGCTTCCGTCCTGCAGCGGCACGCCGAGATAGCTCTCGACCCCCAACTCCTGCAACGCGAGATCCCGGGGGAACTTCTGCTGGACGCCGGACGGGTGATGGCACAGGGCGCCCCGGACCACGTCCTCGCAGGGCGTGCCGGGCAGGTCGTACTCGACGTTGTCGAGAAGCCGTCCCCTGCCCCAGAAGGCCAGGGTTCGAACGCGGGCCTCGACGCCGGTGAACTCGGCCACGAAGCAGTACGCCGTGCCGATGGCCAGGCTCAGGTTGCGCACCAGCGACTGGAAGAACGCCTCGCCGGTCGACCGCACGGTCCCCTCGACGAGGCGGCGCAGGACGTCGGCGTCGTCGTCGCGGGTGAGCGCGCCGGAAGCACCGGCTTCGTCGGGGAGCGGAGCGAGATCGTCGACTGCCGTCCCGCCTGGGGACCGATTGCGCATGTGTCGCTTCGTGAACGCGGCCGACTCGAGGAGGCCACTGCTAGCAGAGGCGCGCCGCTCCCGTCCACGTCGAGGGTCGTGAAGTCTCGTGGATCCTCGAAATGTCGCGGCAGCTTCGTGGTTCTGGCCAGACGAGCGTGGCGGCTACAAGTCCGCGTCTGATCTCGGTTTTTGACCCTGGTGGTGAGCCCCACGTCCATCGGCACAGCGCTTGCGATTGCAGGCCACCACGATGATGCGGGTCACGAGGATCCTGGCGGGCGACACCCTTCGAGTCGAGGGTCGTCTGACGCAACAAAGCACGGAGGAACTGCGAATGGCGTGCGAAACAATCCTCACCGAGCGGGGGGCGCTCCAGCTCGACGTCTCCGGCCTCCAGTTCGTCGATCCCTCGGGCGTCTCCCTCCTCCGCGATCTCTCGCGGCGAGGGGCGCGCCTCGGGGGCTGCTCCGGTTTCCTCACGGAGCTCCTGCGGGAGCGCCACCAATCACCCTCGCAGCCGACTCCGCCGTCCGACGGCGACGGCGTGCTCGTCGAGCGGCTCCGTGCCGGGGACCAGGACGCGTTCGAGACGCTCGTCCGGCAGTACGGCGGCCGCATGCTCGCGGCCGCGCGGCGGCTGCTCGGCACGGAGGATGACGCACGCGACGCGGTCCAGGAAGCCTTCCTCGCCGCCTTTCGCGCCATCGACACCTTCGCCGGCGCGGCCCGCCTGTCCACCTGGCTCCATCGCATCGTCCTCAACGCCGCGCTCATGAAGCTCCGCAGCCGGCGCCGACGGCGCGAGGAATCGATCGAGGACCTGCTCCCGCGCTTCGACGAGGACGGGTACTGGGCCGAGCCGGCGTCGGCCTGGGACACGTCGAGCGACGTCCTGCTCGAGCGCCGGGAGACGCGCACGATGGTCCGGAACGCCATCGACCGCCTGCCGGCGAACTACCGCAGCGTGCTCCTCCTGCGTGACATCGAAGAGCTCGACACGGACGAGGTGGCATCGCTCCTCGGCGTCACGCCGAACGCGGTGAAGACGCGCCTCCATCGTGCCCGGCAGGCGCTGAGAACGCTCCTCGAGCGGGAGTTCATGGGCCAGGTAGACCGCGAGCCATCTCACCACCGCGCGGCGCGGCCCGCCTGACGCCCCATGCGCTCCCGGCTGGCGGTCTCGCCGGCGTCCTCCGCGTCTCGGGCAGCACTGCAGCGCTCGGGCTCACCCTCGCCCTGCTCGTGGGCGTTCCCGCGGCCGGCGTGATCGGCTGCGGCATGGTCGGGCTCGGTATCGCGAACGTCATCCCCATCCTGTTCAGCGCGGCCGGCCGGGCCCCGGGAATCCCGACCGGGACGGCGCTCGCCGCGGTGGCGACCACCGGGTACCTCGGCTTCCTCGCCGGCCCGCCGGTGATCGGGATCGTCGCGGACATCGCGGGGCTGCCTATCGCCCTCGGCCTCGTCAGTCTCCTCTGCGTGTTGATCGCCACCGGCGGGAACGCGGTCCGTCCGGCAACCCGCAGCGCCTCCGGCGGTGCGGTCGCCCACCAGATCGCCGCTTGACCGTCGCGGCGCGCCGGTGCCATGCCAGGACCGTGACGAGGCGCCTCGAATGGAAGAGATGCGGCCGCTCTCCATCCCGGTGATCCTGGGAACCGTCCGGCAGGGACGGCAGAGCGCGCACGTCGCGCGCCTCATGGTCTCCGAGCTGTCGCGGCGCTCCGGCGTCACGACCGAGCTCATCGACATCGCCGCCCTGCCCCTCCGCGTCGACGACGCCGGCGAGGCCATCAAGGATCCGACGTTCGCGGCGCAGATGAACGGCGCCGATGCCCTGGTGGTGGTATCACCGGAATACAACCACGGCTACTCGGGGATGCTGAAGCACGTCCTCGACAGCTGCCTCAAGGAGTACATCCACAAGGCGGTCGGCGTGGTGGGCGTCTCGGCGGGACCGTTCGGCGGGGCGCGCGGTATCCAGGATCTCCTGCCCGTGCTGCGCGAGCTGGGCCTCGTCACCATCTTCTGGGACGTCCACTTCGCGGCGGTGCAGGACGTCTTCGACGAATCGGGGTCGCTCCTGGACCCGGCCTATCTCCGGCGGATCGACAAATTCCTGAAGGAGCTCATCTGGATGGCGCGGACGCTGCGCCACGGCCGCGAGCACATCGCGCTCGAGTGACGCACGAGAGCAACCGACATGCCGCCGAACCCGAGCCCGATGATCTGCCCGAGGTGCGGGCACGAGATGAACCACCATGCCGAGAAGTTGATCCATCCCACGGGCTCCGACGATGGACCGCCGGATCCCGTGCTGGGCGGGATCGTCGAGGACCTGCATGCCTGCCCCGCCTGCGGGGCGGGCGCCTCCCGACGGAGCATGTCCCGGCACGGAACTGCGAGGTCTCGCGATGCCAGCACCCGAACGTGACAACGTCATCCTCCTGCATCCCGCGATCGCCGCGGCGGGACGCGGACTGTTCTCACTGATCTTCTTCCTTTCGGGCGTTACCCACTTCACCAATCTGCAGCAGTACGTCGCGCTGATGCCGTCCGCGATCCCGTTCCGACCCTTCTGGGTGTGCTCTCCGCGGTAGTCGAGCTCCTCGGCGCGACGCTGATCGCCGTCAACCGG
>DATILR010000026.1:0-3010 GCA_035476275.1 Binatus sp. (SeqCode) | reverse complement strand
CCTCTCGTTCGTGATCGCGTTGTTCGTGAACGGCGCACGCGAGCGTCCGGGCTCCGTGGCGGAGCAGGTGCGGCCACTCCTGCTGCGTCGCGCCGCTTCCTAGCGTCGCCGGTTCGATCCACCGCGTCCGCGCCACCCCCGCAGCGCGGGCTTGCCTACTTGCCGCTCACCAGGCAGCCCGCACGGGCGAGCGCGTCCGCGATGACGTCGGCCAAACTCTGCGCGCAGGCGGATGAAAGGCGCTGCGGCGGGACCTTGTGCACCTTCCGTCCCGCGGCGCGGAGCCGCTGCATCGCCCGCCTCACTAGGTGCCCCTTGCGCTCGGGGTTCGGGGCGCTGGACGCCCGCAGGATCTGCGCGCGGGCCTTGTTGAGGAGGCCCCCGATGGCCGGGGGCAGCCGCTTGCCCACGCAGAGCGGTAGGGTGAACCCCTCCACGACCGTGTCGCCGACCGTCTCGTAGCTGACCGCGGAGTGACGACATCCAGCCAGGGGCTGACACGTGTCGATGGTGCACGCCATGCCGTCGTCACAGTCGAGCGCGCTGCACGACGCGACGGTGCAATCGCAGCGGCAGCAGCCGGGCACGTCGTTGCGGTCGGCGCTGCAGTCTCCGCCCGAGCACTCGCCCCCCGGGCACTCGGCCTGCGTGCAGCAGGCGGCCCCGCTGTTCAGTCCGCCCACGCAGCGGGCCCCTCCCCGGTCGCACGTCTCGCCGGAATCGACGATCGCGTCACCACAGGTCGGCAGCCGGCAGTTCGCGCGGCAGTGGTCGGGGGTATTGCCGTTGGCCGCCCCGTCGTCGCATTCCTCGCCTGCATCGACGAAGCCGTTCCCGCACTGCACGCAGCCCGCCGCGCACGCCTCCCCTGCGGGACAGTCGCCCGCGGTCCGGCAGCGGATGGCGACGCTCTGCGAGCAGTGCGGTCCGGTGATCACCGCGCTGCAGTCCGGCGAGCAGGTGAGGCTCCCGCCGGCCGGGAACCCGAGCGCCTCGCAGGTCTTGCCGCCTAGATTCGGAGGACTGCCCCCGATGCCGCCGGGGTCACACGCCTCGCCAGGGGTCACGATCCCGTCGCCGCAGGCACCTACCGTGCACGCGTCGGTATCCAACGTGCAGTCCGCAGCGCAGCTGAGGGCGCCACCCGCAAAGCCGAGGGAGACGCAGGTCGCGCCCCCGAGATCCGTGCCGTCGCACTGCTCGCCGGGATCCCGGGCCCCGTTGCCGCACGCCTGGCTGCAGGTGCACTGTCCGGGGGACCCCGCGGGTAGACACTCCGCCGGTGCGGGACACGTACCGGGACCGTCGCACTCCTCCAGCCCCTCGGCCACGCCGTCTCCACAGACCGGGCACGGGGCAAGGGTGGGGTCCATCTGGAGCAAAGACGTGGGCGCGATGACCGCATCCGGGGCGACCATCGCGGTCTTCCGATACGAGAGGGTCACCTCGCCGTCCGGCAGCGCCGACAGGCTCGCGAGCGAATCCACCTCGAGCCCCTGATGCGCGATCACGTCGAGATGCCCGAACACGCCGGGTGCGCCGGCGTCCACCGTGACCCCGACGCTCGACTGCAGGTCGACGTCGCACCCCTCGATCGTGACGGTCCCGCCGAAGGGCGATCCGTCGGCAATGACCTGCGTTCCCTTGACGAGGGTGAGGGTTCCACCACCTGCCGATCCGGCCCGCGCTCTCGCGCCTCCCATGAGGCTGATGGACCCGCCGCTGCTCCCGTCCGCACGGATGGAGCCGGGGCCAACCATCAGGTCCCCACCACCCTCGATCAGCAGGTCCCCGTCTCCGCCCCCCTGCTTGCCGCCGCCCACGTCGACGGCACCGCTCACCTGCACGGTGCCCGTGCCCTGGATCTCGCACCCCGCGCACCCGAACCCCCGGCGCCCACCTCCGGCCGCGGAGAGCGGCGCCTGCACGACGATGTCGCCGCCGGTCTCACGACAGCTATCGCCCGGAGCGCACCCGGTGTCGGCCGAGCAGGGAGCACCGTTCGCCTGACAGCGCGACACGCCGGTGGCGAGGATCTTGAACGCACCGCCATCGGAGCCCAGCCCGACGTTCTCGCCGTCGGCGGTGATGGTCCGGCCAAGCACCGAGACGTCCCCTCCCGTGGCGCTCAGGAGGAGAAACCCGCCCGGGGTGAAGGCGTCGACGTCGCCGCCGGACACGTCGATCGACGTGATCGCGACGCTCGAGTCGATGCTGACCTCGGTCCCGCCCTCGAAGGTGATCGAGCCGCCCGCCGCCTCGGTGCCCCTGGCCCTGGCAATGCCGGTGAGCTGGACGGTCGGCGCCGCGAGATCGATGCGCCCACCCCCCTTCCCGGCGTCGCAGCGGGGGCGCATGTGATCCCCGCTCGTGTTCGAGGCCTGCAACGCCCCTGCCACCGTGACGCGGGCACTGGCGGCGACGTCGATGGACCCTCCCAGGGAGGCTCCCTCGACGGTCAACGTCGCTCCCTTGGCGACGTCGAGCGTCGCGGGCAACGGCGGGCTCATGCCGATGTCGATCGAGCCGCCACACCCTCCCGCGGACGTCGAAGCGTCGACCTGGGCGGTCGAGGCCAGGGTCACCGCTCCGGTCGCGTTCACGACGATCTCGCCCGCACGTCCGGCGGGTACGCCGGGGCGACCGATCGCCGCGACGCTGATCGTCCCCGCCAGATCGACGTCCTGGGCAGTCACGGAGATCATGCCGCCGGGGGGACCGGTGACGTCGCCCGGCGCCACACGACCCACCGCGTCCACCTGCGCGCCGGCGTCGAGGGTGAAGCGTCCCGCTACGAGCAGGGCGAGGGCGGCTTGACGGACGCAGGTCCCGGGCGAACACCCCGCATCGGCGACGCAGGCCGTCGCGGGAGTCGCCGAGCAGCTCCCGACGAAGATCGCGTGCAGGGCGCCCCGCACGCGGACGTTGGGCTTCGTGAAGGTGAGCTGGGCGTCTGCGCCGAGCACGGGCGATCCGACGATCACGCACGTGTCGGCAGTCGACTGCGTCG
>DATILR010000025.1:0-5340 GCA_035476275.1 Binatus sp. (SeqCode) | reverse complement strand
CACCACGACGACCACCGTCATCACTCCCGTCTGCGGCAACGGGGTGCGCGAGGCGGGTGAGCAGTGCGATCCTCCGGGAAGCCTCACCTGTCCTCCCATCAATCCGGGTGGGGCGAACCTCGCCTGTCAGTCCGGCTGCGTCTGCCCGCGGCAGGAGATCCGGTGCTGCGTCCGCTCCTCGTCGGTGGGCGGGGCCTTCGGCAACCAGATCGTCTGCGAGGACCTGAAGCCCATCGAGTGCCAGGACGCGGGTGGCACCAACAAGGGGCCGGGTACCGGTGGCTGCAGCATCCTGCCCGATCCGTGCGCGGTGTGCGGCAACGGCGTCATCGATCCAGGCGAGGCCTGCGACGGCGACGTCCCGTGTGGCAGCAGCGCCAGCGGCGCGTTCACCAGCAGCAGCGCCGGCGGCGCCTTCATCCGTTGCCTCGACAACTGCACGCGGACCGACGACAGCGAGTGCACCACTTCGACGCCGCAGGAGATCTGCGGCAACTGCATCGACGACAACAACAACGGGCTCACCGACTTCGAGGACCCTGCCTGCTGCTCCGGGGTCGCGGAGTTCGAGATGAGCGTGTCGAAGGGCCGCATCAAGCCGCGCGGCACGACCAGCAAGCTCCTCCTGCATTCCCTACTCGCGCGGTCGGGCCTGTCAGGCGTGAACCCGTTGCAGCAGAACGTATTCCTCCAGATCAAGCCCTCGGGCGCCACCAGCGATTCCCTGTGCGCCGTGATGCCTGCCTCCGACTTCATGCGCAGGCACGGCGCCTTCCGTTTCTGGGATCGGAAGAACCGCGTGCCGAGCGCGCAGGGAATCCAGGACATGACGATCACGGTCACCAAGAACGGGAGCGTCAAGTTCCGCACCCACGGGAAGCACGTGAAGATGTCGACCGTGCAGCAGGGCAGCCTCGACGTGACGGTGGGCTTCGTCGGCAGCGCGGCGGGCAGTCCGCCGAACCAGTGCTCGATGGCCGTCCAGGCGTTCCGCACCGGATCGACCGGCGCGCTGAAGGCCCCCTGACGGCTCGGGGCCAGCGTCAGCTGGCCGGCAGAGAGCGCGTCTGGCCCGCCAGCACCGGCTCGGCCGTCGCGTCGCGCACGACCTGCACCTCGCGCAGCGGCACCGGACCGCCGTTCACGCGGATCGGAAGCACCACGTCACCGCGGGGGCCTGGCCGGAACACGGGACCTTCCTCCACGCGTCCATCGCCAAGACGCAGGCGCACGCGATAGCGAGCGCCCTCCGCGAGCGGCGGGAGGTCGAAGGCATAGAGCATCATGGTGTTCCGCGCCGGATGCCAGAGGAGGTGCCCTCCGGCGTCGGTGACGGGAGGGATCGGCCGCAGCCGGACGAGCTCGACGCCCGGCGTGGCGGCGAGCTCGCGCACCGCGCGCTCCTCGTCGCCGACGCCCAGGAGCTGCGCGATCTCCGTGTCCCGACGCTGCACGCTCCGCGAGAGCGTGGCGATGCGGGCGCGCGCGGCCTCGAGCTCCGCGGTGAGGCTCGCGTTCTCCTCCGCCGTCGCGCGCACCGCTTCGGCCTGTCGCGTGGCTTCCTCACGCGCCGCCTCGCGGTCGTGCGCGAGCGCTTCGATCCGGGTGTTGAGCTCGGCGCGAGTCGTGTTGAGCTCGGCGCGCGCCGTCTCGAGCTCGGAGACGCGGGCCGCCAGGCGAACCGCCTCGGCATGGTGCGCCGCCTCGCGCTCACGCAGGTCGTAGATCGTCCAGCCCGTGAACGTCGCGAGCGCGAGGGCGAGGAGCACGACCGCCACGACGAGACCCCAGCGACGGCCGCGCCGGACGCGACGCGTGGGCGGCAGCGCGGCGGGCTCCGTCACCGCGCGGGGCGGCTCGGGCTGCAGGCCAACGGGGCGACTGAAGACGTCGTCCAGGCACTCCTTGCACCCGCTCGCCAGGTGCGCACGCACGGCCTCGGCTGCACTCTCGGAGAGTGCACCAGCGGCATACGCGCCCAGCAGCGCGCGAACCTCGTCGTGCGTCACCAGCGGAGCATACCGCGGGCGCGCGCGGATGGCATGCTTCACGAAGGTGGCGCACCTGCCTTGTACTTGTCCCTGGCAGGTGCGCTATCCGCCGCCGCGGGCTATGCCGTGGTGCGTCAATCACGCGCGGTCGCCGACCCTTGCAGGTTGCGCCCGCACGACGCTAATAGGCCCGCTCATGGCGGCCAACCCCGCTGCGCGACCCGCTGGACCGATGACGTTCGAGGCACTGGCCGACGCGATCATGTACCGCTGGTCGGTGGAGCGCGACGATTGGGTGAGTCCGTCAGAAGTCGAGCAGGCGCGCCTCTATCTCGCCCGTGTGGGTGTCGCCACCCTCGCGCTTCCCGATGGCGGCTACGCGATCGATGGCGACCGCGCTGCGGTGTGCGGTCCCGCGCGGCTCGTCCTCCTCGGGTTACGCCACCTCCACGCGACCCGCCGCACGGCGGACTGACAACCCGCGCTCCTAGCGCGCGTGGCGGCGGGCGAGCGCCAGCAGCCGCTCGCGCAGCTCCGCTCCCGCCGCGCCCTGCAGCTCGTGCACCGTCCACGGCAGGCGGAAGTCCCAGTTGCTCCGGCCGACGGTGGCCGGGACGTTGATGCGCTCGCGGCCGCCGTAGGCATCCTGCACGGGGAGCAACACGAGGGAGGATGCGGCGCCGTAGAGCCCGTCGAGCAGCGCCGCGTGGACCGCCGGCGTGAAATGGGCGCCGGCGTCGCGGAGGGGGCCGAACACCGGCACGGCGGCCAGTGCCCGCCGCCCTGCCGCGTCGAGCTCCTCGCTCCACCAGGTCGCGAGCGTGGACGTGTCGTGCGTGCCGCTGGTCGCGATCGACAGCGGCGGGTAGCCCGACGGATCCCGGAAGACGCCGGCGTCGTCCTCCCAGCGCAGCACCCGGTAGCCGGGAATCGCCAGGCGCCCGAGCGAGGCGCGCACGAAGTCCGGCACGACGCCCAGATCCTCGCCCATGAGCGCGCTTCCGGCGCCGCCCTCCAGCGCCGCCGTGAGAAGGCGCTCGCCGAGCGCGCGCTGCTCATCCTCTCCGGATGGGACGAACTCGGGCGCCGCCGCCGTCGAGAACCGGTAGATGCGGTAGAAGCCGACCACGTGATCGATGCGGACCGCATCGAAGAGCGCCGCTGCGCGCCGGCATCGCGCCCGGAGCCACCAAAGGTCTCCCTGCGCCATGGTCTCCCAGCGTGGCACCGGCAGGCCCCACCGCTGTCCCTCCGCATTGAAGGCATCGGGCGGAACGCCGAGCTCGACGTCGAGCGCAAACTCCTCCTGGCGGGACCAGACGTCGGCGCTCTCGCGGCCCACCATGAAGGGTAGATCGCCGGCGAGGCTCACCCCGGCGGCGCCCGCCGCGCGCCGTGCGAGCGCCCACTGCTCGCTGGCGACCCACTGCACGTAGGCGTGAAAGCGGACGTCGCGGTCCAACGTCTGACGGGCCTGCGCCAGCGCGTCAGGGGCTCGCGAACGGAGACCGGGCTCCCATGCCGTCCAGGAGACCTCCCCGTGGTGCTCTCGTGCCGCGCGGAAGAGGGCGTAGTCTCCGAGCCAGTCCCCCTCTGCGGCGGAGTAGTCCCGGAAGCGTGCGGCGCGCGACGATGCCGTGCTCCATTCCCGCGCGTCGAAGTGGGTAAACGCGATCTCCAGCGCCCGCCGCTTCACGCTGCGCACGCGATCGTAGTCGATCCCCGTGGCGACGCGAGCCGCGTCGAGCGCGGCGCGCTCCGGAGCCGGGAGCGCCGCCTCGCCGCCCGCCGCGCTGAAATCCTCCACCTCCTCCAGCGAGAGGTAGATCGGATCGACGGCAGAGGCGGAGAGCGCGCCGTACGGGCTCCGCTCGCCGGCTGGCATCTCGAAGATCGGCAGGAGCTGCAGGAAGCGGTGTCCGGCCGAGGCCAGCCACCGGCAGTAGCCGGCGAGGTCGCCAATCTCGCCGATGCCCCAGTCGCGCTCGCTGCGGAGCGCGAAGAGAGGCACGAGGAGGCCGGCGGTGCGGGTGGCGAACGAGTGCATCGGCTGGCCTAGTGCCGCACCGCTTTGGTCATGCGCGGGCGAGGGAGGACAGCGGCACTAGGCGCGGAGACGTGTCGGGGCCACTCCGTGATCGCGGCGAAGGGCAGTGATTCCCGTGACGCGACCGGTATAGGTGGCGGGCTGCGCCAGCATCCAGAGAGCGGCTTCGGCACCCACCTCGGGGGGTTCCCAGTCGGACTTGTCGAGCTCGGGGGCATTGTAGACGAAGCCTTCCGAGGCGAGGGGGACGTCGATGCGGAGACAGTTGACGGCAATCGCGTGCGGGGCGACCTCGGCGGCCAGGCCGGTCGTGAGTCGCTCGAGTCCGGCCTTCGAGACGCCGTAGACCAGGAGTCCCGGGATGGGCATCACGGCGGCGGCCGAGGAGACGTTGAGGATGGTGCCCGTTCGACGCGCGCACATGCCCGCCAGCGCGGCCTTGGCCGCGATGAGCGGGGCGCGGAGGTTCACCTCCATCACCAGGTCCCACCGCTTCATGGGCAGCGTGCTGTCGCCCGCGAAGGTGATGGCGGCATTGTTCACCAGGATGTCGAGCCGGCCGAAGGTCTCGATCGTCCGCGCCACCATCGCCTCGACCTGTTCCGGACGCGAGAGATCCGTCGGGACCGCGAGGCCGCGACGTCCGCGGGCCTCGATCTCCCGGACCGTCGAATCGATCGTGCCGGGGAGCTTGAGGGGCGCCGCGTCGGTGGCGCGCGCCGCGCACGCCACGTCGGCGCCCACCGTCGCGAGCGCGATGGCGAGGGCGCGTCCGACACCCCGGCTCGCTCCCGTGACGAGCGCGACCGCCCCCGCGAGGTCCATGCGGCTCGCATAGCACGGTCGATCGGTGGTCCCAAATCCGATAGCGCACGACCGTCGCTCGCCGCGGGCCGCGCGTGCTAAGCAAGGCGTCGTGCGCCTCAAGGACCGGGTCGCAATCGTCACCGAGTGCGGGCGGGGAGAAACCTACGGGGTCGTCTGGGCTCGCGCCCTCGCCCGGGAAGGGGCCGCCGTGGTGGTCGCGGACGCCAACCTCACGCGCGCGGTGGCGGTGGCCGACGAGCTCCGTGCGGCCGGCGGCCGGGCGGCCGGGACGAGCGTCGACGTCGGCGCCACGACGAGCTGCGAGGCCCTCGCCGCCTTCACGCTCGAGCGCTTCGGACGCATCGACGTGCTCGCCAACACGCACCACCTCTGGCACGACCTCCGCCGCGACGACACGTCGGACGAGTACCTGCACCAGGTGCTCGATTACAACGCGGTCAGCATCCTGCGGACGGCCCGCGCGGTGCTTCCCGC
>DATILR010000024.1:0-7705 GCA_035476275.1 Binatus sp. (SeqCode) | reverse complement strand
GTCGACCATCCGGGCAAAGGACCTCGCGCTCTTCATCCCCGTCGACCCGCGCCATCCCCCGTACACCTCGGGCGAATGGCGGCTCTTCCTCGACGGCAACGCCGTCAAGGATTCCAGCGACACGCGCGTGTGGGACGCGGTCGCGGTCCTGCCGGACGGGGACGTCCTCGTCTCGGTGTCGACCGGGGGCACGCTCGGCACGGTGACCTACGGGAACGAGGACATCCTCCGCTGCCATCCGACGGCGCACAGCGTGGGCGGCGCGATCACGACGTGCGACTACTCGATGTTCCTCGATTCGAGCGCCATCCAGCTCTCCGGGGGTGGGTCCGGGGGATTCACCGGCAATCTCTTCGCGTTCGAGATCCTCGGCCCGAACTCGATGCTCTTCCGCGCCGGGGCGTCGCCGAACCTGCCGGCGCACGACACCGGCAACGACCTCATCGACTACGAGGGGACCTTCGGGACCTCGCCCGTCGGCACGTACTCCCTGTACTTCGATGGCGCCGCCGGGAGCAGCGGGGCGGGGCTCGACGGCGAGACGATCGAGGCGGTGGCCGTGCTGGACGACAGCGACGGGGACGGCATCCCGGACAGCCAGGACAACTGCCCGAACATTGCGAACCCGGGCCAGGAGGACGGGGACGGGGACGGCGTGGGTGATGCGTGCGACTACTGTCCGACCCGTCCCGACCCGGGGTGTCGCTGCGGCGACGGGGTCGTCGATCCGCCGCACGAGGAGTGCGACCTGGGCGACGCCTTCAACGGCCAGCCGGGCTCACCCTGCACGGCGAGCTGCCTCATCCAGGGTCACTGCACCGGCAGTGGCGCCACCTGCCACGATGCGAGTGACTGCCCCGCCGGCCAGGGCTGCTGCGGGAACGCGGTCCAGGAAGGCGACGAGCAGTGTGACGACGGCAACGCCAACCCCGACGACGCGTGCGACGGTTGCCACGCGAGCATCCCGGTTCTCGGGTGCGAGGATCTCGCCGGGAGCATCCTGCCTGCCTTCGTGCGGCGGGCGAAGTTCAAGGCGACCACACCCGGCGCGTTCGATTCTTGGCGGACGAAGGGGGATTTCAACCTGCCGCCCGGCGTCAGCGTGGACCCCGACAGCGAGCAGGTGCGGCTCGTCTTCAACCAGGGTACCGGCAGCACGCCCCTCTACGACGCCGTCCTCCCGGCGGGGAGCTTCGTGCAGAGCGGCTCGTCGGCCAGGCCACGCTGGAAGTTCGCGAGCAAGGACGGGAGCATCCCGCAGGCACTCGGCTGGCGGAGCGCCCTCTTCCGCTTGCTGGTGAACAAGGTGGCGTACGTTCTGGGGGGAGCGGGGGTGGAGGTTCCGATCGACGGGAGCACGCCACTTCGGCAGACCATCCGTATCGGTGACACCTGTGCCTCGGTCCGGCTCGACTGCACCGCGGCGAGCTCGGGGCGAACGCTCCTCTGCGAGTCGCGGCCGGAGGAGGTCACCACGACGACGACCATGGTCACGACCAGCACCACGACCAGCACGACGGTCGCGTCGTGCCCTCCGGTGGACGGAAGCTCGCGTCCGTTCTCGATCGATTTCACTCCGCCAGCGGGGGTCGACGTGGGGGGCATCACGGTCCTCGTCGACTATCCGGAAGCGCAGGTGACCATCCCCGGAAGCGGGAATGCCACGAGCGTCAAGCAGAGCATCCTCGACGTCCCGCAGGGTGCGATCTCGTCACCGAACGACCTGGACTTTGCGCTCCGCGAGGGAGTCGCGAGCACCTCGCCACTGCCGCCGGGGCGGCTGTTCACGATCCAGTTCGAGGACTGCCAGGGTGCGACGCCTCCGGTGGCCGGAGACTTCTCCTGCATGGTGGAGGATGCTTCCGACCCCGCGGGGAACACCGTGACCGGTGTGACGTGCGCCGTGAGTACGCCGTGAACGCCCGGGACTAGGGCCCTTCGGGCATGGGTGGGACCGAGCGCAGGTAGTCGGGAATTCCTGGCGGGCCGACGTACAACTCCGGCGCGATCTGGTCGTATAGCTCGCGGCTGACGACCTTCCTCGACAGCAGGTCTTCCTTGCTGGCATACGGGCGGCCTGCGACGATGCGTGCCGCATCCGCCGGAGATATCCCGCCCAGCTTTTCGAGGCGGTCGGGGGGAGCCGAATTCAAGTCGAGCGCCTGCGGCGAGGAACGAGGACAACCAGTCAGCGCGAACGGCAGAACGAGCAACGCGACGCGGAACATCGCCGCCACGGGTTGGCCCATAGATGAGGACCCGTGCAGCTTCAATCCCGTGGCCCACGGCCGGGGCACGGCCAGCCAGGGTCCTTGAGTACGGCAGACCCGCGGAAACTGAGGGATTTTGTTCGCGTCACAGGCGCTTCACGTGGCGGTCAGGCATTTGTCACTCTGATGTCGTAAGCTGACGCCGATGACCGTGCGGCGGACGATTCTCGTCGTCGAGGACGAGAAGGACATCCGCGAGCTCGTGCGCTTTCACCTCGAGCAGGACGGCTATGCCGTGCGCGAAGCGGAGACGGGCGAGGCGGCGCTCGCGCAGATCGCGAAGGAGCGGCCGGCGCTCGTGGTGCTCGACCTCATGCTGCCGAGCACCGACGGCCTGGAGGTCTGCCGCCGCCTGCGCGTAGCCGAGGGCACGCAGTCCCTGCCCATCATCATGCTGACCGCCAAGGCCGCCGAGGTGGACCGTGTCCTCGGGCTCGAGCTCGGGGCGGACGACTACGTGACCAAGCCCTTCAGCCCGCGCGAGCTCGTGGCGCGGGTCCGCGCGGTCATGCGGCGCACCCATGGCGAGGAGGTGCCGGCCCCGCACGAGGTGTTCGAGCGCGGACGGCTGCGGCTCGATTTCGACACCTACGAGGTCTTCCTCGACGGCTCACGGGTCGGGCTCTCCCTGCGCGAGTTCGAGCTCCTCAAGTTCTTTGTGCGCCATCCCCATCGCGTGTACGATCGCCTCCAGTTGCTGGATCTCGTGTGGGGACCCGATACACACGTCGAGCCGCGGACCGTCGACGTCCACATCCGCCGGCTGCGCAAGCGCATCGAGCGAAATGACGCCGCCCCTGAGCTCATCGTTACCGTCCGTGGTGTCGGGTACAAGTTTCACCCCGACGCGCTGGACGCGTAGGCTGGTCCTCCGCTTCCTTCTCCCCACGCTCGCCGCGCTCGCGGGCGTGCTGGTGACGACGGTCCCCTACGTGACGGTCACGCTCGAGCGCCACGAGATTGACACGCTGGGCGGGCGGTTGCTGGCCGAGGCGCGGGTCGTGTCGGAGGCGCTGCCGTGGACGGCGGGTGATGCGCTCGACGCGGCCTGCGCGCGCCTGGCGGGAGATCTCGGCGTGCGCCTGACGGTCATCGACGGCGATGGACGGGTCCTGGGGGAATCCACGCGAGTCTCCGAGTCGCTCGAGAACCACGCCGACCGGCCCGAGGTGCGCGACGCCCTCACGCGCGGCAGCGGCCAGAGTGTCCGGTACAGCGCGACCGTCGGGATGCGCCTGATCTACGTGGCATGGCGACAGACGCGCGGGTCGCAGGTTCGGATCGTGCGCGCAGCCTTGCCGTTCACCGCCGTGGAGCAGAACGTCGCCACCATCTACCATGTCCTGCTCGGAGGACTGGTGATGGCCGCGCTCCTCGGGCTCGCGGCCGCGCTCGCCCTCTCGCGCGGGATGCTCCGGCGGCTGCAGCGGCTGATCAGCTTCGCCGAGCGGCTCGCCACCGGCGGACCGCCCTTCTATCTCACCGCCGAGCGGCACGACGAGCTCGGCCTCCTCGAGGTGCAGCTCGGCGAGATGGGGCGGCGGGTGACGACCACCATCGCCGAGCTGCGCGTCGAGCGCGAGCGGGTCGAGGCGATTCTCCGCGGCATGGTGGAGGGCGTGCTGGTCACCGACCTCGACGGCCGCGTCGTCCTGCTCAACGGCCGCGCCCGGGAGGTCCTCGACATCCCGGCCGAGCTCGACGGACAGGGCCGCCCGCTCGCGGAGCTCACCCGCGACCCGGCTCTGGCCGAGCTGACGCGCGAGCTGCGCGCCGGCGCCACGGTGGTGTCGCGCGACGTGACCCTCGGCGGCGGCGAGGGCCGGACGCTCCAGGCCAACGGCGCGCGCCTGCGCGGCATCGACGGGCAGCCCTTCGGGTTCGTCCTGGTGCTCCACGACGTGACGGAGCTCCGTCGGCTGGAGGTGATCCGGCGCGATTTCGTCGCCAACGTGTCGCACGAGCTGCGGACGCCGCTGACGGCCATCAAGGGGTACGCGGAGACTCTCCTCGGGGGCGCCGGGGACAATCCGGAGACACGCGGCCGGTTCCTGTCCGTCATCGACCGTCATTCCGAGCGCCTCGGCCGGCTGATCGACGATCTCCTCGCGCTCTCCGACCTGGAACTCGGGCGACGGCCGCTGCGTCTCGCGACGGTCGCCGTCGCGCCTGCGATCGAGGACGTGCTCCAGATCCTCGGCGATGCCGCCGGCCGCGCCGGGCTGGGCCTCTCGCAGGCGGTCTCTCCCGAGACGCCGTCCATCACCGCCGATGGGGATCGCTTCCGGCAGGTGCTCATCAACCTGGTGGACAACGCCCTCAAGTACACCCCGGCCGGTGGTCGCGTGGTGGTCCGCGCCGGGCCCGCCGACGGTGGGCATCCCGGGATGGTGGAGATCGCCGTCGAGGACACCGGGATCGGCATCCCGGCGCGCGACGTCCCCCGCCTGACGGAGCGGTTCTTCCGCGTGGACAAGGCGCGGTCGCGGGAACTCGGTGGCACGGGCCTCGGACTCGCGATCGTCAAGCACATCGTCCAGGCCCATGGCGGAGAGCTGGCAATCGCGAGCAGGGTCGGGCGAGGGACCACGGTGAGCGTCTTCCTGCCCGCCGTCTCCAGCGCCCTCCGCACCGACCGCAACCCCAGCACCCGCCCTTCGCCTTCAACCCGCCCCCCATCGGGCCGCTCGACGCCACTTCCCCGCTGACAAGGGAATTCTGCGGCGATCGCCGCGGGCGCGGGGGGCGCCGGAGCGGCGACTCCGCAGCGCAAGCGGCGTTTCGCGCGGCTCGGCGCGCGAAACGCCGTTTGCGCGAGGACCCGGAGCCGAGCCGGCGCCCCCCGCGCCCGCGGAACGGCGCTACAGATCCCTCGGCGGCGTATCCATGTGGCGGATCGAGCGACCCTTCACCATGAAGATCACCATCTCGGCGATGTTCGTGGCGTGGTCACCGACCCGCTCGAGGCACTTCGACACGAAGAGGAGCCGCATCGCCCGGGTGACGGTCGTGGGGTCCTCGACCATGAACGAGAGCAGCTCCCGGAAGAGCTGCTCGTGGAGCTTATCGATCTGGTCGTCGGCGACGCAGACCGAGAGCGCCAGCTCGACGTCCTCGCGCACGAAGGCATCGAGGCTGCGGTGGAGCATGTCGCGCGACAGCTCGGCCATGCGCGGGATGTCGATGTACGGCTTGATGGGCGCCTCGTGCACGAGCTCGACGGCGCGCTCCGCGATGTGCTCGGCCATGTCCCCGATGCGCTCGAGGTCGGTGGTGATCTTGAGCGCGGTGGTGATGAGGCGGAGATCGCGCGCGGCCGGCTGGTGCAGGGCGAGGAGCTTGAGACAGAGGTCGTCGATCTCGACGTCGAACCGATTGACCGTGTGGTCCCGCGCGATGATCGAGCGGGCGAGCGGCTCGTTCCGCTCGATGAGGGCCCGCACGGACTGACCGATCTGCTCTTCCACGAGGCCACCCATCTCGAGCACCGAGGTACGGAGCTCGCCCAGGTGCTCCTCGTAGGTCCTGTCGGTGTGGAGGGGCATCACCCGAATCGACCCGTGATGTAGTCCTCCGTCTCCTGCCGGGTGGGGTTGGTGAACAGCCGCTCGGTCGGCCCGAACTCGATCAGACGCCCGAGGTAGAAATACGCCGTCAGGTCGGAGACGCGGGCGGCCTGCTGCATGTTGTGGGTCACAATGACGATCGTGTACGCCGATTTCAACTCGTGGATCAACTCCTCGATCTTCGCCGTGGCGATCGGATCGAGCGCCGACGCGGGTTCGTCCATGAGAAGGATCTCCGGGTCGACCGCCAGGGCACGGGCAATGCACAACCGTTGCTGCTGGCCGCCCGACAGATCCAGCGCCGATCGGTCGAGCCGGTCGGCGACCTCGTCCCAGAGCGCGGCCTGTCGGAGCGTCCGCTCGACGATGCCGCGCAGCTGCACCGCATCGCGGACGCCGTGCACGCGCGGACCGAAGGCGACGTTGTCGAAGATCGACTTCGGGAAGGGGTTCGACTTCTGGAACACCATCCCGACCCGTCGGCGGAGTGCGACCGGGTCGACCGACGGGTGGTAGAGGGGGTCGTTGTCGATCATCACCTGTCCGAGGACCCGGGCCCCCGGGAGGTGATCGTTCATGCGGTTCAGACAGCGCAAAAAGCTCGATTTGCCGCAGCCCGAGGGCCCGATGAGCGCGGTCACGCGGTGCGAAGGGATGTCCATCGACACGGCGTCGAGGGCGACGATCTCGCCGTAGCGGACGGTGAGATCCCGTACCATGATCTTCACGGGCGGGGTGGTCTGGGCGCCAGGCGCCGTCGAGGGACGCGGCAGGGCGATGTCGATACCGGCGACCATGGTGCTAGGCTCCGCCGCGGGCTCTCCCACCGTGCATGAGCAGTCGAGCGAGGATGTTCGCGCCGAGCACGAGCGTGAGGAGCACGAGTCCCCCCGCCCACGCCTGGCGGTGCCAGTCGTCATAGGGGGCGATCGCATAGGTGAAGATCATGACCGGGAGGGAGGCAGTCGGGGCGCGCCAGCCCGGGCTCCAGAACCGGTTGTTGAGCGCCGTGAAGAGGAGGGGCGCAGTCTCGCCCGCCACCCGCGCCAGCGCAAGGAGGAGCCCGGTCACGATCCCCCGGATGCCGGCCGGCACGACGACCCGCATGATAGTCACCCAGGTCGGGGCGCCGAGCGCGAGCGAGGCCTCGCGCAACGAGCTGGGGACCAGACGGAGGAACTCCTCGGTGGACCGGAGCGCGACCGGGATCATCATGAGACCGAGCGCGAACCCGCCCGCGAGCGTCGAGAAATGCCCGAACGGGCGGACGATGAGCGCGTACACGGTGATGCCGATCACGATCGAGGGCACGCCGTTCAGCACGTCAGCCGCGTAACGCACCCAGAACGCCAGACCGCTCCGACCGTACTCTGCCAGGTAGATCCCCCCGACGAAGCCGACCGGGATGCCGACCAGCGCCGCCACCAGGAGGATCTTGGCGCTGCCGACGATGGCATTCGCCATGCCACCGCCCGGCTCGCCGACCGGTGCAGGCAGGTTGGTGAAGAAGTCGAGCGAGAGGGCCGTGACGCCGTGCACGGCGATGTAGCCGAGGAGGAAGATGAGGATGCCGATGGACGACGCGGTCGCAATCCCCGCCAGCGTGAACATGACACGCTCGACGAAGCGCCGGCGCCGATAGCTCCCCGCGGTGGGCGTCATGTGTTCGCCGCGCCGGGCCGCGGCACGCGCCCGATCAGCAGGCGGGCGATCCCATTCACCACGACCGTGATCGCGAACAGCACGAGGGCGACCTCCACGAGCGCGGAGAGGTAGACGTCGTCGGTCGCTTCCGTGAACTCGTTGGCGAGTACCGCCGCCATGGTGTAGGCCGGCGCGAAGAGGGACGCGCTGACTTCCGGCCGGTTA
>DATILR010000023.1:0-4107 GCA_035476275.1 Binatus sp. (SeqCode) | reverse complement strand
CTCGCGCCGCACGACCGCGCGCAATCGCGTCAGTACGTATTCGGTCTGGGAGACGGCCGTCTTCGTGTTGAACGTGCTCGCGTTCGTGATCATGGGCCTGCAGGCGCGACCCATCCTGGACCGCCTGTCGCACGCAAGTCTTTCGCACGCACTCCTCGTGAGCGGCGTCGTGCTCGCGACCGTGATCGTCGTCCGCATCACGTACGTGATGGCCTACAACACGATCGCGCGCCTGAAGAACAGCTGGTTCGGGGTCGCGCCGACGTCGGGAACGGCGCCGCCGACGGTCGCGGGCGGCATGCTCGTCTCGTGGTGCGGCATGCGCGGCCTCGTCACGCTCGCGACGGCGTTCGCGTTGCCGTCGGGGTTCCCCGGACGCGACTTGATCGTCCTCTCCGCCTTCTGCGTGGTGCTGGGGACGCTGGTCCTTCAGGGCCTCACGCTCCGGCTGCTGCTCGACCGCCTCGGCTTCGAGGCGGACGGCGGAGTGGGGCGAGAGATCTCGCGCGGACGTCTCACCATCATCCAGGCGGCACTCGAAACTCTCGCGGGAGAGCGCTCGCCCGCGGCGGCGGCCGTGCGCGACGGGTATCTCGCCGCGCGCGAGGTGGCGGCGGGCCCGGACGAGCCGCAGGGCGCGACGGAGCACGATCGGCTCCGCTTGCGCGCGATCACGGCCCAGCGGCTGACGCTACACCGGCTACGCGAGGAGGGCGCGATCGGCGACGAGGCGTTTCACCGGCTGGAAGAGGAGGTCGATTGGGCCGAGCTCGACGCTGCCCCGGCCGGCTCGTTCCAGCCGCTCCTGACGGACGGCGAGGCCCCGCGTCCTCAGACGTGACCGGTCGTCATGAGACGGTCGGCACCGTACCACCGTCGATCACGTACTCGCTTCCGTGGATCGAGGCGGCGCGGTTGGATACGAGAAACGCGACGAGCTCGACCACCTCTTCCGGCCGGCCCGGCCTGCCGATCGGAATTCCGCCGAGCGACTCCATCAGGCTCTCTCGTGCCTTTTCGAGCCCCCTTGACTCAGTCAAATGCACACTTCAAATGCTCATTTGAGAGGAGATCGCGATGACTTTGGTTTCATGCAGTGGGCCAATCGGCGGTGCCGTCGCAATGGGTGGCCCCGTGGGCATTGCCATGGGGTCCCTCCTGATGGGGCTCCTCGCCGCAACCACCTTCGCCCTCGTTCTCGGGGCCGAGCGGGCACAGCGGCGGGATCCCGCAATCGAGTTGCAACCCCCGGCAGATGACCGTGCCGCGGCGGCGTGAGGTCTTACGATTCGCATGACGCCGCCCTCCGGACGCTCACGAGATACGCGCCAGCGGCTGCTTGAGGTCGCGGGCGAGGTGTTTGCCGAGCGCGGCTTCCGCGACGCGACCATCCAGGAGATCTGCCGCCGTGCGGACGCTAACATCGCCGCGGTGCACTACCACTTCGGCGACAAGGAGGAGCTCTACCGCACGGTCATCCAGTACGCCGAGCAGTGTGCCCCGGAGAACGCCCCCGCCGATGTGGCACCCGAAGCACCGGCCGAGAAGCGACTGCGTGCGCACATCGAGTCATTTCTCGTCCGCCTCTTCGACGAGGGTCAACCCGCCTGGTTTGGCAAGCTGATGGCGCGCGAGATGTCCGATCCCACACCCGGCCTCGACGTCATCGTGCAGGAAAAGGTTCGCGTCAGCTACAGACGCGTGGAGGCCATCGTGCGGGAGCTCGTCGGCTCGGGGGCCTCGGATGATGACGTGCGAGCGTGCGTCCTCAGTGTCCAGGGGCAGTGCCTCTTCTACCGGCACTGTCACCCGGTCCTCACGCGCCTGTTCCCCGACCGGCCCTTCGGCCGGGAAGAGGTGCCCGAACTGGCGCGGCACATCGTGCGTTTCTCGCTCGCGGGCATCCGCGCGACCGGGCGGCCACGCAAGGGCGCCGCCGGATGAACTCACCGTTGCCAGTCAAGGTATCGGATTTGGTCGATCGAACCGGATCCGAAGGGAGAGAGTTCATGGCTAACAGACGATCAGCAAGAGATCAGATCACGGCAGAGGTCACGTCCTGGCCGGGCGTCCGTGCGGCACCGGGTGACCTTGGTGAGCTGGGGTTCAAACTCGGCCGCCGGGAGATCGGCCACCTGCACGGCGACCGGGCGGCCCACTTCGACTTTCCGAAGAAGCTCTGGGCGGAGCTAAGAGAACAGGGTCGAATCGTTCCTCACCCGGTGTTCCCCGATTCACAAGGGCCGGCGGCCCGCTCGATCGAGAACGAGGCCGATGTTCGTGAAGTGATCGCCCTCTTCAGGCTCAACTACGACCGCGCGGTCAGCCGAAACGGTCTTCCGGGCGAGGGCCGCGGCGAGGCATGAACGCGAAGCGCTCTCCGGTAGGCAACTCATCAAGGATGGAGCGACGGATGAGGCTCACGATATTCGCAGCGACCGGCGGCATCGGTCGGCAAGTTCTCGAGCAGGCGACCGCCGCTGGTCACGACGTCACGGCAGTCGTCCGAAATCCGAAGAAGGTGGGGACAGAGGTACGCGTCGTCAGCGCCGACCTGAAAGCCCCAGACCCGGCAGTGCTCGTGTCGGCGGTCAGAGGCGCCGACGCCGTGATCTCCGCACTCGGCGCCGTCTCGAGATCCGACGTCGGTGTGGCGTGGCGAGGCACGCAGGCCATCGTCCAGGCGATGCAGGCGACGGGGGTCCGACGCATCGTCGTCGTGAGCGCAGCGCCGATCTCCACCGTAGCGTCCCCCGGCCGCCCAAACCCGCCAAAACACGACCCTGGAGACGGATTCTTCATGCGACACTTCCTCAGCCCGTTGATCAAAGCCGTGCTGCGGAAGCACTATGCTGATCTCGCGCAAATGGAGGACGTCCTTCGCGACAGCGGTCTCGACTGGACCGTCGTACGCCCGCCACGGCTAACGGACAAGGGACTGACCGGCACCTACCGTACCGCGAATGGACAGAACCTTCGGCGCGGCGTCGTGATCTCACGCGCGGATGTCGCCCAGCTCATGCTTCGCGTACTCGAGCAACCACGGACGATCAGGCAAGCGATCGGTATCGCCTACTAGTAATGTCGTCGTCGTAGGCGGTGGCTCGGTGAGAAGGTCACAAGCCTGGAGATCGTTCCATGACCGCGGGGACAGATGCTGGCAAGCGGACGCCGGCTCGTGGCGCCATGCTCACGCTCGCGGGTACGGATTGTCCTTCACCTCCCGGGTGTGACCCAACTCGATGGGATCAGCCAGCTGCAGCTTGCGTCGGGCGCGTCCGTAGAAGCTGGTCCAGCCGAGCCGGACGAGCAGGCCGGGTGCGTCGCTCCGGCGCACCGTGATCCTCGCGCCCGGCGTGAGCTCGCGCTCGCGCGCGCCGTCCCGTTCCACGACGACCGGCGCACTCTCTCCGAGCACGTCGATCTCGAGCAGCTCCGCCGCCGCGATCGTCAGCGTGCGGTTGAAGAGACCGTGCGGTGCGAGGGGAGTGACGAGGATCGCATCGACCACCGGCGAGACGATCGGTCCGCCGACTGAGAGCGTGTAGGCCGTGGATCCAGTTGGCGTTGCCACGATGAGGCCGTCGGCCGCGTAGCGCACGAAGAGCTCGCCTCCCACGGAGACGGCGAGAGCCGCTTGACCGAATCCCGGCGTACGCCAGACCACGAGGTCGTTGAATGCGCGGTGCGTCGTCGGTCCGTCGTCGGTGTGCAGCGTGCATTCGAGCGCCAGGCGCTCTTCGACGCGGTACTCGCCGCCGCCGACTGCTTCGAGCGCTCTTCCGAGCTCGGGAGGATCGACCTCGGCAAGGAACCCGAGGCGGCCCAGGTTCACGCCCAGAACCGGGACGCCCGCCGGAGCCGCGAGCGCGAGCGCCCGCAGGATCGTACCGTCGCCACCCGCCGCGATCACCAGGTCGGCCGTACTCGCGAAGTCTTCTCCCGGAAGCTGATCGGTGTGCGAGAGCCCGGCCGGTGCCTCTCCGGGCAGCCCGATCAGGCGCGCCCCGCGGGTTCGGACCCAGCCCACGATGGCCGTGAACACCTCATCGCAGTTCCGGCGCGGATGAGTCACGACCCCGACAGTGGTCAACGACTTCGGCGGCG
>DATILR010000022.1:0-5753 GCA_035476275.1 Binatus sp. (SeqCode) | reverse complement strand
GGCCGCCGCGGCGCAGGGAGCGCTGCGAGCACTCGGGCCCGCGGCCGTCGAGGCGCTGTGCGAGACCCTGCGCTCCGGACGCCTCGCCGCCCGCGCGCGGGCGCTGCCGATCCTGCGCGCGATGCCGGACGAGGAGCTGGACCTTCAGGGGCTGATCGACGCCCAGGTCGACGCGAGCCTTCGCCTGGTTCTGCAGGCCGAGGTGCTCCGTGCCGGGGGCGCGTCGGAACTCGTCCTGCGACGCCTGCACGAGCGCGTCGACGAGAACGCGCACACGGCGCTCCTCCTGCTCGCGGCCGCGTTGGACGACGAGCGAATCGGGCGCGCGAGCGAGCTGTTGCGGACCACCGTCAGCGGGCGCGAGCGTGCCGTTCTCCTGGAGGCGCTGGAGGCCGTCCTTCCCGGGGAGGAGGCGGCGCGGGTCCTGCCGCTTCTCGACCGTGAGCGTCCGCGGGCCTTCACCGCCCGCGTGCTCGGGAGCCTGCCGACGTTCGATGAGGTCGCCCGAGAGGTCGTCACCGACGGGGACCATCTGACGGCAGCGCTGCTCGAGGGCACGCTCGACGTCGAAACCCGCGCGCGCCTCCTGCTCGACCGGAATCGCGTGCCCGTGTCATACCAACCCGGGGCTGCTGCCATGGCAACCGACATCGAGAAGCTTCTCCATCTTCGGAGCCTCGAGCTCTTCGAGCGACTGACGACCCAGCAGCTCGTCGACCTGGCTGCCGCCGTGACCGAGGTGACCTACCCCGCCGGCGAGGCGATCCTCACCGAGGGGGAGTTCAGCGATGGTCTCTTCATCATCATCGCGGGCGAAGTGCTCGTCACCAGGGGAGGCGTCACCCTCCGCAAGATGACCGCCCGCGAGTTCTTCGGCGAGATGGCGCTCCTCGACGGTGAAATGCGCTCGGCCACGGTGAGGGCCGTCGACAGGGTGCGACTCCTCCGGTTATCCCGCGACGCCGTCCTCCAGATCATGGAGGAGCAGCCGGCCATCGCCATCGCGATCTGCCAGACGCTCTCGCGCCGCCTGCGCGACCTGCTCGGCGAGGATTGCGCCCGCCCGGAACCGAAGTGATCAGAAGGGCCTGACGATCTCGAGCCGCTTGCCGCGCGGGCCGGCAATCAACGCCGGCGCTCCACCGCGGCCATGATCTGCTCCTCGGGCTCCTTCCGGTCCAGGTAATCTCGCCACGCCGTCACCAGGCCGGCGTCGTTCACCTCGACGATCGTCGCGCCTCGGATCGTGACCGGCGTCCCGTCGCCGGGCGTCCCGGGCGACGTGAAGGTGCCACGGCCGATCCACTCGAAGACCGCCCAGCCCTCGCCGCCCCGGATGCGCGTGATCTCCTGCCGCCAGTCGGGGAAGATCTTGCGCGTCTGACGGGCGATGCGACCGAGGTCCCGGGTGGACGATGTTTCCGGATCCTCGAAGGTCGCCTCGGGCGCGAAGAGACCCTTCCAGTCGCCCCGACCGGCGACGTCCAGTGCGCGCTCGACCTTCCGGGCCCAGGCGTCCCAGTCCATGAGGTCGGTCGCGTACGACAGGCCGGGATCCGCCGTCAAGATGGCCACGATCACCGGCGCCTCTACCCGCCCTACTCGAAGCGGACGATCGCGTGCTCGGCGTGGAACGCGGGGCCGTAGATGTCCTTGCCGGAGAAGTAGAGCGGGTCGTCCGCGGTCGCGAGCATCGCGCACACGCGGCCGGGGTTCTCGACCGGCAGGGCCTTCGAGGCATCGAAGCCGAACTCACCCAGCTCGGCCGCCATCCGCTCGGTCCCGACGAAGCCGGGCATGAGCCCGATCACCGCGATGTTGTCCGCGCGGAGCTCCTTCGCCAGGCCGGGGACCATGCGGTTGAACGCGGCCTTCGAAAGCGAATAGCCGAGCCCCCAGCCGCCCTGGCCGATCGCGGCCGGCGTCTCCCGCTCGCCCGCACTCGACGTGATGTTGATGACGATGCCGCCACCCCGGCGCCTCATCGCCGGCAGGCAGAGCTTGATCAGGTGGAGGGGCGCGATCACGTTGCAGAGCAGCATCTGCTCGATGAGGTCGACCGGTGTGTCCTCGAACGGATCCATGTGCCCGGGCCCCACGTAGCGCCCGTTGTTGACCAGCACGTCGATGCGCGCGAACCGCTCGAGGGCCGTGGCGACCGCCGCCGGCCAGTCCTCGCGGCGAGCGAGATCGAGCTTGACGACGAGCGCGTCGACACCGAGCGCGCGGACCTCGCGGGCGGTCTGCTCCAGGCTCCCGGGCAACGGCGCGGTCGAGGACTTCCTGACGGTCGAGGAATGCTCGAGGCGCTCGGCGCCCGTCACCGTGCGCGCGGTGAGGACGAGGTCGAAGCCGCGTCGGGCGAGCTCGAGGGCGCAGCCGCGGCCGATGCCGCGGCTCGCGCCGGTGATGAAGGCGACTCTCCGCTCGGGCATGCCGCGGTCCTAACGCCCATGGCGTCGGGCGGTCAATGCTGCCCCGCCACGCGTTCGAGGGTGCTACCCGGGGGCGCGCTGCTCATCGTGGTTCACTGTCCCGCCGGGATTCGGATAGAGTCGCGCGCATGCCGACCATGCGAGACGCCGCTCACCGGGGAGTCAGAGGACGATGGTGTCGCGTCGCCATCCCTGGGCTGTGCGCCATCGTCCTCGTCGCGCGCACTCCCGCAATGGCAGCCCCGACGCTCGAGGAGGTCATGGCCAACCTCGGTCTCGGTCCCGACGACGTGCGACGCGTCCGCGCCGGCGAGATGGTCCAGACCACCACCAAGGAGACGTCCGAGCGCGAGCTCGCGGTCGCCATGGCATTCCTGGTCAAGGCACCGGTCGCGACCCTCGTCTCCGCCTTCGAGGTGGGAAAAGGCTTCGCCAACGATCCGCAGATCCAGGCCGCGACCGAGATCCGGGGCGACGGCACCATCGAGGACTTCAAGGCGGTCGTGCTCCAGCCCGGGGCCGACAGCGAGGCGCAGCGCTACCGCAAGGCCGCCCCCGGCGATGTGCTGAACCTCTCCCCGGGGGAGATCGCGGCCTTCACGGCGCTCGACGGCGGTACCACGCTGCAGCCCGTGGAGGACGAGCTGCGGCGCCTGCTGCTCGACCGCTACCAGGCTTACCGGGCGAAAGGGCTGGCCGGCATCGCCCCGTACGCCCGGGCAAATGGCAAGATGTCGCAACCCGCCGACGACCTCCGTCGCGCAACCGACGCCGCCACGGTCACCAAGCGGTACGTCCCCACCTTCTACGACGTCCTCATGCGCTATCCCGCGATCAAGCCCGCGGGCCTGGAGGAACACTTCTTCTGCGTCCGCTACGCCATGGGCGGGCGGCCGAACGTGACCCTGCGGCACCGCCTCACCCTGCCGGTGGACAACGCCTACGTGGCGGCCGATCGAGAGTTCTACGTGAGCCACGAGTACAACGACATGCAGGCGATCGCCGGCCTGCTGCCCGTCGAGGACGGGACGGCCGTCGTGTACCTCGCCCGCACCACCACGGACCAGCTCGGAGGCTTCGGGGCCTCGGTGAAGCAGTCGATCGGGCGCAGCATGATGAGCAAGCAGATCGCCGACATCTTCGAGAAGAGCCGCGCCGCATTCAGAAAGCATTGAGTCCGCGGGAGTTCATGTGCGCGGAGCGTGCCGGCAGCGCGCTGGTCGGTCCAGTTCGCGATTCACTCTCCGACGACCGGGATCTGCGCCGCGAGGTCGTAGCGCAGGACCGCGTCCATCTTGTTCTCGATCTGATAGAAGCGGACGACCTTCTTTCCGGGCAACACCTTCGCGAATTCCGGAAGATAGTCGCGCCGCACCTTCACGCGGTCCCCTTCCGCCGAGAGCCAGTCGTCGGCGAGCTTCATCGCCTTCTCGTTCGAGAGATCGTGAAAGCTCGCGATGTAGTCCTGGATGACCGTCACGGCGCGGTCCTGAACGCCTTTCATATCCGTCTGGTACTTGTCGTAGAGCGGCCAGAAGCGGGCCGCTTCATCGTCGCTGAGCGTCAGGTTCGCGGCGACCAGCGCCTTCTTGTTGGCGCGGATGGTGTCGCGGAGGATGTCCAGGTTCATCTTCTCCGCCTCTCCGGCACGTCCCCCGTTCACGGAGAGAGCGAGCATCAACATGATGGCGACCAGAATGCGTGCGCACGACATCGTCAGTTCCCCCTTCCTCGGCGGCGACTACTTGTCGATCCTGGTGATCTTCGACCCCTGGATGCCCACCCCCGCCATGAGGCCCTTCTGGTCGAAGATGAAGGCGTAGACGTCGCTCGTGATCGTGTTACTCGTGATGGATTTCCCCATGCCCTCGTCGACGATGACGACGCTCGGACCGACGCCGAGCTCGAATCCGTGGGTGTCATCGAGCTGCTCGAGCGCGGCGTCGTTCATGAAGAAGAGCGCGTAGCCGAACTTCTGGATGCCCGCCTGGAAGCCGTACGACGCGGCGACGGAGTTGTAGTATGCGACCACCCGGCCGTTTTTCCGGAGCGCCCCCTCGCCGATCTGGCCGCCGAACATGAAGCCGGCCTTGTATATCGCCGGGAAGACCAGGATCCCCTTCGCCTTCTGCCCGAGAACCCTGGCGCTCGCCGTTCGTGCGTAGAGCTGGTTCAGCGCCGCACCGGATTCACGGGCGAGCTCGGCCGCGGAGGCCGCGCTGGCAGGACGTGGGACCGTCGATCCCACGGCTGCCGCTACCACCATGCAAGCGAGCGTCAACGATCGGATGGGTCGGCTCCTGTCGTTCATCCTCGATTCCCTCCCTTCCATTGCGGGCGAGTCGTATCAGGTCGGGCTCAACGGACCAAGGTCAGGGTTCAGGGCCGCCTCGCGCGACGCAGGTGACATAGAGGAAAAAGAACGAGCGCGCGTCGAGCAGGCGGTCGGATAGCGAGGTTGCTATTCGGCCGTCAAGGTGGGTGAGGTAGGCGAGCCCGCTCACGCGCAACGGAGTAGCTCGGATCATAGGGAACATTACGTAGCCGAATGCGTAGAAACGACCCGACCGAGGGCGCCACCCCGTTGCACTGACGCTCGGGCTGGGTCTATCGTCCGCGCGCCGATCGGCAGCGGAGGGCGAACGATGGAGCTTTCCCCCTGGATGCAGGTGCTCGTCGCGCAGCTGACGACGTTCGGGCTGAAGCTGCTCGGGGCGATCGCCGTCTGGATCGTCGGACGTCGGCTGATCGCGCTCGCGGTGCGCCTCACCGAGCGCGCGCTCCGGCGCGGATCGATGGACGAGACGCTGGTCGGCTATGTCGGCGCGGCGATCACGATCCTGCTCGACGTCGTGCTGGTGGTCGCGATTCTCGGCTTCTTCGGCGTCGAGACCACGACCTTCGCCGCCCTGCTCGCGGGCGTCGGGCTCGCGATCGGCACGGCATGGGGTGGCCTCCTCGCCAACTTCGCGGCGGGCGTCTTCCTGGTCGGGCTCCGGCCCTTCCGCACCGGGGACTTCGTGTCCGCAGGCGGCGTCACGGGGACGGTCGTGCAGGTCGGGCTCCTGTCCACCACGATCAACACGCCCGACAACATCCGCACCATCATCGGCAACAACAAGATCCTGTCCGACACGATCCAGAACTTCTCCGCCAACCCGTACCGCCGCGTCGACCTCGTGGCGCAGCTCCACCATACGGTCGATCCGGAGGGCGCGATGCAGCGCCTGCGCGAGCGGCTCGTGCGCATTCCCAACGTCGCCAGCGATCCCGCGCCGCAGGTCGAGATCCTGCAGTTCACGGCCGCCGGACCGTTGC
>DATILR010000021.1:0-6360 GCA_035476275.1 Binatus sp. (SeqCode) | reverse complement strand
CCGGTCTCGACGGGTGGATTGGCGGCCGCGTTGATCGTGAAGACGTCGTCGTCGGGGAGCGAGAACTTGACCGCGTTGTTCCAGTTCCGGCTGAGCTCGTCCCTCCACTGACCGCTCCCGGAGTCGAACTTCACGATGAGGCCCGTCTCCGCCTGCGTCTGCCCGCTGCAGTTGAGAGGGTTCGGCGACGGGAGACCGCCGGGATACTGCCCGCTGTTGCAGGAGCCGGCCCCCGAGCCGCCATCGCAGACCAGCCCTTCGCTGAGTGCCGTCGTCTTGTTCCCCGAGTCGAAGACCGCAGCGTAGACCGTGTTCCCGTCCGGGCTCACCGCCAGGGCACGCGGCGTGTCGCCGAACAGTGCAATGGTCGTGAGCGGCGTGCCATTGATCGACACACCGAGGTTGCTCGGGTCGAACACCTGCACGAGGGCACGCCCCACACCCGGCGTGATGAGCATCGGGTCGATCGGGAGGTTGCTCGCGCCCGCGCAGTTCTGCCCACGGCGCGCCGTGGTGATGAAGGCCCGGTTGTTGGCAAAAACGATGTCGCGCGGCTCGTCGCAGGTGAGGAGCGTCCGGGTGACGCGGGGCGGCGAGGAGCCGACGTCGACGATGCTCACGCTGTCGGAGAGGTGGTTCACCACCCAGACCTCGGTATTCGACCGCGCCGCGACCGCCACCGGCTCCAGACCGACAGGAACGGACGTATGGGCCCCGAGCCCGCCACCGCTCACGTCGAAGATCTCCAGCCGATCGTCCGGGGTGTTGACGGCGAAGAGGTGGTTTCCGTCGGGAGAAAGAGCCAGGGGACGCACCTGACCGCTCTCGAATTCGACGAACGAGGACTCCGCCCGGACTCCAACGGCACCGAGCAGGAGGAGCAGGACGGCCGCCAGCGCACCGCGGGCGACGAGACGAGCCATGGCCATTGGGGCCCTCCGGTTGAGGTTCTACCGGAGCCCCTATCAGCTCCCGACGGCATCGGACAACAAAAAAATCACGAGCCGTTCGGAGCGTGACCCATGTTGCCCCGGGTGATCCTCAGCGGTCCGCGGCCGTGCCGGACTCCTCCCGGCCGGCTCCCCTACCCCTGGAGAGGCGGTCCCCCTACCGGAACCGCGCCAGCTCACGCCGCGCGATCACCTGCTTGTGCACCTCGTCGGGCCCGTCTGCGAGCCGGAGCATGCGCCCCTCCCGCCACATGCGCGCGAGGGGCGTGTCATCCGAGACCCCGAGGGCCCCGTGCACCTGGATCGCTCGGTCGAGGACGTTCATGTACACGTTCGCGGCCACGACCTTGATCATCGAGATCTCCTGCCGCGCCTCCTTCTTGCCGACCGTGTCCATCTTCCAGGCGGCGTGAAGAACGAGGAGCCGCGCCTGATCGATCTCCATGCGCGACAGGGCGATCATGTCCTGGACGAACTGCTTCTCGGCGAGCAGGCTCCCGAAGGCCACCCGCGTGTTGGCGCGCCGGCACATCATCTCGAGCGCCCGCTCGGCGCCGCCGATGGCGCGCATGCAGTGGTGGATACGACCCGGGCCGAGCCGCGCCTGTGCGATGGCGAAGCCACCGCCCTCGGGGCCGAGCAGGTTCGCGGCCGGCACGCGACAGCCCTCGTAGCGGATCTCACAGTGCCCGCCCCCGCCCGCATGCCCCATCACGGGCACGGGACGGATGAGGTTCAGTCCGGGCGTGTCGATCGGGACCAGGATCATGCTCGCCCGCAGATGCGGCGCCGCGTCGGGGTTCGTCACCGTCATGACGATCGCCACGCTCGCGCCGATGGCTCCCGAGGTGAACCACTTGTGGCCGTCGATCACCCAGTGATCGCCGTCGCGCACGGCCCGCGTGCGGAGCAGCGTCGGGTCCGAGCCCGCAACCTCCGGCTCGGTCATCGAGAAGCAGCTCCGGATGTCGCCCGCGAGGAGCGGCTCGAGCCACCGCTTCTTCTGCTCGGCGCTGCCGAACTCGGCCAGGATCTCCATGTTGCCGGTGTCCGGGGCTGCGCAGTTGAACGCGGCCGGGGCGGCGAAGCTCCGCCCCATCAGCTCACAGAGGACACCGTACTCCCAGTTGGTGAGGCCGGCGCCGTACTCCTTGTCGGGCAGGAAGAGATTCCAGAGCCCTTCCGCCTTGGCCCGCTGCCGGATGGGCAGCAGCGCCGGCGGGTACGGGACCCCGGGCCGGATGTCGTCGCTCTGGGCGAGGATCTCCGCCTCGGCGGGATGGATGTGGCGTTCCATGAACGCCGCGATGCGGGTCTTCAGCTCGCGGACGGTTGGCGATAGCTCGAAGTCCATCGGATCCTCCCTGCGGGACGTGCGCCCGAGGCTACGCCCGGGTGCGGCCGTAAGTCCAGGCCGGTGGCCCGGGCACTACGTGAGCCCGAGCTTCTCCTTCCCCTCGGGGCTGATGCGCGAGGGGTGCCAGGGGGGATCCCAGACGACCTCGACGGCAACGTTCTGCTGCCCCAGCGCAGCGATCCGCCGCCGCACCTCCTCGGGGATGGTGCGTGCGGACGGACACTCCTGCGACGTGAGCGTCATCCGGACCGCGATCGCCTCGGGCGCGATGTCGATCTCGTAGACGAGCCCCAGGTCGTAGACGTTGACGGGGACTTCGGGATCGAAGCACTCGCGGATCGCCGCCACCACGGCCTCCCCGCTCACCGGACCACCACGAAAGGCGATGGCGGTGCTCCCCAAGGCCTCCCCGCGCCCAGCCTGTGGCGCTGCGCCGTCCTGCGTGGATCGCCCACTCTCGTCCCGCAGGGCCTCCAGATCGCGCCCGTACAGGCGCAGGTCGCGCACCTCGCGCTCGACAGCGCCGAGGCGGCGCGCGAGGCGCCAGGCCGCGAGGGCGAACCCGACCGCGATGGCGCCGACCAGGAGGATCATCCGCGGCGAGTCCCGTACGCGGGCGCTCGCCCGGGGTCAAGCCGCCGAGGGCACCGTTGACTCGCGACCCTCGATCGTGGTGTGCCGCGCGGCATGCGCGCCATCCTCGTTCGCGAGCCGGGCGATGAGAACGTCCTCGAGCTCGGTGAGGCGCCCTCTCCGCCGCTCGGACCCGAAGACCTCCGCATCCGCGTAACGGCGACCGCCGTGAATCGCGCCGACCTCCTCCAGCGCCAGGGCTTCTATCCGCCGCCCCCAGGCGCCTCTCCCATTCTCGGCCTCGAGTGCGCCGGGACGGTCGTCGAGTGTGGCTCCGCGGTGCGCGGCTTCGCGCGCGGGCAGCGTGTCATGGCGCTCCTTGCCGGCGGCGGTTACGCCGAGGAGGTGGTCGTCCACCACGGCTCGGTGCTGCCGGTCCCGGACGCGATGAGCGACGAGGAGGCGGCGGCGTTCCCGGAGACCTTCTTTACCGCGTTCTCCAACCTCTTCATGCCCGGCCTGGGGGCACTCGCCCCCGGCGAGACCGCCCTCGTCCACGGCGGAGGAGGCGGCGTCGGCACATCGGCGATCGCTCTCGCGCGCGAGGCCGGCATCCCGCTCTTCGTCACCGCCGGCGGCGAGGAGAAGTGCCGCCGCTGCCTCGAGCTCGGCGCACGCGCCGCGATCGACTACCGGACCGAGGATTTCGCCGCGCGCGTGCGGGAGCTCACCGACGGGCGTGGTGTCGACGTCGTGCTCGACCACATCGGCGCCCGCTACCTCGCCCAGAACCTGGCCGCGCTGGCCGTCGGCGGACGGCTGGTGGAGATCGGCCTCATGGGCGGCGCCCAGACGGAGGTCAACCTGGCGCTGCTGCTCCTCCGCCGCCTCGCCGTCATCGGCTCCACGCTGCGGACGCGCTCCGTCGCCGACAAGGCCGGGATCGTGGCGGCATTCTCCGCCCGCTTCGGCGCCGCCCTCGCCGCCGGCCGCCTCCGCCCCGTGATCGACAGCGTGCTCCCGCTCGCCGCGGCCGGCGACGCGCACCGCCGCATGCGCGAGAGCACGCACTTCGGGAAGATCGTGCTCCGCGTCTGAAAGGAGGATCGATGGCAGCAGCATCCGACGACCTGCTCGCGCGCGGGCGCGAGATCACCACCAAGCTGTGGGGCACCCGCGCCGGTGGCCAGGAGCTCCCCGCGCAGAAGCTGGCTCCCGAGTTCTTCGCGCTCGTGACGCAGTTCGTGTTCGGGATGTTCTGGTCGCGTCCGAACCTCGACCTGCGCAGCCGGAGCCTCTGCACGGTGGCGCAGCTGGCCGCGCTCGGGAAGCTCGACGAGCTGAAGGGGCACCTGCTCGGCGCGCGCAACCTCGGCATCGGGCGCGAGGAGCTCATCGAGGTGCTGATGCAGACGGCCTGCTACGCGGGCGTGCCGGCTGCGGTCGCGGCGCTCAATGCCGCGGCGGAGGTGCTGAAGGGGTGACCCAGATGATGGACGCCGAACAGCGCCGCGCCTTCGTGCGCGAGCACCGGACCTGCATCTTCGCCTTCCAGCGCCAGAAGGGCCCACCGTCCATGTCAGTGGTGTACTACACGATGGATGGTGACGACATCCTCATCGCCACCATGGCCGCACGCGCCAAGGCCAGAGCCGTGCAGCGTCTCGGCGAGGCGTCCATCTGCGTCCTGGACGAGAAGTGGCCCCTCACCTACCTGCAGCTCTACGGGCCCGCACGCCTGGATCCGAACTTCGACCTGCTGATCGACACCATGATCCGGGTGGGCGAGATCATGTCGGGACAGCCCCTGCCCAAGGAAGCACGCCCGGTCGTCGAGGACATGGCCCGGCGCGAGGACCGCGTGCTGATCCGTCTCAGCCCGGAGTGGACGGTGTACACTCCGCCCGTTCACCTCAATGCGGGGGACGATGGCAGCAAGATGCGGCACGGTCTGGCGCAGCGTCTGCCGTGGAGGGGTTGAGCGTCCGCTGCTCGTGACGAACCTTCGTCGTTGCGCAGGCGGTATGAAGCAGTGACAGCTCTCACCCGCCTCGGACCCGTCTCGATGCCCTGCGCGTCACGGGTCCTTCGTCAGGATCGATGAGTCCGTGCCGCCGCCATCCCACTGCCGCCAGCCAAGTGCGCGGCGGGCACACCGGCGGAGGTCCTGACGCCACGAGGCCCAGAGTCCGCCAACCGGTGAACCATGCCGAAGAGCACGGATCGACTCCTCCCACAGCCGGGAGATGCTTGCGCCAATTTTGAAGAACATACACGAGACCATTCCGAACCTCGCGCGGAGTCGTGAGGGCTCGTGCGTGGAAGCGGTCGGCCCACACTTTGCCCCGTCGCCCCAGCACGCGATTCACCGCCTTGGCAAGGCGTATCCCGAGGCCCTGGAGACCGCGCGAGAGCGCGCTCCGGTCTTCCGCTTCCACCATCAGGTGCAGGTGGTTGGTCTGGATCGAGAACTGGAGAATCCGGAACCCGCTTCGCGACGCCCGCGCGAGTCCGCGGCGCAAGGCAAGAACGAACCGCTCTTCCCGAAGCGAGGGCAGCAGGCGCTCGGCGCGAAACGTCACGTGGACAGGATACCGCCGCTCGTGCAACGGCCGTGCTCGGTGCGGAACGCCGACCTTGCGTCCAGACGGTTTCCGGCCGGCGTGGGGGCGGCGCCCGCCCCAGGTGCGAAAGCGGATTTCCAGCTGCTCTGACGTTACCACTTGAATAGGGCACATATGGCAGCCTTCTAGCTTGCTGTCAAGTACAGTTCAGCGGCCGAGGCCCCGCGCGGGCGCTCGTGATTCACGAGGTTGGGAAGTAAACCTCGGGAAGTGCGAGCCGCCCTCGCATTGACCGCTTCCGCCCTGGTTGTCGGTCTCGGGATCCCTGCGACTGCCCAGGGGCGGATGACCTTGACCTGCTATGACGGGGAGCGCGGGGCCGTCGCTGAGTACGATGGCGCTGCGCAAGTGGTGTCCGATCCGACGTGCGACTTTGATGCCCAGGGAGAGGGAATTTGCACGTTCGCGTTTCCGTGCCGCGCCGGTTTCCCGTGCCCTCCATGCTGTGGCGAGGCGCGCCACGTACGCGTTGGACACGGGAAGCGGTAAAGGAAAGCCACCAGGTTGCTCTGCCGGCAACCACAGGCGTGCGCGAGTGATGCGGACTGCATCCAGTTCCCGCCCGGCTTAGAGCCCGTCGTTCCTTGCAACCGCTGTCTGACGGGACGTTGTCGATTCGATCCGACGTGCGCCTTCTGACCACCGGATCGTCGACGGTCGCGGTCCCCCGCTCCGACTAGTGCTACGAAGCCGGCGGCAACCGCAGCTTCACCCCCGCTTGCCGCTCGATCAGCTCCACCAGGTCGGTGAAATCGCGCTCCCCGAGCCCGGCGCCCACGGCGGCGGCCAGCGCCTGCGCGATCTCTGTCGCGACCGGGACAGGGACGGCGGTCTCGCGGGCGACATCGAGGAGGAG
>DATILR010000020.1:0-5521 GCA_035476275.1 Binatus sp. (SeqCode) | reverse complement strand
ATCCTACCTCTCTTCGCTTGTCATGTGCGCTGCGACCGCCGGGAAGTTCGTGGACGGCGATTCAGCCTGGCGTTCCAGGGCGGGGAGGTTCGGACGGCGTGGGTCCACATTTCGACGCCGGCTCGAAACACGGGCGAATCGCCACCTCATAGCGCATCATCTGGCGAGTATTCCTCGTACAGTGGCACAGCGGCTGTCAAGGGAACTCTGAATTAGTATGAATAGATAGCGCAGCCGCTAAGGAACCTGCTGTAGCGAATGCATGCCCGCTGGCTCGGCCTTAGGCGACGCGCGCAATTGCCTGGAGGCCGGTGGCGGGAGCGGAGATCCGGCTGGAACGCATCGCCCTCGACCGCGACCGTTGAGGGCGCCACTCCCTTGCACTGTCGGCGCGGAACCGGGTAGCGGAGGCACGCCCCGCGGAGGAGCCCGCCATGTACGACGGCCTGCTCGTGATCGACGCCGACGCCCACAAGATGGAGAACCCGGTCGTCTTCTTCGATTACATCGAAGCACGCTTCCGCGACCGCCTCGGCTCACGAACCGACCGTTACGGCCAGCAGCGGCTCGTGATCCGCGACCGCGACCCACGTACCGGGGCGGAGATCGAGCGCGTCTTCCCGCAGCCCGACGGGCCGGGCAAGGGCGCCTACTGCGCCATCCACCCCGAGACGGCCATCGGCGGGATCTTCAACCGCATCCGCCTCGAGCACATGGACCGCGAGGGGATCGATGCCCAGGTCCTCTATGGCTCGATGACGCTCAGCTTCGAGGCGATCCTCGATCGCGACCTCGCCATCGCCTGCATGCGGGCTTACAACGATTACATCGCCGACGACTGCCGCCCGTACGGCAGCCGGCTCTTCCCCGTCGGCTACCTCTCGCTGGTAGACGTCTCGGAGGCGGTGAGCGAGCTGCGCCGCTGCGTCGAAGAGCTCGGGATGATCGGCGTCCACGTGCCGCCCAGCGTCCCGGTGCCGCACCCCGGCGCGCCCGGCGCGTTCCCGATGATCCGCCTCCCCAAGCACGTGAGTCACCCGGACTTCGACCCGCTCCGGGCCGCCGCGGTCGAACTCGACGTGGCCCTCGGCGTACACGGCTCGCCGGGCGTCTACCTGCCGTCGGGGATCGCCGAGCAGGTCGACACCTTCATCCTCTCTCACATCTTCGGCCACCGCTGCCAGATGCAGATGGCGCTCGCGGCTTGCGTGTTCGACGGCGTGTTCGATCGCTTTCCGACACTGCGCATGGGCGGCTGCGGATGGCTCCCAGACCTGGTGCACGCGTTCCACGAGCACTGGGAGAAGCGCATCCGCGACTTCGACCCGGACACGAGGATCTCGATGGCGGAGTTCACGAAGGAGCTCCTGCGGGAGCGGGGTGGCAAGGACGGGACGCTCAACCTGATTGGCAAGGCTAAGGGCATCTACGACCTCCTCGTGCACGCCGAGCGCGAGCAGCTCGCGGCCGACCGCGACGACTACATCTTCGAGCACGGCCAGCTCGCTCACGACCCGACCGACTTCCTCCGTCGCGGGCAGATCTTCGTTAGCTTCGAGTCGGACGACCCGGCGCCCGCCTATCTGCGCGAGGCGCTCGGCGAGCTGGGGGAGGACCTCGCCTGCTTCAGCGCCGACTACGGCCATTGGGACGGCGTGCTTCGCGACTGCGTGCGGAACGCCGCCCGCACCCGCGACTACACACGCGGTCACCTGGCGAAGCTGCTGGCGGGCAACTGCCTGCGGGTCTACGGACCGCGCCTCCAGGCGGCCCTGCGCGCGCCCGCCGCGGCGCAGGCGCAGTAGGAGTCACACGGTGTCAGGGTTGCGCTTGTTCGCTGCGACGGCGAGCAGGAGCGGTCGGCGCAGGTACTTCGCGGCCCACGGGATCTCGTCGACCAGGGGCTCGTCGCCGCAGAACTCGTGGACACGGACGTTTTCGAAGCCCGATCGGTCGACGGCGTCGATGTAGTCGTCCACGCGGTGACGAATGGCGCCGAGGCGGTACTCCACCCCCTCGCGCTCGAAGTTGGCCTCGATGCCGGCCGCCGCCATCTCGGGATGGAAGACAGAGAAGATGAGCCGCCCGCCGGCCACCAGGCTGGAGGAGAACTCACGGAAAAGCTGCGGCACGTTCTCGAGATGCTCGCCGACGAGAGCGCAGAGCACGGCGTCGAAGACCCGCCCACGCACCGGCAGCGGGGCATCGAGATCGGCCTGCGCCAGCGGCACCGACGGCAAGCGCCGCCGGGCGACCCGCAGCATCCCGCGGGAGAGATCCAGGCCGAAGGCTGAGCCGCCGGCGTGCAGGATCATCCGCAGATGCGCTCCCGTCCCGCAGCCGGCATCCAGGATGTGCTCGGACGGCCGGGGGTCGAGCAGGTCCATCGTGTGGCGCCGGTCGAGCGCCACGAGGGGATTCGGCGTCTCGTCGTAGGTCGCCGACCAGGCATCGTATCCGTCCCGCACGCCGGGTCGTTGCACGGTCTTGCTCATGTCCTGAACGGCCGCGTCGCGTCGAGGTCGACGATGTACGCGTCCTTCCGCTTCTCGAAGATGGCCCGCTTCCGGAGTCGCGGATATTCCCCGATCTCCACGGCGCGGCTCTCGCCGCCCATGAGGTACACCAGATCCGTCTCGAACGGATTCGAGAGGTGATGACCGACCGATGGCGCGGTGAACAGCATGACGTCCCCGGGGCCGACATCGTGCTGCTCGTCGCCGATCTCCGCGATCCCGCGCCCGCACATCACGTACACGAACTCCTCCTTCGAATCTTCGCTCACCGTCCGCCGGTCACGGGCAGGATCGCGCCGGTCACGTACGGCGCCGCGTCGGACATCAGCCAGAGGATCGCCTCGGCGCACTCCTCGGGGGTACCGATGCGACCCATCGGCACCTGCGGGATGATCACGCGGTCGACGCTGTCGCCGAGGCCCGCGTCCGCCCGGATCTCGGTGTCGATGAGACCCGGCGAGATGGCGTTCACGCGGATGCCTTCGCCCGCAACCTCCTTCGCCAGCCCGACGGTGAAGGTGTTGATCGCCCCCTTCGAGGTCGCGTAGGCCAGCCACTGGTTCGCACCCCCGTTGGTCGCGGCGATCGACGACACGTTGACGATGCTGCCGCCCGCGCCCCCACTCCTCGTCGACATGCGCTTCACCGCCTCGCGCGAGCAGAGCATCACGCCACGCACGTTCACGTCGAGGACGTGCCGGATCGCGGCCGCCTCGCAGGTCTCGAGGCGTCCCGGCTGTCCGAGGATGCCGGCGTTGTTGACCAGCGCCGTGAGGCGGCCGAGCGTCCGGTCGACGCGCTCGAACAACGCCATGATCGCGTCCGCGTCTCCGGTGTCGGCCTGCACGGCGATCGCCCTGCCGCCGCTGGCATGGATCTCGGACACCACCCGCTCGGCCCGCCCCGCATTGGTCAGGTAGCTCACGCAGACTGCATAGCCGCGCTTGGCCGCGAGTCGGGCCGTCGCCGCGCCGATGCCGCGGCTCGATCCGGTGATGAGGACGACCTTTGCGCTCACGGTATCAAGGCCCCTAGAACGTCGACCGCCGCCAGCCAAGGACTCCCAGGATGATCACCCACACGATCGCGAGCGAGCCCGACGGCATGTTGATGTCCATGGCCGCCTCGGAAAACCCGGTGCGGGCGATCACCACTCCGGCCAAGGCGGTGGGGATGCCACCGACGATGGCCAGCGCGGCAAACCATCCGGGGAACCGGCGATCGATCAGGAGAGCGACGCCATAGAGCGAGAGGGTGAGACCAAAGAGAAGGCTCCCGATGCTGGCGAGACCGACCTCGATCTGCCGGACGCCGAAGGTCGCCTGGAAGAGCACCGCCTTCTGGGGCTCCGCGGCGGCGGCCCACCGGTCGACCATGACCTTCAGCGCCACGCCGTCCACGGCCTGGAGGGCCCCCGCCACGGCCAGACTGGCAACCGCCCCCGCCGTCCCCATGATGGCCCACTCGGTAGCGGGCCCGTCCAACATTTGCCACGACAGAAGGACGAGCGCCGCCACCATCAACGCGACGCCCAGCAGCTGCGTCAGGTGGCTGGCAACCCAGAGACGATCCGCTGCGTACTCGGTGAAGGCGGCGAGGGGCACGTTGGGATCGGCCCCCATGGGATGCAGGTAGGTTCCGATGAAGAGGAGCACGCCGCCCAGGATCGCGGCGCCGGGGCCCAACCTGCTGCCCGGTTGCGGGGACATCGGGCGTCAGGCGTCCGCGCCGGTCTCCCGCGCATGGAGACCGGGAAGGTAGCTCATCTCGTCATGACAGTGCTTCAGCTCATTTGGGTGAGCGAGGTTCACGCGGATGTCGCCATGCCAAAGTCGAGCCCTGCAGGCAACCCGCCGCGCGACGTGACCCGAGACATCGGCATCCACACCTCACCTTCTACTCAGGCCAGTCTGCGCCGGGCGCGGGAGTGGGAGCACGGTAGAGGCCGGTGCGCACAGGCAGCCCGAGAGTCTCGCCCACGGCGCTGACGGTTTCCGGGCAGAAGCCGTAGGCGCGGATGCGTGCGATTCGTCCGTCCTGCTCCTCGAAGCGGAAGACCACCTCGAGCGCTTCGCTTCCCCAACGCGTCGCAAAGAGCAGGACGATTGGCTCGCCCTCGAACTCGACGCGCTCGATGCGCACGGCGTCGGGACGGGTCTGCGGGGGCCATTCCTCGTGCCCATGGACCACTTTCCGAAGGAACTCGGGCGTACCCTGCCGGGGGTGTTCACGGCCGACGTGGTACGAATTGCCCACGTTCTCTCCCGAGCCACCGTCGAGCATGAGTGCGACCAGGCCCGGCACGTCCTTGGCGTTGTATCGTTCGACGAACCGGTCGACGAGCTCCGGGGACGGCACCGGCCGGCGTGACGCCGCCTCACCTTGGCGCTCGCGCAGGCGGTCCCGGCCGCGGTGCAGCGCGGCCTTGACCGCGCCCGTCGTGGTGGCGAGCAACTCGGCGATCTCCTCGAGCGTCATGTCGAAGACCTCCTTCAGCACTACCGCGGCGCGTTCCTGGGGTGAGAGGCGGTGCAGGAGTCGCGATCCCGCAGCCCGCACGTCGCTCGACGTCTCCGGAACGGTACTCGGTGCCACCGCGGCATCGCGATCCACGTTGAATGCCCGGGCCTCCGTCTCGCGGCGACGGAGGACGTCGATCCAGACGTTCGTCGCGGTGCGCAAGAGATAGGCACGCGGGTTGCGGACCTCGGGATAGGTGACCCCCCACTGTCCGAAGGCGCGCAGCAATGTGTCCTGAACCAGATCCTCCGCGTCCCACACGTTTCCCGTGAGTCGTCGACAATAGCCGTACAGGGCTGGCCGCAATGGCACGAGGACGTCGATGTAGCGATGCCACGCCGTCCGCAGGTCATCCCGCAGCGTGTCCAGAGCTTCTCGTTCGTCCATGCCCGTCCCTCCCTCGACTGTCCTGTCTCTCACCCCGACATGACGGATCAGCCCACGCCCAGGATACGGGGTCTCTGCCGAAGCAGACCTTCCGCTCA
>DATILR010000019.1:0-4309 GCA_035476275.1 Binatus sp. (SeqCode) | reverse complement strand
GCGGGTGAGGAGCCCCTTCGGCTTCTCGATCGGCGGGATGCGCATGCTCTCTCTCCTTTCCGGTTCAGAACGCCGCGTCCGGGCGGCGTCGGACGAGTAGACCCGTCAGGCCGACGGCGAACAGCGCCGGCAGGTAGACGCCGGGGAAGTCGATCGCCCAGTGCGCGGCCGGCAGCCGGCCACGCAGGGTGTCGACCACGTGGACGAGCGCGTGCAGGAGTTGGAAGAGGGCGACCATCGCCACCAGCGGGAGGCGGGCCGGCGGGCTCAGCGCGGCCCACGCCAGGGCGACCCCCATCATCACGAAGACCGAGCCGATGTCGCGCACGAAGTGCTCGTTCAGGGGCCCGGTGTGCGGCACGGCCGCCGGCAGGTTGTGATACCAGCCCGCCGGGTCGGCCAGCATCCAGGCACCGTTCCCGAGGTTCATGACCGCGAGCCCGATCAGAACGACGAACCAGCTATCCACGCGTGCCGATCGCATCGACCCTTCCTCCCTGTCCGCGTCGGGCGCCATTCCGTCGCGCCGCCGTGCTCCGCCCGGCGCGGCTCCGGGTCACCTGACGTCGCACGACGGCAGCGAAGAGACTCACCCCGTCGGCGATCCGCGGTGGCGTCAGGTTGGCGAAGGAGAGCGCCAGACAGTCTGTCCCCCGGCCATCGAAGTGGAAGACCTCGCCGCGCGCGTAGGCGATGCCCTCGGCCGCCGCGTCGTGGAACACGCGGTCGGGATCGACGGCGGGGAGCCGGAGCCAGAGCATGTGACCGCCGGGCGGCGCCGACCACTTCGTGCCCGCGGGCATGTGGCGCGCCAGCGCGTCGAGCATCGCGCGCTGACGCTCGGCATAGAGGCGCCGCATGCGGCGGACGTGCCGCGCGAGCACGCCGCTCCGGAGGAGGAGCGCCAGCGCCGCCTGCGGGACGGCTGCGGTCGCGAAGTCGGCGGTCATCCGGGCGAGGACCATCTTCTCGAGCAGCGGACGCGCCGCGACCACGTACCCCACGCGGAGCGTCGGGAAGAGCACCTTCGAGAACGTCCCGGCATGGACCACCTGACCCGAGCGATCGAGCGTCTTCAGCGCCCGCACCGGCGCCCCGTGGAAGCGGAGCTCGCTGTCGTAGTCGTCCTCGAGGATCGGCACCTGGTGCTCGTCGGCGAGCGCGAGGAGCTCGCGGCGGCGAGGCTCGGTCATGAGCGCGCCGGTCGGGCACTGCGACGCCGGCGTCGTGTAGAGGAGCTTCACCCGTCGCGCCTGGAGCACGCGGGCGAGCTCCGCGGTCCTGAGCCCCTGCTCGTCTACCCCGACGCCGACCAGGTTCGACTGACAGGCGGTGAAGGCGAGCGCGGCACCGAAGTATCCGGGTTGCTCCATCACCACCGTGTCGCCGGGATCGAGGAGCGCGTGGGCCGCGGCGTCGACGGCCTGCTGCGCGCCGTTCACGACCGCCACGTCCCCCGGCTGGCAGTCGATGCCCCGCGCCACCAGGTGACGGACGATCTCGCGCCGGAGGGGGAGCCAGCCGTAGGGGTCGAGATTGCCGGCGAGCGCGGGAAGATCGCGAGCGACGGCGCGAGCGAAGGCGCGCCGTACCTCGTCGACGGGGAGCGCGTCGGTGGCCACCTGGCCACCGCGAAAGTCGAAACGGATCGGCGGGCTGCCCTTCGGCAGGGACATGCCGCGTGGCAGCTCGAGCGCGCGCGCCCGGAGCGCGAAGAGCCCCGACCAGGCGAAGCTCCGGCCGTTCTCGATCGGATGCGATGGGCGCGGCACGCCGGCGACCGTCGGGCGCGCGGCGACGAAGGTACCCTGCCCCACGTGAGCCGTGAGCGCGCCGTCGCCCACCAGTGCGTCGTACGCCTGACTCACCGTCGAGCGACTGAGGCCGAGCGAGGCCGCCAGCTCGCGGGTGGCCGGGAGCTTCGTCCCGGGGGCGAGCCGTCCCGCCTCGACGAGCCCGCGCAGATAGCCCTCGAGCTGTCGGAACATCGGCTCGGGTCGGGAGCGATCGGGACGGAAGGGCAGATCGAGCACGCACCAGAACGCTAGATCGGACCAATTGGCCTGTAAAGGACCAGTTGGCGGCCAATTGCACGATTTCCGGGCGGGCCAATCGCCGCCGCCGGGGCCATCCTCAGCCGCGCGCGGATGGGAAGAGGGCGTTCAGCTCGGTGTAGTCGGCCGTGGCCTCGAACATCGCGTCGTAGACGCCGTCGGTGAGAAACCGCGTGGCCGCGCGACGCGCGATGGCGTACGCCGTCTGGGCGATGGCAGCACCCGCGCTCACACGTCGCACGCCGAGCGTGGCCAGCTCCGCGACCGGTGGCAGGCGCGGCACGACCATCACGTTGAGCGGCAGGGCGATCGCGGCCACGATGCTGCGGATCGCGGCGGGATCGCTCAGCGCGGGCACGAAGATCCCGTCGCAGCCCGCCGCACGATAGCGGCGGGCGCGCTCGATCGTCTCCTCCACCGCCTGTTCGCGGGGGACCAGGCCCCGCAGATACACGTCGGTCCGGGCGTTGACGAAGAGGTCGACGCCGGCATGTAGGGCCGCCGTCTTGGCCGCCGTGATCTTCGCGGACAGCAGCTCCGGCGAGGCGCCCCCGTCCTCGAGGTTGATGCCGACCGCCCCCGCGCCCACGAGCGCGGCGACCGTCTCGCCCACCGCCCGGGGATCGGCCGAGTAGCCACCTTCGCTGTCGACCGTCAAGGGGACGGACAGCACGCGGGCGATCTCCTCGACCGCGGCCGTGAGCACGCGCGGTGGGAGAACGTTCCCGTCGGGATAACCCCGCGACCAGGCGAGCCCGGCGCTCGTCGTCGCGATGGCGGCCGCTCCGCAGGCTTCGATCATGCGCGCGCTGCCCGCGTCCCAGGCGTTGGCCAGCAGGAGTGGCCGCGGCTGCTGGTGGAGGCGGTGGAACTCGGCTGCGCGATTGCCTGCCCGGTCGCTCATGCGAACAGCCCGAGCTCGGGGGTGGTCGTTACCGACGACCACTTCCGTTCGTGCGCGAGCAGCCAGCGTTTGCGCTCGACCCCGCCCGCATACCCCGTGAGCGAGCCATCGGCGCCGATCACGCGGTGGCAGGGAACCACGATACCGATCGGGTTGGCGCCGTTGGCCAGACCGACCGCCCGCGAGGCGCCGGGCTGACCGAGCTCGGTCGCGAGCCGGCTGTAGGTCGTCGTGGTGCCGGCCGGGATACGGCGGAGCGCCGCCCATACCCGGCGCTGAAATGCCGTGCCGCCGGTCTGTACGGCGATCCCCTCGATGGCCCCGAGCTCGCCGGCAAAGAACGCGTCCAGGGCAGTTCTGATGCTGGGTGCCGGAGCGGTCAGCAGGGTGTAGCGGCCCTCGCCGTAGTGCCGATGCAGCAAGCGCTGCAGGCGGGCTTCGTGGGAAGCGAAATCCAGCGCGCGCAACCGACTCTCGCCGTCGCACACGAGCACGATCGTCCCGAGCGGCGAGGAAACGCGATCGATGAAGAACTCCAAGAATTCCTTGAGCATCGACATCAGGCAACGGCCTCCTCGGGGAGCGGTGCCACCGTCGTGGCGCGAGCGGAGCTCCACAGATGTTGAGCGGCATAGGCCCGCCAGGGTCGCCATGCCTCGGCGCGGGCGAGCAGCCCGAGCGGTGTCGGTCGGTTGCCGTCGGGCCCGCTCATGGCGCGCAGGAGCCCGACGTCGGCCGCGGGAAAGGCGTCCGGCTCGCGCAAGGCGCGCATGGCGACGTACTGCGCCGTCCACTCGCCGATGCCCGGCAAGCCCCGCAGGCGGGCCACCGCGGCATCGAGGTCTCGAGCGGGATGGAAGAGTCGCGCATCGGTCGCGGCGGCGGCCGCGAGTGCCGACAGCGCAACGGCACGGCTGCGCGGCATTCCCAGGCTCGCCAGGTCGGCGGCCGCGAGCCGTTCCGGTCTCGGGAAGACGGACGTCAGCTGGGCTCCTGGAGACTTCAACGGCTCACCATGTGCCGCCACGAGCTTGCCGGCGAGTCGCCGCGCCGCGGTGACCGTGATCTGCTGCCCGAGCACCGCACGGACCGCCATCCCGAAGCCGTCCCACGCCCCGGGCATACGGAGTCCGGGGTGGGCGGCGACGAGCGGTGCCAGACGGGGATCCTTCGCCAGATGGGCCGTGATCGCCGTCACGTCGGCATCGAGGTCGAACACTCGCCGGATGCGACGGACGATCGTCGGTAGCGTCCGCACGTCGGCGCAGCGGATGTTCGCGGCGAGCGCATCACGCCCCCGCACCGGAGTGACCTCGATGGTCCCCTGGCAGCCGTCCACCTCGATGGTGCG
>DATILR010000018.1:0-5001 GCA_035476275.1 Binatus sp. (SeqCode) | reverse complement strand
TACGGGCGCATGGGCCGGGGGCCGAACGATGCGGGACTGTCCGCCTACCACGTCCGCCGTGCCTGCGACGAGAGCCTGAAGCGTCTCCAGACCGACCGCATCGATCTCTACCAGATGCACCATATCGATCGCGCCACCCCCTGGGAAGAGCTGTGGCAGGCGATGGAGCAGCTCGTCGCCGCCGGAAAGATCCTCTACGTCGGCAGCAGCAACTTCGCGGGCTGGCAGATCGCCCAGGCGCAGGGCGCGGCGGCGGCACGGCACTTCGTGGGGCTCGCCTCCGAGCAGAGCCTCTACAACCTGAGCGCGCGCACCGTCGAGCTCGAGGTCGTTCCCGCCTGTCGCGCGCACGGGATCGGGCTGCTGCCCTGGAGCCCGCTCGGTGGCGGCCTCCTGGGCGGGGCGCTGCAGAAGGCCAGCGAGGGGCGTCGGGGACACGAGCGCCTGCGCAACGCGGTGGAGAAGCACCGCGCGAAGGTCGAGGCGTACGAGACCTTCTGCCAGGAGCTGGGTGAGCGTCCGGCCGACGTCGCGGTCGCGTGGCTGCTCCGCAATCCGACCGTCACCGCCCCGATCATCGGTCCGCGCACCCGGGAGCAGCTGAGCGGGAGCCTGCGCGCCGTGAACCTGCAGCTCGCGCCCGAGAGCCTGACGCGTCTGGATGAGATCTGGCCCGGGCCGGGCGGCGAGGCCCCCGAAGCGTACGCCTGGTAGGAGGTTCGTGGTGGGTGATTCGAACGAAGCGGTGGCGGCGCTCGAGCGTCTCGCCGAGAGCGTCCGCCAGCTGATCGCCGCGACGGTGACCGTCGCGGCGCCGGCCGCGACCCTCACGGCCGCAACCGGTGCCATCGACCGTGTCGTCGCGGAGCTCCGTCCGTTCGTGCCGACCCCACCGCCGCCGCGCTACCAGCGGCCGGCGGGGAGCACGGATCCCAACGACTACTTCCCGTACGACCTCGTCATCGGGCGACGGAGCCCGCTGGCCCCTCCGATCCATTTCACCTGGGAGGCGCCGAAGGCGATCGGCCGGGTCCGGTACGGGACGCCCTACGAGGGCCCTCCCGGCTGCGTGCACGGCGCCGCGCTCGCCGGGGCCTTCGATCAGGTGTTCAACGTCGCCAACGTCATGCAGGGTCTGGCCGGGCCGACCGCGAAGCTCGAGATCCTCTACCGTCGGCCGACGCCGCTCTTCGCGGAGCTCCGCTTCGAGGGATGGCAGGAGCGCGTCGCGGGTCGGCGCATCCACACCGCGGGTCGCGTACTCGCCGGCGAGCGGGTCACGGCCGAGGCGAAGGGCCTCTTCGTCCATTTCTCGCCGGAGGATCTCCTCGACATGCTTGCCAGGCGGTGAGACCCCTGTCGCGCCGTGGGACGATCGGCTAGGGTTCGCCCCCATGGCGCAGGCACGACGGGCTCGCTTCGGCGTGACGCTCCCCCAGATCAAGCGCACGTGGGACGAGGCGCGTGCGGCCGCGCTCGAGTTCGACCGCCTCGGCTTCGATTCGGTCTGGGTCTGCGACCACCTCTACAGCGTGCCCATGCCGACGCTGCCGATCTTCGAAGCGTGGAGCGAGCTGGCGGCAGTGGCTGCGATCACGGAGCGGGTCGAGCTGGGCACGCTCGTCAGCCCGCCTTTCTTCCGCCACCCCGCGATCTTCGCGAAGCAGATCGCCACCATCGATCACGTGGCGCACGGCCGGACGATCGTGGGGCTCGGCGCCGGCTGGTTTGCCGCCGAGTTCGAGGGCCATGGCCTGCCGTTCCCGTCGCTGCGCGACCGGCTCCGCGCGCTCGATGAGACGGCGGAGATCATGAAGCGCATGTGGAGCGAGGAGCGGGTGACCTTCGCGGGACGGCATTTCAGCGTGACCGACGTGATCTGCGAGCCGAAGCCCGTGCGCCGGCCGCGCATCCTCATCGGCGGCGGCGGGGAGCGCGTGCTGATGGGGATCGCCGCCCGCCACGCCGACATCTGGAACAACCTGGCCGTCTTCCAGCCCGTGCTCGGCGCCAAGGTGGAGGCGCTCCGCCGTCGCTGCCGGGAGGTCGGACGTGACTTCGATTCGATCGAGGTCTCGCAGCAGTGCCTGGTGGTGATCGCGGAGACCGACGAGGCGGCGCGCGCGGCCCTCGAACGGGCCAATCGCATCTACGGCGGGCACATGGGGGCGGGGCTCGAGGAGCACGGCATCTGGGGCAGTCCCGAGCGGGTGATCGAGCGCATCAATCGCCACCGCGCGCTCGGCTGCTCGCTCTTCGTGATGGAGTTCTTCGGCCGCGACACGCGCGAACCGGCGCGGCTGTTCGCGGAGCGGGTGCTTCCCGCCTTCCGCGGCTGACCGTCGGCCGGGCGTCGAGCCACCAGAGACGCGCCCGCACGTCGCGCAACCCGAGCGTCAGCACGGCGACGCTGCGCGGGAGGTGAAAGCGTCGCCGCCCGCCCCCACCGGGATTGACGAGGAGCACATCCGCCCGGCGCACGACGGACGCCACATGGCTGTGCCCATAGACCGCGACCGCCGGCCGGTATCTCCGGAGCCCCACCTCGAGCTCCACCGTCGGCCGGCCACGCTCCACTCCCTGATGCACGAGCAGGATGCGAACGCCTCCCAGCTCGACGCAACGCGTGCGGGGAAGCCGGGAGAGCGGTGGCCGGTCGGCGTTGCCGCTGATGGCGGTGACTGGCGCCAACCGCTCGAGCTGCGCCAGCACGTCGGGGCTCCCGATGTCGCCCGTGTGGAGGATGTGGTCGACGCGCGCGAAGACGCGCGTCACCGCGGGGTGGAGGACGCCGTGCGTGTCGGAGATGAGGCCCACGCGCAGCGCCATCCGCGTTCGCTCACCGGTCGCGCGAGGCTTCGCCGACCGGGCGGACCAGGCCCTCCTGCGCGACGGAGACCACCAGGAGGCCCTCGCGGGTGAAGAGGTGCCCGGTGGTGAAGCCGCGCGCCCCGTGCGCCGAGGGGCTCTCCTGCGCATAGAGGAGCCACTCGTCGGCACGGAACGGGCGATGGAACCACATGGCGTGATCGAGGCTCGCCATCATGAAGCGGGAATCGTTCCAGGCGATCGCGTGCGGCAGCGTGGCGGTGTCGAGGAGGGTCATGTCCGAGGCGTACGCGACCACGCACTGATGGAGGACGAGAGAGTCCGGGAGCCGCCCGCGGGTGCGGATCCAGACGAGCTGGCGGGGCGGCCGCGCATGGGGATGGAAGGGATCGACGAAGTCGACCGGCCGCGTCTCGATCGGACGGTCGCGGGTCATCCAGCGGCGTACGTCCTCCGGGACGCGATCGAGCAGGGGAGCGATCTGCTCGTCCCACGAGGGCAGCGACTCGGGGTCGGGTGCGGCCGGCATCGGAATCTGGTGATCCGGGCCCTGCTCGAGGGGCTGGAACGATGCCGAGAGATGAAAGATGGCGCGGCCGTGCTGGATGGCGACCACCCGGCGGGTGGTGAAGGTGTGGCCGTCGCGGATGCGGTCGACCTGGTAGAGGATCGGGGTCGCGGGATCGCCCGGGCGGAGGAAGTACGCGTGCAGCGAGTGCACGAGGCCGCGCTCGACCGTCCGTCCGGCCGCGACCAGGGCCTGGCCCGCCACCTGGCCGCCAAAGACCCGCTGGCGGTGCTCCTGCGGGCTGCGCCCGCGGAAGATGTTCACCTCGAGCTCCTCGAGGTCGAGGAGCTCGATCAGGTTGTCGAGCGGTGCGTTCATGCGGTCAGCACTGTTAAGCAGAGCGGCACCGCCGTTGCCAGCGCCGGCGATGCACGTCAGGCGTCCTCGGTCAGGAGCCGGAGGAAGCTCGACGCCCACCAGTAGACGTCGCGCTCCGCGACCTTGGTGGCGAGCGCCCGCATGCGTCGGCGGCGCTCTTCCGGCGGCAGGATCAGGGCGATGCTGATCTCCCGCTGGATCGCCTCGGGATCGTACGGGTTGACGAGGAAGGCCTCGCGGAGCTCGGCGGCCGCGCCCGCAAACTCCGACAGGACGAGGGCGCCGTCGCCGTCGGCGTGGCAGGCGACGTATTCCTTCGCGACCAGATTCATCCCGTCGCGGAGCGGCGTGACCAGGGCCACGTCGGCGGAGACGTAGTAGGCGACGAGCCGCTCGTGGTCGAACGCGGTGTAGATGTAGACGAGCGGTGAGCGGCCCTCGAACGAGAAGCGGCCGATGATGCGGCCGACGGTCTCGTCGAGCGTGCGCTTCATCTCGCGGAACCCGGGCACGCGGAAGGGCGAGGGCACGGTGATCTGCACCAGCGAGACGCGGCGCCGCCAGTCCGGATGCCGCTCGAGGAACCGCTCGAAGCCGAGGAGACGTTCGGGAATGCCCTTGGTGTAGTCGAGTCGATCGACGCCGAGCAGGACCACCTCGGCGGCGAAGGCTTCGCGCAGCTGCCGCGCGTGCGCGCGAGTCGCCGGGTCGGTGGCCTGCGCGCGCAGGCGCCCGGCATCGATCCCGACCGGCAGCGCGACGACGCGGACCTTGCGCTCCGGCAGCGTGATGCCCGTCGGATCGTCCGTCACCGGCAGGCCGAGGAAGTGGCGGACGCAGTCCAGGAAATTCCGCACGTCGAGCGCCGTCTGGAAGCCGATCAGATCGGCGCCCAGGAGGCCCCCCAGCAGCTCGGTGCGCCAGGGACAGATGCCGAAGAGCGACGGCGGGGGGAAGGGTATGTGCCAGAAGAGCCCGGTGGGCAGCGGAACCCCCGCGCTGCGCAGCAGGCCGGGCACCAGGCAGAGGTGGAAGTCGTTCACCCAGACGACGCTTCCCGGCTCCGCCACCGCGCGCACCGCGGCGGCGAAGCGTTCGTTGGCCCGCCGGTAGGCGGTCCAGTACGGGCGCTGAAAGCTGCAGCGGGTGGGGAACATGTGGCAGAGCGGCCAGAGGACCTGGTTGGCGAAGCCCGCGTTGAAGCTGGTGATCTCGGGCTCGCGGAGTCGCACCGCGTGGATCGGGTAGCTGAGCCCGGTCGCGGCAGGGGTCAGCACGTCGTCGGT
>DATILR010000017.1:0-5866 GCA_035476275.1 Binatus sp. (SeqCode) | reverse complement strand
GTAGTGAACGACGAGGAGGCGCGGCTCCTCTCGGGCGAGCGCAACGTCGTGCGGGCAGCGCGGAAGATCCTCGACCTCGGCACGCGCGCGGTGCTGGTCAAGCGCGGCGAGTACGGCGCGATCCTCTTCTCGCCCCAGTCGGTGTTCGCGGTCCCCGCCTATCCGCTCGAGCAGGTCTTCGACCCGACCGGGGCGGGGGATGCCTTCGCCGGGGGGCTGATGGGGGCGCTCGCCGCCAGCGGCGACCGCTCCGAGGCCGGATTCCGGCGCGCCATCGTGTACGGCACGGTGCTGGCGTCCTTCATCGTCGAGGACTTCGGCGGGCGGCGGCTCTCGACCCTCACGCGCGACGACATCGAGCGGCGCTACCGCGAGTTCGTCGCCCTGACGGAGTTCTGAGCACGACCGGGCCGGGCCTCTCGATCGTCATCCCGCTCTACAACGAGGCGGACGCCGTCGAGCCGCTGATCGCCGAGCTCCGCCGCGTGCTCGACGGACTCGGCCGGCCGGCCGAGCTGATCATCATCGACGATGGGAGCGAGGACGGGAGCGCCCAGCGTCTGCGCGCCGCGCAGCGGAGCGAGCCCCGGCTCCGCATCGTCCGCCTGGCCCGGAACTACGGGCAGACGGCCGCCCTCGCGGCCGGGATCGAGCAGGCCCGCGCCCCGATCATCATCACCCTCGACGCCGATCTGCAGTTCGATCCCGCCGACATCCCGCGTCTCCTCGCCGCGCTCACCGACGAGGTCGACGTCGTGCACGGGTGGCGGCGCATGCGGCACGATCCGTGGCTCACGCGACGCGTGCCCTCGCTCCTCGCCAACCGGCTGATCTCGCTCGTCACCGGCACCCATCTCCACGACTACGGGTGCACGCTGCGCGTCATGCGCGCCTCGCTGGCCAAGGAGCTGCAGCTCTACGGCGAGCTGCATCGGTTCGTCGCGGCCCTCGCCGCGGATCTCGGGGCGCGCATCGTCGAGGTGCCGGTCACGCATCGGCCACGGACGATCGGCCGCTCCAAGTACGGGCTCTCGCGCACGCTCCGCGTGCTGCTCGACCTGCTCACCGTCAAGTTCCTCTCGGGCTTCTCCACCCGGCCCATCCAGCTCTTCGGGCTGGTGGGAATCGTGTGCGCGGTCGCCGGACTCGCGCTGACTGCTTATCTCGGGTTCGAGCGGATCGTCATCGGGACGCGCCTCGCCGACCGGCCGATCGTGCTGCTCGCGATCCTGATGGTGGTGGTCGGCGTGCAGTTCGTGTCGCTCGGCTTGCTGGGGGAGATGGTCGTCCGCACCTACCACGAGTCGCAGTCGAAGCCGATCTACCGGGTGCGGGAGATCGTCGAGCCAGCCGAGCCGCACCGAACCGTACGCCAGCTGCCGCTCGGGCCTGTCTGAATTGACTTCACGCGGGTCGGCCGGTATGCGTGATCGGTTATGAAGCTGTGCGTGGTGGGGACCGGATACGTCGGGCTGGTCGCGGGCACATGCTTCGCGGAGAGCGGCAACGACGTCGTCTGCATCGACAACGTCGCGGCCAAGGTCGAGGCGCTCCGCAAGGGGCAGGTGCCCATCTACGAGCCCGGGCTGGCCGAGCTGATCAGCCGCAACGTCGCCGAGGGGCGACTCAGCTTCTCGATGGACCTGGCCGACGCGGTCCAGCGCAGCCTCGTCTGCTTCCTGGCGGTGGGCACGCCGTCGGCCGACAGCGGCGCCGCCGATCTCTCCGCCGTGTGGAGCGTGGCGCGCGAGATCGCGCGCACGATGGACGGCTATCGCGTGATCGTGACCAAGAGCACCGTCCCGGTCGGCACCGGCGAGCGCATCCGCACGCTCATGAAGGAGCTGACGCAGCATCCCTTTGACGTGGTCTCGAACCCCGAGTTCATGAAGGAGGGCGCCGCGATCGAGGACTTCATGAAGCCCGATCGCGTGGTCATCGGGGGGTCGAGCGCGCGCGCCATCGAGATCATGCGCGAGCTCTACGACCCCTTCGTGCGCACGGGCAATCCGATCCTCGTCATGGACAACGCCAGCGCCGAGATGACGAAGTACGCCGCCAACGCGCTGCTCGCCACGCGCATCTCGTTCATGAACGAGATCGCGAACCTCTGCGAGCGCGTCGGCGCGGACGTCGATCAGGTACGGCGCGGCATCGGCTACGACCGGCGGATCGGTCACCACTTCCTCTTCCCCGGCGTCGGCTACGGCGGCTCGTGCTTCCCGAAGGACGTGAAGGCGGTCATCCACACCGCGCAGGAGCGCGGCATGGCCTTCCCCCTCCTGACGGCGGTCGAGGACGTGAACGAGGCGCAGAAACGGCGGCTGGTGGAGAAGGTGGTGGCGGAGTTCGGGGAGAACCTGGGCGGGCGGCACTTCGCCGTCTGGGGGCTCGCCTTCAAGCCGAAGACCGACGACATGCGGGAGGCGCCCGCGATCACCGCGGTCGAGGGGCTGCTGGCTCGCGGCGCGACGGTCGCGGTCCACGACCCCGAAGCGTTGGCTGAGGCCCGGAAGGTGTTCGGCACGCGGGTGAGCTATCACCGCACCAACTACGACGCCCTCAAGGAGGCGGATGCGCTGCTCATCGTGACGGAGTGGAACGAGTTCCGCCGGCCCGACTTCGGGCGCATGAAGCAGCTCCTCCGCCGCGCCGTGATCTTCGACGGCCGCAACCTCTACGAGCCCGAGACGATGCGCGAGCAGGGCTTCACGTACTTCCCCATCGGTCGCGGTCCCACGCGGGCGACGGCCTGAGGGCGCACGATGGCGCGCGTGCTGATCACGGGTGGCGCCGGATTCATCGGCTCGCACCTCTGCGAACGCTTCCTCGCCGAGGGCAACGACGTCATCTGCATGGACAACTTCCGCACCGGCTCGCCCGACAACATCGCCCACCTGTTCGCCGATCGCCGCTTCACGTTCATCCAGCAGGACGTCACGACGTACATCTACGTGAGCGGTCCGGTGGATGCGATCCTGCACTTCGCGTCGCCGGCGAGCCCGGTCGACTACCTCGAGTTCCCCATCCCGACCCTGAAGGTCGGCTCGCTCGGGACCCACAAGGCGCTCGGGCTCGCCAAGGAGAAGCACGCGCGGCTCCTTCTCGCCTCCACCTCCGAGGTCTACGGTGATCCGCTCGAGCATCCGCAGAGCGAGGAGTACTGGGGGAACGTGAATCCGATCGGCCCGCGCGGCGTCTACGACGAGGCCAAGCGCTTCGCGGAAGCCCTCACCATGGCCTACCACCGCGCCCACGGGGTGGAGACCCGGATCGTCCGCATCTTCAACACGCACGGCCCGCGCATGCGGCTGAACGACGGCCGCGTCGTCCCCAACTTCATCTCCCAGGCGCTCAAGGGCGAGCCGCTCACCGTGTACGGGGACGGGTCGCAGACGAGGAGCTTCTGCTTCGTCTCCGATCTCGTCGAGGGGATCGTCAGGCTGCTGCGCTCCGACTACCAGCTGCCGGTCAACCTGGGCAACCCGGTCGAGGTCTCGATCCGCGAGTTCGCGGACCGCATCAAGGCGCTCACCGGGAGCCGGAGCGAGATCGCCTTCCGGCCGCTGCCCGTCGACGACCCCAAGGTGCGGCAGCCGGACATCACCCGCGCTCGCCAGCTGCTCGGCTGGGAGCCCCGGGTGTCCCTCGAGGACGGTCTCCGGCAGACCATCGAGTACTTCCGCCCGAAGGTCGCGCAGGGACGATGAAGATCGTCGTGACCGGCGGTGCGGGCTTCATCGGTTCGCACGTGGTGGATGCCTACGTCGCCGCGGGACACGACGTCATCGTGGTGGACGATCTCTCCACCGGGCACCGGGAGAACCTGAATCCCCGGGCGCGCTTCCATGCGCTCGACATCCAGGACCCGCGCACGGCCCAGCTCCTGCGCGACGAGCGTCCCGACGTGCTCAATCACCACGCCGCGCAGATGGATGTGCGCCGATCCGTCGCCGACCCGCTCTTCGACGCCCGCGTCAACGTCCTCGGCACGATCCACCTGCTCGAGGCGGCGCGTCAGGCGGGCGTCCGTCGCGTCGTGTTCGTCTCCTCGGGCGGTGCCGTCTACGGCGAGCAGGAGACGTTCCCCGCGTCCGAGGACCATGCGACCAATCCGCTCAGCCCGTACGGCGTCAGCAAGCGGACGGGTGAGCTCTACGCGTTCTTCTACCAGGCCGAATACCGGCTGCCGTTCATCGCGCTCCGCTACGCGAACGTCTACGGGCCGCGGCAGGACCCGCACGGCGAGGCGGGCGTGGTGGCGATCTTCACCGGGAAGATGCTGCGCGGCGAGCCGGTCACGGTGAACGGCGACGGGCGGCAGACCCGGGACTACGTCTTCGTGGGGGACGTGGCGCGGGCGAACCTGCTGGCCATCGAGCGGGAGGTCTCGGGCCCCGTGAACATCGGCACCGGCGTCGAGACCGACGTCAACGCGCTGGCCCGGCTGCTGCTCGAGGCGACGGGGAGTCGGTCCGAGGTCGGTCACGGCCCCGCCAAGTCGGGCGAGCAGCGGCGCAGCGTCGTCGATGCCCGGCGGGCGAACGAACGGCTCGGCTGGCGGCCCGAGGTCGCCCTCCGGGACGGCCTCCGGCAGACGGTCGCGTTCTTCCGGGAGCGCGCCGCGGGCGCGTGATCCCATCGCCGAGACGCCCCTGGACACCGCCAGCATCCGGAACTTCTCCATCATCGCGCACATCGACCACGGGAAGTCGACGCTGGCCGATCGCCTCCTCGAGCGCACGGGAGCCGTGTCGCCGCGCGAGATGGCGGCGCAGTACCTCGACGACATGGACCTCGAGCGCGAGCGCGGCATCACCATCAAGGCGCGCTCCGTGCGCCTGTCCTACCGGGCGCGGAACGGTCGGGACTACGTCCTCAACCTGATCGACACCCCCGGTCACGTCGACTTCACGTACGAGGTCTCGCGCAGCCTGACGGCGTGTGAGGGCGCGATCCTGGTGGTCGACGCGGCCCAGGGCGTGCAGGCGCAGACGGTTGCCAACGTCTACCTGGCCCTCGATCACGACCTGGCGATCGTCCCCGTACTCAACAAGATCGATCTCCCGAGCGCCGATCCCGCCGGCGCGCGCCAGCAGATCGAGGAGATCATCGGCCTCGACGCGTCGCAGGCGATCCTCGCGAGCGCCAAGGAGGGGACCGGCACCGACGAGATCCTGGAGGCCGTCGTCCACCAGATCCCGCCGCCGCGGGGCGACGCCGCGGCGCCCACGACCGCGCTCATCTTCGACTCGTGGTTCGACCCCTACCACGGGGCCGTCGTCCTGGTCCGGGTCTTCGACGGTCGGCTGACGCGCGGCCAGCGCATCCGCCTGATGGCGACCGCCAAGGAGTTCACCGTCACCCGCCTGGCGGTGCTCGCGCCCCGCGCGGTCGAGGTCGAGGCGCTCGGTCCGGGCGAGGTCGGCATCCTGATGGCGGCCATCAAGGAGGTGCGCGACACGAAGATCGGCGACACCGTCACCGACGCCGAGCGGCCGGCCCCCGCGCCGCTGCCCGGCTTCCGGCCGGTCAAGCCGATGGTCTTCAGCGGCCTCTATCCGGCGGAGACGGCGCAGTACGAGGCGCTGCGCGACGCGGTCGAGAAGCTCCGCCTGAACGACTCCTCGTTCACCGCCGAGCCGGAGACCTCGCTCGCGCTCGGCTTCGGGTTCCGCTGCGGCTTCCTCGGACTGCTGCACATGGAGATCGTCCAGGAGCGGCTCGAGCGCGAGTTCGCCCTCTCGCTCATCACGACCGCCCCCACCGTCGCCTACCGCGTGGTCAAGCGCGACGGCGAGGCAATGGTGATCGACAGCCCGGCCAAGCTCCCGCCGCCGCTCCAGATCGACCACATCGAGGAGCC
>DATILR010000016.1:0-3530 GCA_035476275.1 Binatus sp. (SeqCode) | reverse complement strand
GGCGCGAGCGAAGCTGGGCGATGCGCTCGGGGGCCAGCAGCTCCTTCGGACTCTTCTCCATCCACGCCGGATCGGTGAGGTAGCGGTCGCGGTCTTCGAAGGCGAGCTTGGCCGCCTCGACGAGGAGGTGGACATAGTCGGGCTCGTCGAGCTCGGCCACGTCGAAGCCGTCGGCCACCCCCAGCATGGCGAGGGCCGACATGCCCTGGGTCGGCGGCGGGAAGCTCGCGGCGTGGCCCTTGCGATAGGCGATGCGGAGCGGCTCCAGCCAGTCGCTGCGGTGCTCCGCGAAATCCTCCACGGCGAGGGGGCTGCCCGCCTGGCCTGCGGCGGATGCGATACGCCGGGCGATGTCGCCGCCGTAGAAGGCATCGGGGCCGCCGTCGCGCACCGCTTCGAGGGTGAGGGCGAGATCTCGCTGCACGAGCAGTCCCTGGGTGAGGGCGTCCGGATGATAGAGCGGCCACAGGTCGCGCTTGATCTCGGGGATGGCGGTGGGGCCGAAGAGATCGGGCTCGCGGGGCGGGGCGACGCGCTGCCCGTCGGAGGCCGAGAAGCCCTCGCGCGCGTACGCGACGGCATCGGCGAGCAGACTCTTCCAGGGGAGCGCGGAGCCCATGCGGCGGGTGCTGTACTGATGCGCCTGCCACCAGCCGTCGACCACCCCGGGCACGGTGACAGCGCCGGGGCCGCCGCGCGCGGGAATGGCGTCCCGAATCCCGCGCCCGGCGTACCACTCGATGGAGGCCGCCCGCGCCGATCGTCCCGCTCCGCACAGCGCGGTGAGGCGCGAGGAGGTCGCGTCGTAGATCAGCCAGAAGTTGTCGCCGCCCACGCCGTTCGTGTGGGGATAGACCACGGCCATGGTCGTGGCGGCGGCGATGGCCGCGTCGAGCGCATTGCCGCCCGCGCGCAACGCCGCCACCCCACTGCCGGAGGCGAGCACGTGCGGAGAGGCGACCATACCGCGCGGGGCGCGGGATTCGAGCCAGCGGGTGGAGGGCATGGACAGATTCTACCGCACGGCTTCGCTCGGCCCCCGGTGTTTGACCCGCGGTTGCCCGTCAGCTAGCATCGGCGCAGTCCCGGCGCCTCACGAGCTCTTGCGCACTGCATGTCGAGCGCAGCGAGGAGGAACATGAGATCGACCATCTCGAAGGTCGTCGGAATGAGCGTGGCCGCTGCGTTGTCGATCGCGACGATACCGCCGGCCCTCGCCCAGGACACCTGTCGTCAAGGTTTCGTCTGGCGCGAGGCGTTTCCCGACGATCACGTGTGCGTGACGTCGAGGACACGCGATCAGGCGGCCCAGGACAACAGTCAAGCCGACGCCCGCCGCCAGCCTGGTGGCGGAGCCTATGGCCCGAACACCTGTCGCTCGCCGTACGTGTGGAGAGAGGCGCGCTCCGGCGACACGGTGTGCGTCACCGTGCAGACACGCTCCGACACCGCCAATGACAATGCCCAGGCCGCCGCGCGCCGCGTCGCCTCCACGCCGTCGTCCGCGCCTCCGCCCCCCGCGAGCTACAAGACCAGCGAGTGGTCCAGCTGGGCGCGGGCCGAGGGCGTCGAGTATCGGTATCGCTGGGGCATCAACACCCAGGACCAGCGGAAACCGGGCAACGTGGACGCGATGTTTCAGGTCAGGAGCCCGGCAACAGCAGGTCTGGCAGGGAAGCGTGCGCTCCCTGGACTGCGAGAAGGACCAGATCTTCGGCTCGAAGCCGGTCACCGTGCAGCCCAACCAGACGGTGGACGTCAAGTTCGTGACCCCCAACTGCGGAAGCAGGGATCGCCCGGCCTTTCGGCCCAACGTGGTCAAGTCGAGCCGCATCGACTAAATGAGGGCGCGACCTGCGGCCGGATGAAGGCTCGAGTACGGAGAGGCGGCCATGGCTGAAGGCAAGGACGGAAGCGGCCGGGGATGGATCGACGCCCCTTACACGGAAGCGACCAGGGACGCGCTCGTTCAGAAGATCGGCGAGCAGCAGCGAAGGGTGGCGGCGGCGCGAGCGTATTTGGCCGGCCCCTGAGCGCCGCCGGTTGATCCCAGTGGCCTTTCTCGCGCTCATGCTGACATCGTTCCGTTCGGTGGACTCGCGGACGGGAAAGATCTACGCGCGAAGGCTGTTCGCGATCAACGTGAGCGATCAGCTCCCCGTCCCGTGACGGTCGGTGTGCCCGTGCGCCGGCGGGAGGACCCGCGCCTTCTCACCGGCCGCGGGCGCTACGTGGGCGACCTTGAGCTGCCGCGGCTCCTGCACGTGGCGTTCGTGCGGAGTGTCCACGCCCACGCGAGGCTGCGGGAGATCGACGCCGTGGCGGCGGCGGGATCGCCCGGCATCGTGGCCGTGCTCAGCGGCCGCGACCCGGATTTCTCGAGCCTGCGCATCCGCGCCCGCTCGGCGCTCCCCGGCTACGTCGAGACCGAGCAGCCGATCCTCGCCTGGCCCGTCGCGCGCTACGCGGGCGAGGCGGTGGCCGCTGTGGTCGGCGCCGATCGCTACGGGGTCGAGGATGCGGCGGCCCTGGTCCGCGTCGACTACGAGCCTCTGCCCGCGACCGTCGACGTGCTGAAGGCCACACGCCCTGGAGCCCCGCCCGTTCACGAGGCCGCTCCCGCGAATGCTTTCCTCTCGCGCCGCTTCCAGGGCGGCGACGTCGAGGCGGCGCTGGCCGGGGCCGCCGCGGTGGTCGAGCGGACGTTCCGGACGAACCGGCAATGCGCCGCGCCGCTCGAAGGTCGCGGGGGCATCGCGGACTGGAGCCCGGGGGAGGACAAGCTCACGCTGTGGTCGGGCACGCAGGTGCCGCACCTCGTCCGCCATCTGCTGGGCGAGGTGCTCGGCCTCGCCGAAAATCGCATCCGCGTCGTCGCACCCGACGTGGGCGGCGGCTTCGGCGTGAAGTCGATGCTCTATCCCGAAGACGTCGCGCTCTGCGTGCTCGCGATGCGACTCGGCCGGCCGGTGAAGTGGATCGAGCAGCGGCGCGAGGCGATGCATGCCTCGGCCCACGCCCGCGACCACCACTACGCGGTGCGGGCCGGTTTCGATCGGGGCGGCCGGCTCCTCGCCCTCGACGTCCGCGCCGCCTGCAATGCCGGAGCGTACTCCGTCACCCCGTGGACGGCCGGCCTCGAAGCGCTCATGGCGGGGGGGTTGCTCGCCGGCCCCTACAAGCTCGCGCACTATCGCTGCGAGGTGACCGCGGTGGCGACGCACACGACACCGGCCGGGCCCTACCGCGGAGTGGCGCGGCCGGCCACGACCTTCGTGATGGAGCGTGTGCTCGACCTGGGGGCCCGCGCGCTCGGCCTCGACCCCGTGGAGATCCGGCGCGTCAATCTGATTGGCCCCGCCGATCTCCCCTACACCTCGGCCACGCGGCTCGTGCACGACAGCCCGACCTATCCCGTCTGCTTCGAGAAGGTCGTGGCGGCGATCGACTACCCTGCCTTCCGCGCCGAGCAGGCGCGGCTGCGGGTAGAGGGGCGCTACGTCGGCCTCGGCTTCGCCGTCTACAACGAG
>DATILR010000015.1:0-5452 GCA_035476275.1 Binatus sp. (SeqCode) | reverse complement strand
GATCGCCTACGTGAAGTTCCTGTTCGAGTCCTACGAGGGTGTCGCCGTCGTGCGCACGCTCGACCGCCGCGCCGCCACCCTGGTCGTCCTGGTCGCCCCCGACTTCAGCGCCTCCGTCCAAGCGGTTGTCGACGCCCTGATCGCCGAAGGCGCCTGCCAGGTGACAGGGCCTCCGGCGGACTTCGACGGCAACTGGCTCGGCGATGGCGAAAACTAGTTCGCCCGGCAGGGTGACCGCGGACCGGCGTCCGAGGGCGAGGGGGCGCCCGAGCGGCGACTCCGCAGCGCGAGCGGCGTTTCGCGCGGTCCGCCGCGCGAGGCGCCGTTTGCGCGAGGACCCGGAGCCGTCCGGGCGCCCCCGCACCCGCGGACGCCCGTCACAACGTCAACCGCCCCCCGCATCCTCCGCCGGCACGGGAGCCGGTCGAGACCGCGCCACCATGTACGCGACCAGGATGCTGATACCGTAGAGCACGAGCAGCGGCGCCGCCATCAGGAGCTGCGAGGCGACGTCGGGTCCCGGCGTGAGCACCGCGGCGACGATGAAGATGACGACGATGGCGTAGCGGCCCATCCCCATGAGCGTCCGGTGGGTGACGAGCCCCAGCCGCGCCAGGAAGAAGGTCACCACGGGCAGCTCGAAGGTCGCCCCGAACGCCAGCAGCATGCGCGAGGCGAAGGAGAGATACTCGCTGATGCGGATCTGCGGTGCGACCTCGATCGACGCGTACTCGTCGAGAAAGAAGCGGAAGCCGACCGGAAAGACGAACACGTAGCAAAACGTTGCGCCCATGAGGAAGAAGATCGTGGCGACGATGGCGAAGGGCAGGGCGGTGCGCTTCTCCGCCTCGTAGAGGCCTGGCGCCACGAACCGCCAGGACTGGAAGAAGATGACGGGACTGGCCGCGAACAGGGCGGCGATGGCCGACACCTTGAGCTTGGTGAAGAACGCCTCCGTCACGCCCGTGCCGATGATGAGGGCCTGGCCGGGTCGGAGCGCCGCGAGGGGACGGATCAGGATCGCGAACAGGCTCTCGGCGCACCAGTAGCAGACGGCGAAGGCCACCGCGACGGCGAGGAACGCACGAACGATCCGCCAGCGCAGCTCTTCGAGGTGCGCCGTGAGCGGCATGCGCACGTCGGACTCGGGCACCATATCGCGGGCGGGCTAGCCGCTAGCTGCGGTTCGTCGTCGGCTCGGTCGGATTGGCGGCGGGTGCCGCTTCCTCGGGCGCCGCCGGGTCCTTCCGCGTCGAGGCCACCGTCGGCGCCCGGGGCGGGGTCGGTCGGCGCGGCTCGTCGTCGGACATCGTCTGAACGCGGAGATCCTCCATGATGTCGTTCGTCTGCCGGCGGAACTCGGCGATGGCCTTGCCGAGCGTGCGGGCCACCTCCGGGAGGCGCTTCGGGCCGAGCACCACGAGCGCGACCACGAGGATCACGATGAGCTCCGGCATCCCGATCCCGAACATCTCAGGTCGAGCGTAGGGAAAACCCCCCGGGGTGTCAATTGAACGCCGTCGCGGCATCTCGCCCGCTCTGCTATCGTTCGCGCGTGGCAGGAGGCACCGCGGTCGTTCTCGATCCGCGCATGCTGGATCACGATCCGGGCCGCGGACATCCGGAGCGACCGGAACGGCTGGGCGTGCTGGCCGGGCATCTGGAGAAGAGGCGCGGGTTGGTGCGGCTTGGCGCCCGTCCGGCGATGGAAGAGGAGATCGCCCTGGTCCACACCCCGGCGCACATCGAGCATCTCGCGGCCACGGCGGGCCGGCCGCGGGTCGTGCTCGACCCCGACACCTCCACCTCACCCCGTTCCTACGAGGCGGCCCGTCTGGCCGCCGGCAGCCTGCTCGTCATCTGCGAGGCCGTGCTCGCGGGACAGGTGGCGAACGGTTTCGCGCTCGTCCGGCCGCCCGGTCACCATGCGGAACGCGACCGCGCCATGGGCTTCTGTCTCTTCGACAACGTGGCCATCGCTGCCGCCTGGCTGCGGCGCCGGGGTATGCGGCGGGTGGCGATCATCGACTGGGACCTGCATCACGGCAACGGCACGCAGCACCTCTTCGAGAGCGACCCGGACGTGCTCTACGTCTCCACCCACCAGTACCCCTACTATCCGGGCACGGGCGCCGCAGAGGAGGTGGGTCGGGAGGCGGGCGCGGGCCGGACGGTGAACCTGCCGTTCCCTGCCGGATTCGGTGACGGGGAGTACACGCGCGCCTTCACCGAGGTGGTGCTACCGGTCTGCCGGCAGTTCGCGCCCGACTTCGTCCTCGTCTCCGCCGGCTTCGACTGCGACCATCGCGACCCGCTGGGCGGCATGCGGGTGACGCCCGCCGGCTTCGCCGCGATGGGACGGGCATGCGTCGAGCTGGCAGCCGAAACAGCCGGCGGACGGATCGCCGCCGTCCTCGAGGGCGGCTACGACCTCAGCGCGATCGTCGAGGGCGTCGACGCGACGCTCGCCGCCTTGCAGGGCGCCGACGCGCGACCCCCCGTCGCGACGGGCGACGCCCGCTCTGCCGAAGCCGTGCTCGCCCGCGTCCGCACCGCCCAGGCACCATACTGGCGATTGTAGTCTCGCTCCCATCGTCCCCAAGCGGAGGAACGAGGCGGGTGCCGGCGGGGACTGCCGCTGCCGCGACCCGCAGGCCGAACGCTCCCCGCGCGGAAGCCTCCGCGGGGAGCGGCCGAGGACCGACTATGAAGTGACTGGCCGGGCAAGATGGCACGCGCGGGTGGGGAGCGGGGCGCTGATGATCGAGCGTGGCGGAGGGGGGATGTGGGGACGCGCGACGGTGCGGTCGCAGACGGCGGGCTGTCCCAATCGACTATGCGTGCTCGCAGGCACATGGGTCGCCAGACGTTGGCGGGTCGCCATCGGAGCCACGAGGTGCACGGGGCCGACGCCACGCGCCTCACGGTCCTCGTCGCGATCACCGCCGCTGGATAGTCCGTCGTCATGCGGGCGCCGTTGACGCCTTCGTCGGGACGCTCGTTAGGCGGCGCGCCGGGTAGCGGAGTGCTGGGGATCGTAGACCGCACCGTCACGCCAGATCGCGTACAGGATCCCCGCGAGTTTGCGCGCCAAGGCCACCGCCGCCACCGGGCGGCCGCGGCGGCTCTCCACGCGCCGCGCCCATTGCACCGCGGGGTCCTGCGGCCGTAACCGCCGCACACACCACGCGGCTTGGATTAAGGTCCACCGCACGCGGCTCGGCCCGGCCTTCGTAATGCCCGTGATCCGCCGGCGCTCCGCGCTCGAGTCCTCCCCGGGCACCAGCCCGAGGTATGATTGCACGGCGCTAGCGCGCGGGAAGCGCTGGACATCGTCGACCGCGGCGGCAAAGCGGACCGCCGTCACGGGCCCCACGCCGGGCACGGTCATGAGCCGCCGGCAGACCGCGTCCTCCTGCGCGAGCGCGGTCAGCGCCGCGTCGGCCGCGCGGATCTGCCCGTTGAGCGCCTCGATCACGTGCAGCACCCGCTCGACGGCGTCCGGTACCGCCTGGCCGTGGGCCGCGAGGTGGGCGCGCACGCGCGCCGGGAGCCTCGGCGGCGTACAGCGCCGCAGCGGCCCGGCCGTCTGCCCCCGCAGCCAGCCGCGCACCGTGTTCACCAGCTTGGTCCGCGTCGTCACGAGCGCTTCCCGCAGTGCGCACTCCCCCTTGCGCGCCTGGGACTGCAGCGCGGGCACGTGCACCGCCGGCAGCCGCGCCATCCGGCACGACGCCTCGCTCAGATGCCGGGCATCGCGGACATCGCTCTTGAGGCCGCGCGTCCCCACGCCCAACGCGCGGGCCAGACTCGCCGGCACGACGACCGGCTCGTGGCCGAGCTCGCGCGCCACCGCCGCGACCCCGAACGCCTCCGCGCACGTCTCGAGCACGACTCGGCTGGACGGCCGCTGCCCCAGGAACGCCCGCAGGGCGACCGTCGGGTGGCGGCCCTCGAGCAGGATCGTGCCGTCCGCCGCACGCACGCACACCTGCGATTCCCTCGCTCCCAGATCGATGGCAATGTGCTCCATGGCTGGCCTCCTTAGCGCCCTGGGCGCGTCTGTCAGTGATTGAGGCACGGTGTACCCGTGACCTCGCGACAGGAGGAGGCCAGTCACTTCATCGAATCTGAGCCGGCGGGGGAGGTCCCGCCCCCGCGCGCGACTACCTACGACTTCTTCGCGTTCGCCAGCTCGTCGTCGATGATTTCCTTGAACTTCTCGTACGGCTGCGCGCCGGACAGCATGCGACCGTTGATGAAGAACGCGGGCGTGCCGTTGACGCCGGCCTTCTCGCCGTCCTTCACGTCCTTGTCGATCTCGGCGCTGAAGGGCTTCTTGTCGACGCACTCGTCGAACTTCTTGCGGTCCAGGCCCACCTGGTCGGCGTACGTCTTCAGCTTGTCGGCCTCGATGCCGTCGCCGTGGAAGAGCTTGGAGTGGTACTCCCAGAACTTGCCCTGCGCGTTGGCGCAGGCGGCGGCTTCCGACGCGGGGCGCGCGTTCGGGTGGAACGGCAGCGGGTAGTCGCGGTACACGAGCCGCACCTTGCCGTCGTACGTCTTCATCACCTGCTCCACCACGTCCTCCGCCCGCTTGCAGAACGGACACTGGTAGTCCGAGAACTCGATGATCGTCACCGACGCGTTCTTGGGGCCGCGCTCGGGGCGCCCGGCCGTCGCGACGTCGACCATCGGCGGCTTCAGCGAGATCGTCGTCGGGTACTTCTTCTTCAGCTCCGCGATGAACGCGGTCCGCCGCTCTTCCTGCTTCTGTCCCTTCAGGTACTCGACGATCCGCGGCTTGATCTGCTCGAGCGTCTGGCCGCCGAGCTGCGCCTTGTTCTCGTCGTAGACCTTCTGGATATCCTCGTCGGTGGGCGCCGCGACCTTCGCGCCGATCTCCTGGCGCTGGAGGTCGTCGACGGTGATGCCCCGCGCGGCCGCCTCGCGCTTGAGGAGCTCCTGCGCGATCATGCCGTCGAGGCCTTCCCGGAGGGCGTCGTAGCGCTGGTTGTCGAGCTCGATGAGCTTCGCCCGGACCTCGTCGTCGAGCTGCGCGCGGGTGTTCTTCGTGTCGCCTACCGTGGCGACCACGTCATCCGCGCGCGCCGTCGGACCGACGAAGCCGAGTACCGCGCCGAGCGCGAGGGTCGCCAGGAACGTCCGTCTCATGCCTGCCTCCTTCAGGAAAATCGACAAGGTACGGCGCGCGCCGGTCCGCGTCAACCGTACGGGCCCGCTACCGGCCGGCGCCGGCCGCTTTGCTTTTCCGGGACGCCCATGGTACCCGCCGCCGCGCATGCGGCTCCGCCGCCTCGTCCTGCCCTTCGTGCTGGCCGCCGGGCTCGGGGGCTGCGGGCCCACGATCTCGAGCATCAACGCGCGGCCCGACAAGTTCTACCAGCATCAGGTCAAGTTCACGGGGCGGATCGCGCGCACCCAGCAGCTG
>DATILR010000014.1:0-1626 GCA_035476275.1 Binatus sp. (SeqCode) | reverse complement strand
GGAGGACATCGACGAGCTCGGCATCCTGGTCGAGCTGCGAGCCGATGAGGAGGGCATTCTCCGGCCGGTCGCGCCCGGCCCGAACATGGACCCGGATCACGGCGTCCGGCTGGCCCCAGGACGGGTGCAGATGGGACTCACCCGCGCCGAGCTCGACGCCCTCGCGCACCGCATCGCGACCCTGATCCACCGGGTCGACGGCGGGGAGCTCGCGGTCTTCTGAGTCGTGCGTCCGACGACTACGAATCGGCCTGCGTGAGGTGGTCGACGAGATTGAAGGCCAGGAGGCGCGGCGTCGGCGCGAGCTCGATCTCGCTGATGCTCGTATTGCGCAGCCGGTAACGCGGCCAGACACGCGGGTCGTGATCGAGGAGCGCGGCGAGGCCGATCGCGATCGCGGCGCCGTGGCTCACCACCACCGCCGGGTCCGAGTGGCGATGCGCGATCGACCACCAGGCCGCGAGCACGCGCCCGCCGACGGCGTTCAGCGACTCGCCCCCCGGCGGCGCCCAGTGGAGATCCGCCTCCGCCTGCTCGAAGAAGCGATGGCGGCCGGCCAGATCCTCGTAGGTCTCGTTCTCGAGCACGCCGATCCCGTACTCTGCGAGGCCGGGCTCGACGAGCAGCGGAGCGCCGAGCGCGTCCGCGATCGCGGCCGCGGTGTCGCGGGCGCGCTGGAGCGGGCTCGTGCACACGGCGGTGATGTCCGGGCGCGTGCGGGCCAGGTGGGCCGCCAGCCGGCGCCCCTCCTCGCGCCCCTGCTCGGTGAGCACGCCGTCGGTCGAGCCGTGCCAGCGGGCGTCCACGTTGGCCGCGATCTGGCCGTGGCGGACGAGGAGGAGTCGGGTCGGCATCAGGCGGCAGTCTTACCAGAGCGGGTAGCCGCGACAATCCTGTGAAGTTGTCAGAACGCCCGAAGTCGGACGTGCGCCGGCTACCTCGACGTTCCGGCTACCTCCGATAGGACGGCAAAGCGCCGGCTCGCAACGGCCTGAAGCGGATCGGCCCTCAGCCCTTACAGCGTCGCAGCCAACCGCGCTGCGCGGGCCGCTGCATCGTGGAGCGGCGAGCGGAGTGCGGCGACACAGGCGGGCGAGAGGCCGCCGTGCTTGCCGGCGATGGTGACCTGCTGGGCCGCGCTCCGCAGGGCCTTGGCGGCCTTCAGGATGAAGCGTCGTTGCTGCTTCACCGGTCCACTCGCGGCCCGGCTGATCAGGCTCCGGCCCTGGTCCGAGCGCTGAATCACAGCGCCCGGAATCTGCTCACCGGTACACGCCGCGATCAGGAGGCTCGCGTCGGGCAACGCGCAGACGATGGACGCGAAGCCGCTCGCCGGGTCGTGGAGGCACCCGGTCGCGGTGCAGGTGTCCACCGTGCACGGGTCGCCGTCATCGCACCCGCTCGCGGTCCCGACCACGCACGGCGGCCGGCCGGCCAGCGTCGTCGTCGTGGTGGGTGGCGGCGGGGCGAGGCTGGTCGTGGTGGTGGAGGCAAGCGTGGTGGTGGTCGTCGTCTGAACCTTGATGGTCGACGACGTGCTCGTCGAGGAGGAGGTCGACGTGCTGCTCGTGGAGCGGCTGGTCGAGGTCGTCGAGCTGCTCGTCGATGCCGTCGTTGACGTACTCG
>DATILR010000013.1:0-5148 GCA_035476275.1 Binatus sp. (SeqCode) | reverse complement strand
CGATTGGTGATCCGGTGGACGTGCGTGTCGACGCAGATGCCGGCGCCGTCGAACGCCTCCGTGAGGACCAGGTTCGCCGTCTTGCGCCCGACCCCGGGTAGCGCGAGCAGCGCCTCCAGATCGTCGGGGACGCGTCCCGCGTGCCGATCGCGGAGCACCCGCGCCAGGCGCCGGAGCGTCCGCGCCTTCGTCCGGTAGAAGCCGACCGGGTAGATCGCCCGCTCGATGGCGCGGGGCGAGAGCCGGAGGAGCCCGGCCGGCGTGCGCGCCCGGCGGAAGAGGCGGCGGCTGGCCGGACCCGTCGTCTCGTCACGGGTGCGGAGGGAGAGGAGGCAGGAGACGAGGATCTCGAACGGCGGGCGCCCGGCCGCGGCGAACTCGGTCACCACGGGGGCCTGCCAGTCCGCGAAGGCGCGCCGCAGGCGTGCCAGGGTACGTTCGATGTCCAGGGATCGGCCCGCCTGGGGACCCCTGCTACCAGGGAAGGAGGGGGGCCGGAAGGCGGAGGGAGGCCTCCGAGATCTCTTTTTCGGCCTCCTGCTTTGGGTGTATCGTCGACTCGGAGGTGTCGATGCCGTTGCGGTTTCCGTCGCTCGCCTTCTTCGAGGCGCTCCAGCGGGAGATGCGCGCCGAGCGGGAGCGTTTCGCCCGCCTCGGCTTCTTCGACACCACCTTCGGCATCCGCGTGCTTCCCGAGGGCGCGGGTGCGGCCGCCGAGTTCGTCCTCGCCTTCGAGGTCTTCGACTGCGTCCGCGTGGCCGAGGGCCTCGCCGGGGTCGAGACCGATTTCATCGCGGAGGGGTCGTTCAGCGCCTGGCGCGAGATGCTCGACAACATCCACGCGCTCGGCGCCGCCGACGCCGCCCACAGCTTCAACACGCTGACGCATTTCGGCGAGCGGCTGTCGCTCCGCTACGAGGACCCCGATCGCCACGACAAGGCGTATCGCTTCGCCGAGAGCATCCAGGAGTTCTTCGATCTCTCGTCCCGCCTCGCCTTCGACTACCTCGACGGCACGCGCCCCCCGGCTTCCCGCGAACCGCTCAGGAGGACCGCCACATGAGTTACCTCAGCACGACCGACTTCGCCGAGGACCAGGCGTTCGTCGACCGCTTCCGCCGGACGATGCGGGGCGACCTCGAGCTCTCCTGGATGGACGTGCCGCGCGAGGAGGCGGCCTGCCGGCCGCAGAACGAGCGCCGCGGCCTCACCTTCCGCGATCTCGACGTGGGCAGCTACGGCTTCACCGAGATGCCCGAGCGCATCCGGCAGAACCGGAGCTTCGCGCCGCGCGGCGCGGTGCTTCCCCCCGGACTCCCCGATCTTCAGGCCGAGGTGAACCGCAAGAGCGAGGTGTGGGCCTACAACATCGAGGGGTACTACGAGGAGGCGATGACCCGTCAGTGGAACGCCACGACGGACATCCCCTGGGACGAGCTCCAGCGGACGGAGCTCCCGGAGGAGATCGGCAAGGCCTACGCGCAGCTGCTGACGTTCCTGACCGAGGTCGAGATGATCGCGACCGACGTCCCCGCCAAGTGGATGGGGAGTCTCAACGCCGACTTCTTCGAGGTGAAGAACTTCATCGCCACGCAGGCGATGGACGAGGCCCGCCACACCGAGATCTTCCGCAAGCGGGCGCTGTCAACGGGATACGGCCTGATGCGCGCGAGCGCGCACAACGAGTTCAACCTCAAGTTCCTGCGCGACGCGGACACCTTCGCCGAAGCATCGCTCGCGCTCCACCTGCAGGCGGAAGGCATGGTGCTGACGCTCTTCCGCTTCAGCGAGTACATCTCCCCCACCGAGGGCGACAAGAAGCTCTTCCGGCTGGTGATGCAGGACGAAGCCCGCCACGTCGGGTACGGAATGCAGCACCTCAAATGGGTGCTCGACCATTTCCCGGAGCGTCGCGCGCTCATCCACGACCACCTCGACGAGGCCGAGAACTTCGTCTTCGGGGGCGGCTACGCCACCGAGGTCGTGGAGCCGTTCATCATCCTCTCCGGCAAGGGTCTCAAGAAGGAGCAGATCGCCGAGGGCGTCCGCATCACCAACGCGTTCCAGCTGAAGCAGATCGAAGAGTACTTCGAACGCCTCGCCAAGTGCGGCCTCCCCGAACGCCGCGAACGCTCACGCCTCTGGAAGCTGGTCGACATGAACCGCGAGGCAATCGGCAACCTCGCCCCCGCCCCCGGCCTCCAGTCGTGAGCAAAGCCCGCGTGGCGGCCGCGAGCGCAGCGGGCAAGCGACGAACGCTCGCCCAGGAATGGAGCGCAGGGTGCGCCACCCCCCAAGCAGGCGAGCACCGGGCGCCCCTTCGAGGATGGAGGCCGACCGCGAGAGCGGTCATGCCGGCCGACGGGGTCCGGGGGCATCGGAGGAGCGCAGCGCGCGGCGAAGCCGTGCGCGAGCACCGCACGGGCCCCCGGGCATAACATGTCCTACTACGCCGAGAAGGACTTCTTCGACGATCCCGCGCTCCTCGAGCTCGTCCAGCAGGTCCTCTCCGGCAACCTCACCCTCGCGTGGTACGGGGTGGAGACCACACGCGTTCAGGCCCGACCGGCCGATCCTGCGCGCGGGCTGACCTATCAGGACTGCAACCTGGGACCCTACGGCTACGATGCCATCCCGGAATTCCTGCGCGACCGGTACAGCATGGCGGCGCGCGGCAGCGTCCTGGTCGAGAAGCTGCCCGACCTCGGCTACACCATCAACCGCCGAAGCGACGTCTGGGCCGACAACGTCGCGGAGCTCTACGAGGAAACCAAGGCTCGACGGTGGGCCGCCGCGGTCGACATTCCCTGGGCGGCATTGCTCGCCGAGCCACGGCCGCTACGCGACGCGGCCATGACGCAGGCCTGCACGCTCCTCGAGGAGGTTGCCCTGGTCGCGATGGAGGTGCCCGCTCGCTGGGTCTTCTCGATCAACCAGGAATTCATCGAGCAGAAGAGCTTCCTCTGCGCGCAGATGATCGACGAGGCGCGCCATGTGGAGGCGTGTCGGAAGCGCGCGCTGATCTCGGGCAAGGGGCTGGGATGCGCCAGTGCCTCTGCCGAGCAGGCGCTGAAGGAGCTGCTCTCGGCGGAGACGTTCCCGGAGGCGTCGCTCGGAACGAACCTGCTCCTCGGCAGCTTCGTGCTCGCAATGTACCGTGCGATCGCGGCGCTCGCCGACGCGCACGCGGACCGGTTGTTCGGCACCCTCTCGATGCAGGACGTGGCGCGCTCGGTGGCCTACGGGATGGGACACATGAGCTACCACCTCCGTCACCAGCCGGCGAAGGTGGAAGCGCTGTCCGATTATCTCGATCGCACCGAGCACACCGTCGTCGGGATCGTCGGCAGCTCCGAGTTCCTGGAGCCACTCGTCCTGCTCGCCGCCGGCAGCCGGGACACCGCCGCCCTCGCCCGCGGCGCCGCGTTCGCCCGGCGCTGGTTCACGACGGCGCTCGAGCAGTACTTCGAACGCTGCGAGGCAGTCGGGTTCACGAAGCGGCGGCAGCGGAGCCGCCTGGCGCGGCTCGCCGCTTCCCTCGCCGCCTGACGGGCCCGCCGCTCCATCCCACGCATGGCGCGCATCTCCGTCGGAGTCATCGGCGCGGGGAAGCACGGGCAACGCTACCTCCAGCACCTGCGGGAGGACATCCCGGAGCTGTCGCTGGCGGCCTTCTCGCGCCGGGACAGCGTCGCCGGCGCGGCACTGGCCAGGAGCCTGGGCGTCGCCTTTCATGCCGACTGGCACGATCTCGTGGCCGATCCGGCGATCGAAGCGGTGGTTGCCGTCGTGCCACCCACCCTTCATCCGTCGATCGCCGCCGCGGTGGGCGCGGCGCGGAAGCCGCTGCTGATCGAGAAGCCGCTCGCCGCGACGGGCGCCACCGCGCGCGACGTGGCCCGGAGCATCCGCGCCTCCGGCGTCGCCTGCCTCATGGCGCACACGCTCCGCTGGAACACGGTCGTGCGCGCCGTTCGTGACCGCCTGCCCGAGCTCGGGCCGCTCCGCGCTCTCCACCTGAACCAGCGCTTCGAGCCCTCGTCGCTCGGATGGATCGACGACCCGGCGGTCTCGGGGGGTGGAATCATCCTGCATACCGGCGTCCACAGCTTCGACCTCGTGCGCTGGCTGACGGGACGCGAGGTGGTGCGCGTGTCCTGTCGCGTGCTGCGCGCCGACACCCGCCGCACGGAGGACAACTTCGTCGCCATCCTCGAGCTCGACGGCGGGGCGCCTCTGGTGACGGTCAGCGGCTCCCGCTCGACCGGAGGACGCTCGGGGCTCATCGACATCGCGGGGGCCCGCGGGCAGCTGGTGGGCGACCATGCCCTCGGCTTCGCCTACGGGGTCCGCGGGCTCGAGCGCTCCCCTTTGGTCCTCCCCGGGATGGTACCGACCGTCCGCGAGGCTCTGGGGGCCTTCGCCCGGCTCCTCGTGGCGGGGGAGCCGCCGCCCGTGTCGGTCGACGACGGAGCACGAGCGGTGCTCATCGCCGACGCCTGCCGGGCGTCGGCCGAAGCCGGGGAGCCTCGCCCCGTCACGCCACTCGAGGCCGTCTGATCTGGGGATTCGGGGGGAGTTGACAGCTCAACGGGAGCCGGACTACTAACTGAATAAAAATTCAGTCATGAAACTCGCCTCAGCGCCACCCCTCAGCGGAAATCGCTTCGAACGTCGCCGGCAGCGAACCCGCCACGGGCTCGTCACTGCGGCCACCCGCGTGCTCGCCCAGAAGGGTTTCCACGACACCAAGGTGACCGACATAGCGGCCGCCGCCGACGTGGGGGTGGGGACCTTCTACCTCCACTTTCCGGACAAGGAGGCTCTCTTCCACGCCGTCGTCGAGGAGACGGCCGCGCGCCTGAAGACCGCCGTCGATGCGGCCCGGGAGCGGGCCGACGGCCCCGTCGATCAGATGCTCGCCGCCAGCACCGCCTTCTGCGCCTTCGCGGAGAAGAACCGCGAGCTCTTCAAGATCGTCTTCGGCCATGCGGCCGCATACGACGACGTCATCCGTCGCGCGCAGGCGCTGTTCGCCGCCGACATCGAGGCGACCTTCCGGGAAGGGGTCGCGAGCGGGGCCTTCACCGCCCTGCCGCCCGCGGCGGTCGCGCAGGCCGTGATCGGCATGGCGACGCAGATGCTCTC
>DATILR010000012.1:0-7315 GCA_035476275.1 Binatus sp. (SeqCode) | reverse complement strand
CACGCGCTGGCGTCCGGCGAAGGTCCGCGCCGAGCCGGGCCAGGTCGCTGCCCTCGTCGACGTCGTACCATGCCTCGGTGAGCGCGACGCCGAGGCCGCGTTCGGCGGCACGCGCCAAAAGCGAGCGGAGGGCGCCGCCAGTGCCGAGGCCGTCGGCGTCGAAGAGCCCGGCGTGCGCGCGTGTTGCGCCGACGAGGTAGTAGCCGCCGTCCTCCGTCGGTCCGACCACGAGGTCGTGGCAGTCGAGCAGCGCGAAGGCGCCGGTGAGTGTCTCGGGCGGAAGATGGGGCGTGTCCCCGTTGAAGGCGATTACGCGCCGGCAGCCGTTGCCGAGGAAGAGGGGGAAGACGGACGCGAGCCCCGCGGCGAGCCCGCCGCCCTCCTGCTCGACCACCTCGACGTCGAGCCAGCGCGCGACGTCGTCTCCGTCGCCACGGGGACAGACGACCGCGATGCGCGGTACGCGGGCCTGGCGCGCGAGCGCCACCGTGTCCTCGATCAGGCACCGGTAGAGGTCGACGAGCGCGTTCGGGGGAACGGCCGGTTCGAGACGGGTCTTCACGCGGCCGGCGCACGGCGCCTTCGCCATGATGACGAGCGCGCAGTCGTGGAGGAGATCGGCCATCAGGGCGAGACGGGCGGCGCGCCGAAGCGATGCTTCACGATGCCACCGAGGATCCCCCACGCCGCGCCGAGCGTGCCGCGAACCGTGCCGCTGATCTTCGAGCGGCCGAGCCGCGGGTGGTAGCTCACCGGCACCTCGATGATTCGGGCGCCGCGCCGGGCCGCCTTGACGATCATCTCGACCGGCCAGCCGTAGGTCGCCTCACGCAGCTCGAGGGACCTCAGGAGGTCCCGGCGTGCGGCACGAAACGGTCCCAGGTCCGTGAGCGCGACGCCGCAGAGCGCCCGGATCATCGCCGCCGCGAGACGGTTGCCAGCCACCGCATGCCACGGCATCGCCCCCGGCCTGCGCGTCCCGGCGAGCCGTGAGCCGATGACCAAGTCGGCCACGCCGGCGCGGAGCGGCGCCAGCAGCCGCGGCATTTCCGCGGGCCGGTCGCTGTAGTCGCCGTCGAGGAAGACGACGACATCGGGGTTCGTGACCTGCCCGAGGCCGGTGAGACAGGCCCGCCCGTAGCCGCGCCGCGGCTCGCGCACGACGCGCGCGCCGGCGCGCGCGGCGATCTCCGGCGTCCCGTCCGTCGAGTCGCTGTCGATCACCACGACCTCGGCGACGTCGGCGGCGGGAATGTCGGCGAGGACGAGTCCTATGGATGCAGCCTCGTTGTAGGTCGGGATGACGACCGAGACGCGCACCGTAGGATCACCAGAGGGGGACGTCCGGATAACGACGTGCGAGCACGGCATCGACGCCGAGCCGACGGCCGGGGGTACCGAGTGCGAGGCACGCCGCGACCACCATCGGGACGAGGAGCTCCCAGATCCACGCGGTCCCCCACTCCGACACCCAGAGGCTCGTGAGGAAGCCGAACGCGGAGAGCGCGACGGCGCGGCTCGCAAGACCCAGGACCAGGAGGACGCCGAAGCCGAGCTCCGCCGTCGCCTGCAACGGCGCGGCGATCGCGGCGTGTCCGGCCATGAAATCCATGATCGCCTTCCAGGCGAGCGGGGCGCTCCCCTTCTCGATGTAGTAGCGGATCAGGCTCGCGTAGCCCTCGGGCGTGTAGAGGCCCTTGCCGAGGTTCTCGAAGAACACCCAGACGAACATCGCCCCGAGCATCAGGCGGAGGATGGCGAGCAGCGTCAGCGGTTCGGCGGCGGGGGGGCGCATGGCGCTCAGGATAGCTCGGTGCCGAACACCGTCGTGCAGGCACTGCCCGCCTTCGGGAACTCGCGCCGGCTGCCGGCGTGAGCAGCGAGGACCGGCAGGGGCTTGCCGTTCACGAACGGGCAGAACTCGTCGGGGCGGTCGAGCCCCCCACGCAGAAGCCGACGGCTCGGGCAGCCGCCGTGGCAGACGTCGACCAGCGGGCAGGCGCGGCAGACGTCGGGAAGCGCGTCGAGCTCGGTGAACACCGGCGAGCGGACGATCGACGGCCCGAGGAGGTCGAGGTCGGCGAGGTGGAGAGACCGCTTCGGCCAGTAGACGCACGGGAGGACCTCGCCGCGTGGTGTCACGCGGACCGTCGTCGAGCCGCAGCCGCCGGCCCGCTCCCCGACGGCGAGTACCGCCCGGACGATCGGCTCCGTGCAGGCGGCGAGCGGCGCCGCCTCGAGGAGCAGGCGAAAGCCGCTCCAGAACTCGTCATAGGAGAGCGAGAAGGCGTCGGTCTTGACCGGCTGATAGACGTTGACACGAAACGCCGCGCCCTGCGCGATGGCGAGGCGCGCGAGTGCGGGGAGGCGGTCGTAGTTCGTGCGCATCATGACCGCGACGATCGTCACCGCGACGCCGAGCCGTTGCGCACGCTCGGTCTGCTCGAGGACGAGCTGCCAGTTCCCGGGGCCGCGCCACGCGTTCTGCTCGGGCTCGGTCGGGAAGTCGAGCGACAGCTCGAGGTCGTGGAGCCAGCCGAGCTCGTCGTCGTCCAGGACGGCCGCGCTGTGGCCATTCGAGGTGAGCGTGGTGACGATGCCGCGCGCCCGGAGCTCACGGAGGATCTCGCGGAACTCGGGGTGCAGCGCGTTTTCCCCTGTACCGAGGTTCACGGCACGAATCGGAAGATGGTTTGCGACGCGGCGCACGTCGGAGAGCGAGAGATGGTCGATGCGCTCCGTGTCCCGGTAGCAGTGCGCACATGCGAGGTTGCAGTCGTTCGTGAGCCCGAGGCCAACCGCGAAGCCCGCAGCCTCCGCCGTCACCGCGGCACCTCGTCCGCCTGGGTTGCTTCGTGCGGCGCCATTCGCCGAAAGCGGAGCTCGGCACGCGGTGGCTCGAGCGCTTTCCCGTGAGCCTCGGCGTATGGGTAGACGAAGTAGTTCAGCGGCTCGCCGTGCTGCGGCGGTGAGAGCACGATGTCGCGGCCGGCCGTGAACTCGATACGGTCGTTCGGGATCGTGCCGAAGTAGGCGTCCGGCATGTCCTTCTTCTTCGCCTCGCTCGCGTCGACCGGGACCCACCCTCGCTGCTCGTCGAGGAATTCGGCCCAGCAGTGATACCCGGGGATCGCGCCGGCGTCGGCGTCCGGGATCGGAAAACCGATCAGGAAGCGGGCCGGAATTCCCTGGCTCCGGAGCATCCCGATGAAGAGCGAATGGAAATCGGTGCAGTTTCCGCGTTTGTTCTCGCAGGCCCAGACGGCGTCCCCGCGGCCCCACCCGGTGCCGCTCTTGTCGTAGCTCATCGTTCGGTAGACGTAGTCGTAGAATGCGCGGATCTTCGCCGCGCGGCCCTCGGCCCCACGGCCTTCCTGCTCGGCGAGCTCGCGAATGACCCCCGATAGTGGGATCAGCTTGTTGGGCGTCTGGTAGAGTGCGGGGCGAAGATAGGCGTCGGCCATCGTGGGCGTCCCGGTCGAGGGACGACGCTCGATGACGAACCGCATGACGAGGTCTTGGATGGAGGCGTCGGCCTTGCCCTCGGCGTAGACCATCCTGTTGCCGTACTTTTCCTCACGGGTGAGCCGTTCCGGCCAGGGCGAATCGACGTGGGCGTCGAGGATCTTTTGATCGCGCGTCTCGGCTGGGTACGGCACCCAGAGGGCGACAGCGTCGGGTGCTCGGCCGACGTCCCGTAACCGGACGCGATACTCGAGCTCGTAGCGCGCGGTGCTCTTCCATAGGTCAGGGGACTCCGCCGCGGCTGGCGCAACAAGGCTAGCCGTCCCGAGCGCGAGTGCAGCCACGGCGAATCTTCCCGGCGAGCGCGCCATTCGTAGATTCCCTCCTTGGCGGGACGAGCGGGGTCGCTTTCCCCGATCATCATCACGTCCGAGGTTCCTCGTCGAGCCCGTCCGCCTCCGTCGCCAAGGGTCGCCGAGCGTCCGCTGTCGGAACCTGTCCGGCGATCGTGATCGAACGTTGCCTGCGCCGTTCGGGGCGCGAGCCCCTCGGGCGGCTCGTACAGAACGAGATCACTTGTCCGAACGAGTCCGCTTGTCTATTGCGCGTTCATCCAGGCATCTGACCCCGTCAGCTTGACCGACACATCCGAAAAGAAGACCCGCAGCGGCTTGCCGTCCGCCGTCCCGCGGTGGTCGAGCGAGACGAGAAGGGGGCCGGCCTTCTTGTAATCCGCCCAGGTCGCGACCACGACGCTCGGCTTTTTGGTTCCGCCGCGGTGGTAGATGAATTCCTGGACTCGGTGGTCGGTGCCGACGTACAGCTCCCACGTGTCGCCAGGCGTGTAGCCCCCACAGCACTGGGAATATTTCACCAGGACCCGCTCGGCGGAACCCTTCCCCAGCGGCAGCTTGTGCATACCCGCATCTTCCACTTTGGCGTCGGTGTCCCAAGACACATGCAAGGGGAAGAGCAGCCAATACTGATCGTTGACGAAAGCCGGGTCGATTTCGTCCTTCACGACGGCGGCTTGGCTGCCGAGCTGAGAGCGCAGGTACGTAAGCTTCACCGACTTGCCCGCCTTGTCTTTCCCCTCGTAGGAGACCTGGTCGGTCTTGGGCTCCCAGACCCACGTTCGAGAGAGTTTGACCCCGGGGAACTCCGCGTTGAAGGTGTAGCGGATGCCGTCGATTTGTCCGAACGATTCGAGGCCATAGGTCCTGGCGATCCGTTCGGCAATTGGCGGTCGCTTCTGCGCCCAAGAGCTTGCAGCAAGGAGGAGCATCCCGAAAGCCAGAACGTGGATCGCCGTTAGACGGCTCGAATTTGTCATGCAGGTCTCTCCCTCGGTAGAATTCAATGGACGTTGTGCAGCGGTCGACGCACGGCATCCTCCACCTTGCCCCGTAGTTCTCCCGATCAGAGCAAGACCGCGCTGAGGACCGCCGCCATGAGGATCACACCCGTCGCGGCGAGGAGGATCCGTCGCAGGCCCGGCGCGCCTAGGAAGGCCACCATCCCGGCCTTGAACAGCGTATTCGACGCGACGGCGATCACGATGGTGCGCGCCGCAGGTTCGGCGCTCGCGGCGTTGCCGCGTGCGAGCTGGGCCATGGACAGGGTGATCGCGTCCACGTCGGTGAGGCCGGCGATGGCTCCCGCGAGGTAGAGGCCGGCCTCGCCGAGATACACCTGCGCCGCCTTGGCGGCGAAGGTGATCACACCGAAGAGGAGGCCGAATCGGATCGCCTCGCCGAGCTCGAAGGGGTTCTCTCCGGCGCTCACCGTCGCCCTATTCGCCGAACGCTGGCGCCGCCAGAGCAGCCAGCAGATCCCCAGGCTCGGGATGCCAAAGGCAGCCATCGCGAGCGCGACCCTCGGCACGAGGCCCCGGTGCGCCGCGGCCACGAGGACCACCACGCGGAAGAACATCACGGTCCAGGCCACCAGAATGCCGAGCGCGAGGGGCGAGGCCTGGCTCGGCTCCTGACGACTCCGCTGCGCGAAGCCGAGCGTGACCGCGGTGCTCGACACGAGCCCGCCGAGTAGGCCCGTGAGGCCGATCCCGTGCTCGGCACCGACCACCTTCACCAGCAGGTAGCTCGCGAAGTTGAGACCGGAGATCAGCACCACCATGAGCCAGATCTTGTAGGGGTTGACTACGTCGAGGGGCGCCGGCCCAAAGTTCTGGTCGGGGACGAGCGGGAGAATGATGAGGCTGACGATCGCGAACTTGAGGGTCGCCTCGACGTCCGCCGTCTCGATCCGGCCCGCGAGTCGGTGCAGCCACTCCTTGAGAGCGAGCACGGCGCCACTCGCGACGGCGAGTCCGGCCGCGGTCGCGACGTGGCCGTACACGCACAGGAAGCCGAGCAGGAAGGAGAGGAGCGCCGACACCTCTGTCGTGATACCGAGCTCGCCGCGCTGCGCGGTCACCGCGTAGGAGACGATCACGAGGCCTGCGACCGCAGCGAAGATCGCGAGCGCGAGCCCGGAAAGCGCGAGCGACCACTGCAGGAACCCGGCCACGCCTCCGGCCAGGGCGAGCAGACCGAACGTGCGGACCCCCGCGAAGCTCGCCTCAGTCTTCGCCCGTTCGCGCTCCAGGCCGAGGAGTACACCGAGGCCCAGTGCGGCAGCGAAGCGCAGCGCCGTCACGAGCGGGTCGAGCGCCGCCGTCTCGTGCGATACCACGGCAGCCTGCGCTTAGCACGAAACGGCCCAGATTGCGCCAACGTTCGAGGAAGCCGCTGCGTCGGGCGACACCGGCCGCTGGCCGACTCGGTCGTCCCCCTCGCGGGCTGGATGGGAGGCGCGCCACCGAGGAGCTGGCCGTGCGGACCGGCGAGGGCATCGGTGGGTTCCTCAACGCGACCTTCGGCAACGCCGCCGAGCTGATCATCGCGATCGCCGCCCACGCGGGCCTGCACGACGTGGTGAAGGCCTCCGTTGCGGGGTCGATCGTCGGGAACGTCCTGCTCGTGCTCGGCGCGGCGATGCTAGCGGGAGGACTGCGGCATCGTCCCGACTCGAGGGCCGACGGATCAGCCCTTCGTCTCGTCCGTGATCTGGTCGTCCGCCTTCGGGCTCGCGAGCGACTTCGGCTCTTCGAGCCCCTTCTTGAACGTGCGGATCGACCGGCCGAGGCTCTCGCCCAGCTCGGGTAGCCTACTCGGCCCGAAGATGACGAGGACGACGACCAACACCACGAACAGATGCAACGGCTGAAAGAGTCCCTCGAGCATGACGCACTCCTCCGACGGTTCCGGTACCACCGGAGTAGCAGAGCAAGAGACGTACCGGACGCCCGCGTTGGCGCGAGGCGCGATCCCCGTGCATGACCTGCACGCCATATTTCACCTACGAGATGCAGGCGTTCGCGGAGGAGGTGCTGCCCGCGGCGGTGGTGAGGGCCGCGAACTTAGCTAGCAGATTTTTCGATCCGGACACTAGCCGATGAGCACTGCCGTCTCATGCTACGAGGTAATTCGCCCCACGTGCCGGATGCCGTCGTAGCCGGATGCCGTCGTATATGGGCACTCCCCGTACGGTTGCCACACGGCATGCCCTTTGCTCGGTACCGTAAGCTAGTACGCCGAACCGAAAACTCGCTGGCTCGGTTAGCGAGCCAGCGCCGCCGCTAGGAAGACGCGACGACGAGGGATAGCAGCGCTGTCCCGAGGAGGACAACGCAGTCAGCGGTGGCGAGGACCCGGAATTCGTCAGCGGATTTCCGGTTCGGGACACTAGTTCTTGACGTTGGTCTCTGGGCCCTCGCAGTGCCGGTTGAGGCGGCAAGGAGAGACGGGAATGTACCTTCCTGGGAATGCGTCGCGAGCTCGACTGAGGG
>DATILR010000011.1:0-2056 GCA_035476275.1 Binatus sp. (SeqCode) | reverse complement strand
TGCGGCATGGGCCAGCTCGCCGCGCACCTGGCGGAGCAAGGCGCGGCCGAGGTGATCGGGGTGGACATCTCGGCGCGCATGCTCGCCCTCGCCGCCGCCACGCATGCGCATCCGCGCGTGACCTATCTCCGCGACGCCCTCGAGAGCGTGGCCTTCCCCGCCGAGCGGTTCGACCTCGTGGTCAGCTCACTCGCCTTCCACTACGTGGAGGATTATGCGGGGCTCGTTCGCCGCATCGCGGGATGGCTGGCCCCGGGCGGCGTTCTCGTCTACTCGACCGAGCATCCGATCTATACCGCGGTCGATCCGGCGACCGGCTGGGCGCTGGATGGCGAGGGGAAGCGCAAGCACTGGGCCCTCGACCACTATTCCGATGAGGGATGGCGCGACCAGCACTGGTTCGTCGAGGGCGTGCGCAAATACCACCGCACCATGGCTACCCTCCTGAACGGGCTCGTCGACGCCGGCCTCGCCGTGGAGCGCGTGCTCGAGCCTGTCCCGGACGAGGAGACGCTCCGTCGGCGCCCCGACTTCGTCGACGAGCATCGGCGGCCGACCTTCCTGCTCGTGCGCGCGACCAGGTCGCGCTGAGGACGATCGCTTACTTCAGGAAAGAGGCAGGCCCAGCCGGCGGGCGGCGGCCAAGATGGCCTCGGCGCGCTCGATGAAGGGCAGATCTATCATGCGACCATCCACGAGGAACGCGCCCACCCCCCGGACCTGCGCGTCGCGCGCGGCGTCGACCACGCGCGTGGCCGCCGCGATCTCCGCATCGCTCGGGCGGAACACCGCGTTGGCCAGGGGAACCTGGGTGGGATGGATGCAGGATTTTCCGATATAGCCGAGCCGGCGCGCCGCCTCGGCTTCGCGGGTGAATCCCTCCGGATCGCTGACCGCCGCGTACACCGTGTCGCACGCCCACCGCCCAGCCTCCGCGGCCGCGATTCGCACCGCGAGCTGGACGCTGTGAACCGCTTGAGCATCCTTCCGGTCGATACCCGAGGGCTCGAAGAGATCGCCGAGACCGAGCTGCAGTCCGGCCACTCGCGCATCGGCCGTGGCGATCTCGGCGGCGAGCCTCAGCCCTCGGGGCGACTCGATGTTCGCGAGAATGCCGATGGGCCGCGTGATCCCGCGCTCCGCCTCGTACCGGGCGAGCACGGTTGCCGCGGTCCGAATCGCGTCGGCGGACTCGGGCTTGGGCAGGTTGATCATGTCCACGCCCGGCCAGGTCACCGCGGCCACGTCGGCCTCGAAGTGCGGCGTTCGTAGCCCATTCACTCGCACGATGATGACCTTGCCGCGGGGTTCACGGTGTCTTTCCTTCAGGAATGCCTGGAGCGTGCTTCGCGCCTCGATCTTCCGGCTCTCCTGCACCGCGTCCTCCAGGTCGAAGGAGATGGCGTCGGCCTCGCCGGCCAGCGCCTTCGCGAACAGCTCGGGCCGCGAGGCGGGCACGAAGAGCTTGCTGCGCATCAGGAAGGCCACCGCGCTCAGACGCCAGTCTCCTCCGCCGGCGCGCCCACCGCCCCCGCCTTGCACAATCGGTCGATCTCCGCGTCGCTGTAGCCGAGGCCGGCGAGGATTTCCCGCGAATGCTCTCCGAAGGCCGGCGCGGTGATAGGCGGAGGACCGTTCCCGATGTCAATCGGCCGCGCGAGAGCGCGGTACCGTCCGAGGCGCGGGTGCTCGAAGCTCGCGAGGATCTCCTCTGCTTCCACCTGCGGGTGATCGAACATGTCCTCCACGGTGCGGGCGGCGGCGCATGGGACACGATCGCCGAGACGCGCCTCCCATTCGACGGCGGTCCGGGTGGCGAGAGCGGCCCGGATCTTCTGGACGATCTCGTTCGTGTGTGCGGCGCGCTTCTTCATCGTGTCCAGACGCGGATCGGCGGCCAGCTCGGGCAGTCCGGTCAGCTCGCACAGGGCCTTCCAGAAATGCGGCGCGTTGGCGGAGATGTAGAGGCTGCCGCTCTTCGTCGGGTGGAGCCCGCTGATCCCGCCCGAGCGCAGGTCACGGGCCACGTCGCGCCCTTCGCCCTCCGCCCACACGA
>DATILR010000010.1:0-5780 GCA_035476275.1 Binatus sp. (SeqCode) | reverse complement strand
GGAGCTGCACATCACCAGGAGGACCGTCACCACGCACCTGGCCAACATCTTCCGGAAGCTCGGCATCCACGAGCGGCGCGAGCTCCTCGGCTTCGCCCTTCGAACGGCCATCATCTGACCGCCCCCGCCGGCTGGACGGCTGCGACGTCCGCCCGCCCGGCCTCCTCCGGAGCTTCGCTGGTCCGTCGGGAGCCTCGTGCGCTAGAGTGGCAGCGACGCACGGGCACTTCGGTGACCCGCCAGCCCGACAGGAGGTGACAGTGAGGCTTGCTACGAAGATCACCGTCGCGCTGGTCCTCGGCATCATCGTCATCATGGCGGCCTACGCCTACCTCCAGTTCTCCAACGAGGTCGTGCTCTACAAGGCCGACATCGAGCGGGCGCGGAGGAACGGCCTCGCCTGGCTGGGAGCGATCGAGTCGGTGTGGGGGCACGAGGGTGAGGAGCGGGCTCGCGAGCTGATCGCCATCTCCCGCCGCCGGGCGGCGTCGAACCCGGATGCCACGCTGCGCATCCTGTCCCCCGCCGAAGGCGCGCCGGAACACCCCACACTCCTCCCCGACCAGCTGCGGACCCTGGACGCGGGCGGGATCGTCACGCGCATCCGGCGGCACGCCGACGGCGAGCAGTGGCGGGAGGCGTACGCGGCGATAAGGACTGCGGAACGACCGACCATCCTCGAGGTGACCGAGCCGCTGCGCGGCGAGGACGTCTACATCCACATGAGCCATTTCCGCATCCTGGAGGCGACGATCGCGATCGTCGTCACCTGCGGGCTCCTCGCCACCCTGCTCCAAATGCGCCTCGTCGGGCGCCCGCTGGGTCTGCTCCGCGACAAGGCGCGCCGGGCCGGGAGCGGCGACTTCTCCGGTCCACTCGCCCTCCGGCAGCGCGACGAGATCGGCGAGCTGGCAACCGAGATCAACGCCATGTGCGATCGGCTCGCCGAGGCGAATCGGCGGGCCGCCGCCGAGACCCAGGCACGGGTCGCGGCGCTCGAGCAGCTCCGTCACACCGAGCGACTGGCCCTCGTGGGCCAGCTCGCGGCCGGCGTCGCGCACGAGCTCGGCACGCCCCTCAGCGTGGTCTCGGCCCGCGCGGAGCTGCTCGCGTCCGGGGACGCCTCGGCGGTCGAGGCGGGGAAGAACGGGCGCATCATCCTCGAGCAGGCGGACCGCATGACGGGCATCATCCAGCAGCTGCTCGACTTCTCGCGCCGGCGCGGCCCCAAGATGGAGCTCGCGAACCTCGCGCGCGTGACCGCGCAGACGCTCGATCTGATCTCGCCCGTCGCGGAGCGGGCCAGGGTGACGATCGACTACACGGTCGGCGGCCCCGTGTTTGCACGTGTCGACGCGAGCCAGATCGAGCAGGTCCTGGCGAACATGTGCATGAACGGCATCCAGGCCATGCCGAACGGGGGGCGGCTCCGCGTGTCGGTCGGGGCCCGGCGCACCCGCTCACCGCAGGACCGCGCCGCAGGCGAGGCGGACTACCTCTGCCTGAGCATCGCGGACGAGGGAACCGGCATCCCGCGCGAGAACCTGGAGCGCATCTTCGCGCCGTTCTTCAGCACCAAGCGATCGGGGGAGGGCACCGGGCTCGGCCTGGCGGTTGCCCACGGCATCGTCACCGAGCACGGCGGCTGGATCGAGGTGGAGAGCGACGTCGGCAAGGGGAGCCGGTTCTCGATCTTCCTTCCCCGGCCGGCCGAGGCGGAGGAGGCCGCATCGTGAGCGGGCGCGTCCTCGTCGTCGATGACGAACAGAGCATGTGCGAGGCGCTGGCAGCCGGCCTCGCGCCGCGGGGGTTCACCGTCCAGTGGGAGACCTCCGCGGAAGCGGGTCTCGCGCTCCTGGAGACGCTCGACGCCGACGTCCTCCTCACCGATCTCAACATGCGCGGCATGGACGGGCTCGCGCTCTGCGAGCGCATCGTCGCCAACCGGCCCGACCTGCCGGTGGTGGTCATCACGGCGTTCGGGAGCCTCGAGACGGCGATCGCCGCCATCCGCGCCGGTGCCTACGACTTCATCACCAAGCCGGTGAAGATGGACGCGCTCGCGGTCGCGCTCGCGCGCGCCGTCCAGCACCGCACGCTGGGCGAGGAGGTAAAGCGCCTGCGCCAGCTGGTCGGCGAGACCCAGCGCTTCGAGGAGCTCCTCGGCGACAGCCCGGTCATGCGGAGGCTGCAGCAGCTCCTCGAGCGGGTCGCGGACTCCGACGCGAGCGTCCTGGTCACCGGCGAGAGCGGGACCGGGAAGGAGGTCGTCGCCAAGGCCCTGCACCGGCGCGGACGTCGCCAGCTCGGGCCCCTGGTGGCGATCAACTGCGCCGCCATGCCCGAGCCGCTCCTCGAGAGCGAGCTCTTCGGTCACGTCCGCGGGGCGTTCACCGACGCGCGCACGGCCCGGACGGGGCTCTGCGTGCAGGCCAATGGCGGCACGCTGCTCCTCGACGAGATCGGCGACCTGCCCCTGGCGCTCCAGCCCAAGCTGCTGCGCGCACTCCAGGAGCGCCGCGTCCGCCCGGTGGGTGGGAGCGAGGAGGTCCCATTCGACGTCCGCCTCGTGGCGACGACCAACCGCGACCTCGAGTCCGCCGTCGAGGAGGGCGACTTCCGGGAGGACCTCTACTTCCGCATCAACGTGATCCGCGTCGAGACCCCCCCGCTCCGGGCCCGGGGGAACGACGTCCTCCTGCTCGCCCAGCACTTCCTCGTCCACTTCGCGGGGAAGGCCGAGAAGAACGTGACGGGCCTCTCCCCGCCGGCGGCCGAGCGGCTGCTGGCGTACGCCTGGCCGGGCAACGTCCGGGAGCTCCAGAACGCCATGGAACGTGCGGTTGCGCTCACACAGTACGAGCAGATCACGGTGGACGACCTGCCCGAGAAGATCCGCGCCTACCGGCCGTCACACGTCCTCCTGGCCGCGGACGACCCCTCGGAGCTGGTGCCGCTCGAGGAGATGGAGCGGCGCTACATCCTCCGGGTGATGGAGGCGGTCGGCGGGAACCGGACGCTCGCCGCCAAGGTGCTCCGCATCGGGCGGAAGACGCTCTACCGGAAGCTCGCGCTGGGTGAGCCGGTGACGGGCGAAGAGTAGGACCGCCGCCGGCGACCTTGACTGCGCGTCGCGAGTCGACGCACAAGACGGGCTCGCGATGAAGACGGGCATGGTCGTCCTCGGCTTGTTGCTGTTGCCCGCGCTGGCCGCCGCCGACGTGGTCGTCGGGCTCCGCGGTCGCGACGACGCGGGCCTTGCGCGACTCGTCGCCGCGCAGCGAAGCCCGACGGGCCTCGCGGCGGGCGCTGGCTCACGTCGGCCGAATTCGCCGCACGGTACGGTGCGCCGGCCTCCGCGGTCCGGCGCGTGAGCCGCTGGCTCCGCTCGAGCGGCTGCGCCGTGCAGCGCTTCCCCGGACGGCAGTTCGTCCGCTGCCGCCATCACGCGCCCGGCCCGCTGCCCGGAGCGCTGCGTCCGCTGATCGATGGCATCGTCGATCCGAGCCTCCTCACGGTGGTGTGGCGCTCGCCCCTCGGCCGGCCGGCGTCGGTGGCGAGCAACGGCGCGTTCTACTTCTCCCCGACGGAGTTTGCGCGCACCTACGGGCTGGATCGGGGTGCCGCCGCGGGTCTCGACGGACGCGGGGTCATGATCGGACTCCTCGCGGCGAGCCAGATGGCGACCGAGGACCTGGAGGCGTTCCGCACCCGCTTCGGGCTGCCGCCCGCCGATTTCGTGCAATCGAGCGGCCCCCGCACGGGGAACGTCGTCGAGGCGGAGGCGGTGCTGGACGCCACGTGGGCGGGGGCGGTTGCGCCCGCTGCCCGCCTGTTTCTCGCCGTATCGCAGAGCATCGGGGAAGCCTACGACCTGTTGATCGCCAGCAATACGCCGGACGTGATCTCGTCGTCGCTCGACATCTGCCCGCCCACGCGCCGCGTGCGGGGCTCGGCCAACCGGCTCCTGGCGCGGGCGTTCCGTCAGGCGGCCGTGCAGGGTCAGACGGTGCTCGTCGCGTCGGGTGACACCGGCTCGCACGTGTGTCCCGACGGGGGGTTCGGCCTGCTCGCCTCGTCTCCGCTCGTGACCGCCGTCGGTGGAACGTCGCCCATGCCGGTGCTCGACGCGGACGGCATGGCCACGGCCTACGGCAGCGAATCGGTATGGAACGACGGCACGGTGAGCAGCGGAGGAGGACGGACCGCCGTCCGTCGCCCGTCGTATCAGCGGGGAGGGGCGAAGCGCACCATCCCCGACGTCGCGTTTCCCGCCTCCGGCGTCTATCCGATCATCGTCCGTGGGCAGCGTCTGCTCGCCGGCGGCACGAGCGCGGCGGCGCCGGCGTGGGCGGGGGTCGTGGCGCGGCTCGTCCAGCAGGAGGGCCGGCGCGTGGGTTTCCTCAACTCACGGCTCTACGAGATCGGCCGCGCCCAGCGGCACGGTGGCGCAGCGGTTTTCCACGACGTCGTGGTCGGTGACAACGGGACGAGCCTCGCGCACGGCTACCCGGCGAAGCCGGGCTACGATCTCGCCACCGGCTGGGGCTCGGTCGACGGCGCCGCGCTGCTCGACGTCTTTCCCCGCCCCTGAGACGGGCTTGCGCCTGTAGAAGTCTCAGTCGCGACCGGCGAGTCTCGCGACCATCGCGACCAGCTCGTCCGGCTCGAACGGCTTGGCCAGATACGTCTGATAGCCCGCGAGCAGGGCGCGCGTCTGGTCGGCGGGTGTGGCGTAGGCGGTCACTGCCGCGGCCGGCGTTCCACCGCCTCGGGCGGTGTCGAGCGCGCGCACCCGTCGGATGAACATGTGGCCGTCCGTGCCCGGCATCGCGATGTCGCTCACCAGGACGTCTGGCATCCGCCATCCGATCGCCTTGAGGCCGGCGCCGGCCGACGCGACCGGCGTGACGACGGCCCCCTGCTCTTCGAGGACAGCGGCGATCGCTTCGCGCGCCTCGGGGTCGTCGTCGACCACCAGGACCCGAAGGCCTTCCAGCAGGAGGGGCTTCTCCCACGGGCCGTCGTCCGCGCCCGCTCGTGTCCACTCCGCTAGCGCCGAGCTCTCCATCGCATCTCCTCCTACCCGTCCGCGTACTCGTGCGTTCCGAGCGGCGCACGCGCTGCGGGGGCGACGTCTACCGTGAGCAGAGACCGTACCGGGACACTGCCCAGCATCTGGCATGCGCTCCCTTCCTGCCAACGCGTTGGCACCAGAGAAAACGGCGTTGGAAAGCTAACTTGTAACACCGGTGCGGTGGCGGCCCCTTTGCGGGTGAGGGTGGCATCATCCCCCGCCTCGGGGGTGAATCACGTTCTTTTCCTCGCGACGTCACGTCGGAACGGGACGCTACTGGCGATGCCCGTCGCGGGTGGACTCCTTCTCCGTGCAGTCCGCCGCGTGCTTCGCGTTCGCGGATGTGCGTCCGGTGTCAAATTCTCCAACAGCGCGTACGACCCAGGGTCAAATCCGTGGCGCATGTGACCTGCTGGTGCGCTGCCAAGGCTGGTATCGTGCTAAGAAGCTGGTAGACTATTCATACTAGCAGGTCCCGTCGAGTGTGAGGCGCTGTCGAGTGGGGGAAACACCGGAACCGTTGCGGATGCGGCGCATGCGCTGCCCCCACCGCCTCGCGAACTCCGGGACGCACGCCTGGTCGCGGTCGACCGGCGAGGGAGCGAGCTGAGATGAGGAACGACGGACTCTCCGAAGGCCCAGGCACCGCGCCTCCCAAGGCCCCGACACTGCGCTCGGGGACGATCGCGCGAACGGCGGCGCG
>DATILR010000009.1:0-5712 GCA_035476275.1 Binatus sp. (SeqCode) | reverse complement strand
GTGCGCCGAGCTGGGCGTGCCGCTCAGCATTCACACCTCGGCCAACTGGTCCACCATGGTGGTGAACGACCTGGGGCACCCGCGGCACATGGACGTGGTGGCGCGCGACTTCCCGGAGCTCACCATCATCATGAGCCACGGTGGCTATCCCTGGGTGCTGGAAGCCGTGCTCCTCGCCTGGAAGTATCCGAACGTCTACCTGGAGCTCGCCGCGCACCGTCCGAAGTACTTCGCCGAGCCCGGGACCGGCTGGGAGCCCCTCCTGCGCTTCGGGCAGTCGACCATCGCCGACAAGGTGCTCTACGGCTCGGGCGCGTTCCTTCTCGGCAGGCCGCCGGCGCAGCTGGTGGCGGAGTTCCGCGCGCTCCCGGTCAAGCCGGCGGTCATGGAGCGCTGGCTCACGGGGAACGCGGAGGCGCTCCTGGGTGGCGGATCGCCAGTCCGCTGAGCCGGTGACGACGCCTGCCACGGTGGCGGGCATCGTGCGCCCACCGCGTCGACCTGCCGGCTGGAGGCCGCCCGGGCCCCCGGCACCCGCGCCGCCCGGGCGCCCGGAGCTCTGGCCACGTGCGGGCGAGGATCTCTGCTACCTCGCCGGCAACTGGCGTATCCTCCAGCGCCTCGACGGGCACCGGTGGTCGCTCGACGATCTGGTGACGGCGTGGTTCGCGGCCACGCAGGCGAGGGCGGCGCCGCCCGCACGGACCGCCGACCTCGGCTGCGGCATCGGCGCCGTGCTGCTGCTCCTGGCCTGGTATTTCCCCGCGGCGCGCTGCCTCGGGGTCGAGGCGCAGGCGGTGAGCGTCGAGCTCGCCCGCCGCTCGCTCGGCTGGAACGGCGTCGAGGATCGATGCGAGGTGCGGCACGGCGATCTCCGCGACCCGAGCATCGTTCCCGAGGGCGCGGCCTTCGATCTGGTCACCGGAACGCCGCCCTATCTCCGCCCGGGCGCGGCGACGGCGCCACGATCGGCGCAGCGGGCCGGGTGTCATCTCGCCTTCCTGGGGGGCTTCGCGGACTACTGCGTCGCGGCGGCGCGCCTCTTGCGCCCGCAGGGCCGCTTCGTCGCATGTGCGGGCGCTGTGAACGCGAGCGAGGTGGCGGAGGCGGCGCGCCGCGCCGGCCTCGGCGTCGAGCGCCGCCTCGACGTCATTCCGCGGGAAGGGAAAGGGCCGCTCTTCTCGGTCTACTCGATGGGGCGCGCGCTCGAGCTCGAGCTTGTTACGGTGCGGACGGACCGACCCCTGGTCGTGCGCGACCGGGCGCGGGGTCGCACGGACGCCTTCCGTCGCCTGCGCGAGACCATGGGCATGCCGCCCTGACGCCGAGACGCTAGTCGAACTCGAACAGCACCTTCACCGCCCCCGACGTGCCCTGGTCGTGGGTCGAGCGGAAGGCCTCCTTGTAGTCCTCCAGCGCGTAGCGATGCGTGATGATCGGCGTCACGTCGATCTTGTGGGTGCGGAGGAGGTCGAAGTAGTGGTGCATGGCGTGCTGCCGCTTGCCGTTCCACTCCTCGACGCCGAAGGCGTTCGAGCCGACGAGGTTGATCTCCTTGAAGTAGTGGGGTGACCATTCGAAGCGCGCGGGCGTGTCGACGCCGGAGAGGACGACCGTCGAGCGGGACCCCGCGATGCGGATCGCGACCCCGATGCTCTCCGCCGTCCCCACCGTGTTGTAGACGACGCGCACGCCCCGTATGCCGTGGAGCATGGGGAGGCCGCCGGTGCCCTCGATGGGCGGTAGCACCTCCCGGGCGCCGGTGATCTCCCGGAAGCGCTCGACGATGTTCTCGACCGGCTGCCACGGGATCGTCTCGATGGCGCCCAGCCGCTGGGCGAGGCGCGCCTGGTGGTCGAAGCGCGTGATGGCGTAGATGCGGACGTCGAAGAGTCGCTTCAGGATCTCGATTGCGCACAGCCCGAGGGTGCCGCAGCCGTACACGACGACGATGTCACCGCGGGCGGGCGGGTGGCGGAGGATCGAGTGCAGGCTCACCGAGAAGGGGTCGGCGAGCACGGCCGCGTCGTCCGTCACCTCGTCGGGCACCGGAATCGCCATCGACTCGTGGGCGGGGACGTAGGGCGCGTAGCCGCCGGGCGCGTCGTGACAGACGCCGGTGTGGAGGCCGGGGGAGAGCCGGCCGCGCTTGAAGTTCACGCAGAGCGAGAACTGCCCCTCCTGGCACATCTCGCAGATGGGCGTGATCCCGCGGGGGGCGCAGGAGAGCCACGGATTCAGGACGACGCGCTGGCCCGGCCGCAGCGTGGTCACCGCCGGGCCCACCCGGTGGATCGTGCCCACCACCTCGTGCCCCATCACCTGCGGAAACGACGTCAGCGTGGCGAGCGGGCTGTCGATGCCCTCGAAGTCGATGAAGACCTGCTTGTAGTCGCTGCCACAGATGCCGCAGAGCCGCGTCTTGATGAGCACCCAGTCGGGAAACGGCACGTCCAGCTCCGGGAGCTCGGACAGGCTGAGCGGTGAGTGCTCGCCCAGGTAGGCCTCCTTGGACTCCCGGGCCTCCTGGATGAGATGAATGATCTCCTCGGGCTTCACGTCGTAGACGAGCGCCTTCATGCGGGTCCCTCCGCGGGACGCCATGATATGGAGAACCGCACGCTCAGGGGAAGAGCCGCGGGCGGTCGGGGTCGCTGCTCGCCCGGTGCCCCTCGCCGCTCCCCTCAGTCGCGCAGAGGGAGACCCGACAGGTCGGCGGGCTCGACGAGCCGCTTGCTCGCCTCGCTCTCCTCGTACGGCGCCTCGTTGACGACGGCCTCGCCGGTCGGCCACTCAGTCACCGGCAGAATTGTCCGCTCGATCGCCTGGCGGATGCGCACCGGCTTCGAGAGCGCAGCGATCGCCTTCCAGCGCCCCCGGGGTTCGTTGCCGAGGATGACGATGCCGGCATGCTGCGTCTTGTCGGCGTCCAGGACCGGGTCCAGCTCGTAGGCACCGAGCTTCCGTCTGAGGAGCTCGATGTCGTCGCGCTTCCCGGTGAGGAAGTACCAGCCCGGCTTCGCGCCGTGTGCCTGGGCGTAGCCTCGCAGCACCTCCGGCGTGTCGCGCTCCGGGTCGAGGGAGATCGAGAGCAGGGTCACGTCGCGACCCATGCGGTCCCCGAGGGCGTCCTGTACTTCGGCGAGGTTCTGGGTGGCAGCCGGGCAGGCCTTGCGGCAGGTCGCGAACATGAAGTTGATCGCGACGACCTTGCCCTTCACGAGGTCGTCGTAGAACCGGACCTTCCGACCCTCCTGGGTGGTGAGCTCGACGTTCGGGAGGTGCTGGTCGCGGATGAGCGCCACCCGGTCGGGCGGGCCTGGCGCCCCTGCCACCCGGGATGCCGGGGGCTGCGCCTCGCCGCCGGCCGGATGCTCGGAGCACCCAGCCGCAAACGCGATCAGCAGGACGAGGCCCGCGGCAACCACCGGGGCCGCGGCCACCGTCGGCCGCGTACCGTCACCGGCGGTCCCGCCGCTCATGGCTGGACCTCGAACTGGGCCATCATCCGCATGTCCTCGTGCTCGATGTTGTGACAGTGGAACACGTAGCGCCCCGTGAACATGTTGAACCTTATGAGGAGCTTCACCGCCTCGCCGACGCCTGCTCCTCCGATGAGCACCGTGTCGTTGCGACTCCGCTCGATCGGCGACAGCGGTACGCCGTCGCGCGAGAGGAGGAAGAACTCGCTCAGATGAATGTGGACGGGGTGGACCCAGCCGCCACCCGATTCGAGGATCCAGATCTCCGGCTCGCCAAGCCTCGGCTTGGCGCTGATGCGGTTCTCGTCGAAGAAGTCCCCGTTGATGACCCACGCCCCGTCCGAACGCTCGAACTTGAAATGCCGCTGCACCTTGACCTGGGGGAGCAGCTGCTCGGGGCCCTCCGTCACCAGGACGAGGTCATCGGGCACCCGGCTCGGGTCGGCGGCGTTCGAGCTCACCACGAACTTCATGAGCGGCGTGCCGGGTGACACGAGCCCATTCGGCTTCCGGCCGTCGGTCTGGTCGAGACGGTTCACGAGGAAGATCTCGTCCTTGAGCGAGCTGTGGGAGAAGTCGACGACCACCTCGACCCGCTCCGCCGGCGCGAGGCGGAAGCTCTTCACCGTGACGGGGTGCTCCAGGAGGTTCGAGTCCTTGCCGATCGCGACGAAGGGCTGCCCGTTGCTCAGGAAGAGCTGGTAGACGCGCGCGCTCGAGCCGTTCAGGAACCGGAAGCGGTACTTCCGTCGCGCCACCCGGAGGAAGGGCTGGATGATGCCGTTCACGAGGAACTTGTCGCCGAGGAAGCCGTTGTGGTCGAAGCTGTCGTAGACGAGAAAGCCGTCCTCGTTGAACAGCCGGTCCTGGAGGACGAGCCCGATGTCGAACTCTCCGCTCGGCAGGCCGAGCGCAGGCGGGGGGTCGTTCTCGTTCATGGTGTCGATGGCGGTCTGGAAGAGGTAGAAGCCGGCGAGCCCCCGGTAGACGTTCATCGACGTGATGTCGATCGCGTGGTCGTGGTACCAGTTCGTCGATTCCGCGTTCTGCGCGAGGTCGCCTTCCAGGATGTTCGGATAGAGGTAGTCCCTGGACTGCCCCGTACAGAAGGTGTCGATCGGGTAGCCATCGTCCTCCGGCGCCTGGAAGCCCCCATGACGATGGATGGCGGTGATCGGCTCGCCGATCCCGACCGGATCGTTCTCGGGAAGGTCGTTGACGAAGCGGACCAGATTGGGCGTCCCGATCTTGGCGATGAACGTCGGACCCGGGATGCTGCCGTCGTAGCCCCAGAGGACGTTCGGCGGCAGCTGGGGATGGAACGAGTGCTCGACCGGGCGCTCGTGCATCAGGAAGAACTCGGTGTTGGCTGGGACCACGCGCGGGCCATGGACGTGGAACGCCGTCGAACCATCCACGTTCACGCAGTTCCCCGGGTCCGGCAAGGTGGGGAAGGGCGCAACCGGCTGCGCCACGGGCGGAATCCCGCGCCCGGGGAGGAGCTCCACGACGAATGGCGTGGTGCGGGGGCTCGACCCCAACCCGCCCGACTGGCCCCCACCATCGGCCAGGAGGCGGCCGCCCGGGAGGACAGTCGCACCCCCAACAGCGATGCCGAGCTTGAGCATGTCTCGTCGCGTGAGTCTCATCGTTCTCTCCTCCTGCTGCCGGTGGTCGCGCGGGTCATGGCTGGATGTCGAACTGTCCCATCATGCGCATGTCCTCGTGCTCGATGTTGTGGCAGTGGAAGACGTAGCGCCCCACGAAGTCATCGAACTGGATCAGGACCTTCACCTCCTGGCTGGTGGACGCGCCGACCACGACGGTCTCCTTGCGCCCGGTGCGCTCGAGCAGCGGTGGCGGCTCGCCGTCGCGCGACAGGATGAAGAAATCGCTCAGGTGGACGTGCACGGGGTGGGCCCAGCCGCCGCCCGATTCGAAGGTCCAGATCTCCGGCTCGCCGCGCTTGGGCGTGGCATTGATGCGGTTCTCGTCGAAGAACTCGCCGTTGATGACCCACGCCCCGTCCGAGCGCTCGAACTTGAAGCGGCGCTCCACCTTCACCCGCGGGAGCATCTGCTCCGGGCCATCCGTCACCGGGAGGAGGGTCGCCGGCACCCGGCTCGGGTCGGCCGCGTCGCGGTTCACGACGAACTTGAGGATCGGGGTCCCCGGCGAGACGAGGTCGCCCGGCTTGCGCCCGTCGTCCTGCTCGAGACGGTTCACCAGG
>DATILR010000008.1:0-16737 GCA_035476275.1 Binatus sp. (SeqCode) | reverse complement strand
CTGCGGATAGGTCGTCGCGTAGAGCGTCTCGGGGTTCACTGGGTCGATGACCAGCTTGTTGACGCTGACGTTCCGCAGACCGCCATTCACGTGCCGCCAGCGGGCGCCGGCATTCTTGGTCTTGTACACGCCCTGGGCCGTCACCGTGAACAGGACGTTCGAGTCGAGCGGATTCACCACCAGGACGAACGCGAACAGCTGCTTCCCGAGGCCGCGGGCGCTCGTGGTCCAGGTGACCCCGCCATCGGTGCTGCGCGCGATGCCGCTCTGGCTGAGCGAGGCATAGACGATGGACGCGTTCTGGGCATCCACCGCGACCGCCGGGACCACGGAACCGATCGCGGCGATGTTCAGGGGCTGCAGATTCGCGTCGGACGGCGCCCAGGTCGCCGCGCCGTCGGTGCTCTTGAAGAGTCCGCCGAACGAGCCCCCGCAGACGATCGACGGATCCGAGGGCGCGACCGCGAGATCGTAGTTGTAGAAGCCTCCATCCTCGGGGCCGATGGGGGTCCAGGTCGCAGCGCCCACCGAGGTGGCGAGGAGAAGACCAGCCAGGATCGAGAGTCGGACACGAGGCAAGGCGGCGATCATGTCTTCACCCTCCATCGAGCGAACGTTTGCGGTGCGGCGGCGTTAGTCCGGGCGCAGTATGTCGCCGGGAGGGGGAGCGTAGTCAATCAGAACGGGCCAGTTTCGCGCACGGCCGGTGACGAAAACAGGAGACGAGGTGGTCGTTGACCATGCCCGTCGCCTGCATGTGGGCATAGACGATCGTCGGGCCGACGAAGCCAAAGCCCCGCGCCTTCAGGTCCTTGCTGAGCCGCTCCGACTCCCGCGTCTGGGCCGGTAGCTGGCGGATCGTGGTCCACCGGTTCTGGATCGGCCGCCCGTCGACGAAGCGCCAGATGTAGGCGTCGAACGAGCCGAACTCCTCCTGCACGGCGAGGAAGGCGCGCGCGTTCCTGATCGAGACCTCGACCTTCATCCGATTACGGATGATGCCGGGGTCGGCCAGGAGACGACGGACGTCGCGGGCGCCGAAGCGCGCGACCCGCTCGGCGTCGAAGCGCGCATAGGCGCGGCGGTAGTTCTCACGTCTCGAGAGGATGGTGAACCAGGAGAGACCGGCCTGCGCGCCTTCGAGGATGAGGAACTCGAACATGGTGCGGTCGTCGTGGACCGGAACGCCCCACTCCTCGTCGTGGTAGGTCACGTAGAGCTGGTGCTGCGCCCCGGGCCACGGGCAGCGCGTCTTCTCGCGCGCCATCTGTCACACCATCGCCAGACGCAGACGGCGGCGCTGGCGCCAGAAATACGCGATGAGGAACGGGCCAAATGTCCCGGACCAGAGGTTGATCGCCACCTCGCCCGCCATCGCGGCGTTCATCCGTGCATACATCCCGTTCTCGAGGTTGTAGAGAACGTCCATGCCTCCGAGGTAAACGAGCGCGCTCCCGGCCGCGACCCCGGCGAGGACGGCCCACTCGCGCTGCCGGCGCAGACCCTCGGCGGCGACCAGGCAGAGCGTGGTCAGCCAGCCGTCAGCGAGGGGGAACGCCCGTTCGAAGGTCAGGTAGCATTCCTCGGCCGTGGAATGCACGGCACCGCTCGTGAAGAAAACGACCCAGTAGAGAACGGTCACCGCGGCGCTCACCCAGAGGAGGAGGATCACGGCGATCCGGCCGGGGATGAATCGGCTGTCGGGGCGTTGCGTCAAGTTCCTCGGGTGCGAGAATTCGAAGGCGCCGTCTAGCGCCGCGTTCCGGCCCGTGTCAACCGCGCTGTCTGCGTCAGGCGCCGCGGCAGCCGCCGCGGCATTTTCTTCGCGAGGTGTAGTGGTAAGCCACGTTTCAACTGCCCTATATTCCGGAGCTGGCCGCGCCCGGGAGCCCGGCTGCACTATGTTCGACTCTCTCCGCAGGTCATTTCAGATCTTCTTCTGGTGGGTAGTGCTCCTCTGCACCCTGCCCGTGTCGCAGGCGGCAGCATCGACGGCCGCCGCATCGACGCGGCGGACGGTGTGCGTCGTCTCCTTCAACAGCACCGACGAGGTCGAGGTCTTCCGGTCGCTCCTGCCCGCCGATCAGTTCGCGTTCGTCGACCTCTCGCCGCGCGCGTCGACGGCGCCCGTCTTGGAGCTGTCGACTCCGGTCGACTCCTCACCATCCGGGCAGTCCTGGATGCTGGATCGCTGCCATCCCGACCTCCAGTGCGACGTGGTCGTCTACTCGGCGGAGTTCGCGGGGCGCTTCTTCGGCAAGCAGGGCTTCTCTCTCAGCCTCCAGGAGATGGAGGAGGCCGCCTGTCAGCCGCGATGCGCGGGACTCTTCCATCATCCGCAGGAGGTCTTCCTGCTCGGCTGCAACACGCTGGCCACCAAGGACCAGGACAGCCGCACGCCGGACGAGTACCTGCAGGTGCTGCTCGACCACGGATTCGATCGGGCGTCGGCGGAGGAGGTCGTGGCGCTCCGCTACGGTCCCCTCGGTCCGAGCTTCCGCGAAGCGCTCCGACGGGCGTTTGCCGGCGTGCCGCGCATCTACGGCTTCTCCTCGGTGGCGCCCAAGGGCGAACGCATCGCGCCCCTGCTCGCCGACTACCTCCGCAGCCGAGGCAACTACGCGCGGTACCTCGAACGGACGGCGGGGCAGTCCGGCCGCAACCTGGATCTGCTGCGGGCGTTCCGCGAGACGGACCTCACCCAGGCGAGCGGGCTGCGCCGCGACGAGGCCGGAGCGGCGGATCGCGACGCCATCTGCTCGCTCTACGACGAGCGGCGCAGCGTTCCCGATCGGCTGCGGATCGCGCGCGGGCTGATGTCGCGTCCGGATCTCCTCGCCTTCGTGCCCACCCTCGAGACCGTGCTCGCGCGACATCCGCCCGACGGCTTCCAGGGCGAGGCCCGGGCGCTGTTCGGGCAGCTGCAGGGCCTCGATGCGGCCCGCGAGCGCGTGCTCGGGCTCGTCCGCGAGCTGGACGTCTCGGCGCTCAAGCTCGAGCTGGCGCACTTCGCCCTCGAGATGCGCTGGATCACGCATGCGGACCTCCGGCGCACCGCCGTCGACGGCGCGCGGCAGCTCCTCGCGCGCCCGTTGACGTCGGAGAGCGTCGACATCCTCTGCACCATCGCCCAGCACGAGGACCTGAGCGACGAGTTCGCATCGAGGGATTTCTCGAGGAGCCTCTTCGACCTGCCGGAAGGTCTTCGCCTGGTGGACTGCCTCCACCCGACTGACGAGCGGATCAACGCCCGCCTGACCGCGGCCCTCGACTCCAGCGACTCCGCGCTCCGCCTGTGGGCGGCCTACGTGCTCTCCCGGCGGCTCCCGCTCGACGACCACACGCTCGTACGGCTGGCAGCATACCTCAACGATCCGCTGCCGGATCTCCGCGAGCGTGTTCGCTGGTCGTTCCGGGCGCAGCGCCCGACATCGGCCGAGGTGGCGATCGCGGTGCGGGTGCGCGATCCAGGGCTCGCCAAGGAGCTCCAGCTCGACACCGTCCGCCTCTCGGGTCGGTAGTCGGCTACGGACTCCCGCTCGGCGGCGGCGCGTTCACACACGCCGAGCTCGTCTGCTGGTCCTGATCGATCACCGCCGCCGGCAGCACCGGGAGGGCGAACGTCGGGGCCTTGAAGTTGAAGAACTTCAGCATTGGGTCGGCGTTCGCGTCGCGCCGGGTGAGCGCCGGGAGGTCGAACCGCGTCTCGATGAAGCGCAGGATCGAGGTGTGATCGTATACCCTGTGCGAGACGTACCGCTGCCGCGCGAACGGTGACACGACGACCACCGGCACCCGGATGCCGTAGCGATCGAACGCCCCGGGCTCGTCCCCGCTCCCCAGCATCGGCGGGATATCGTCGGGCAGGCAGGCGGCGGGGGGCGGCACGTGATCCCAGAAGCCCCCGTGCTCGTCCCAGGTGAGGAAGAGGGCCGAGGAACCCCACTGGGGACTCATGAAGAGGGCGTTGATGATGCCCGCGACGAAGTTCTGCCCCACCTGGATGTTCGACGGCGGGTGCTCGTCGTTCTCTACCGTCGCCTGCGCGAGGAAGATCGGGTCGATGAAGGAGACGCTGGGCAGCGTCCCGTTCTGCGCGTCGTTCATGAAATCCTGGACGGGGAACGTCATCGGCGGCACGTGGTTTCTCACGTAAGAGAACTCGTCCGCGAACGGGATCTGCGAGAAGTAGATCTTCCAGCTCACGCCCGCAGCATCGAGCTCGTTGAAGATCGTGGGCTGCGCGAAGTCGTTCACCGGGTTGCCGGTGGGAAAATCGTTGGCGATGTGGCCGAACGACGTGCCGGCGAGCAGGAAGAAGCGGTTCGGGAAGGTCTGGCTCAGCACCGAGCAGAAGTAGCGGTCGCTCGTCGCGAAGGCGCTGAACAGGGCGTAGTAGAACGGCAGGTCGGTGCGGTCGTAGAAGCCCATCGTCCGGCTGCCGGTCGGGTCCGTCGAGTCGACGTTCTGAGCGGTGAAGCCATCCATGAGGCCGCCGTCGTACTCCTTGTGCGTGCCGCTCCACGAGTGATCGAGATCGGCCGACTCGCAGTACGTGGTCTTGTGGAATCTGCCGATCCCGGGGCCACCCGGATTCGTCGGGTCGGGGTTCGAAGAGTTCGCCCGCGGCGGGCGGACGCGCGGCTGCCCCTGATCGTGCAGCTGGCCGAAGTAGTGATCGAAGGAGCGGTTCTCCTGCATCAGCACGACGATGTGGTCGATCGGGATCTGCGATCCGTGCACCGGGCCGGTCTCCGCTGGCATGGCGCCCGCGGCGAAATGGCAGTTCGGCACCCGTTCGGCACGTGCGGGGGAGATGCCGAGAAGCGCGACGAGACTCGCGAGCAGGGGCAGGACGGACCGCATTGAGTACCTCCGAGGGCGGCGGCGATTTGACCTCATCGTGACCGCTAGAGCCTCGTCGAGTTGTGGGACCGGGCACAACACGACAAGACGGCAGTCGGCGCGACCAAAGTCGGTGAGCCAGGACCGGTTCGGTGGGGGAGTTCCGCCCAGCGATCTGGCTCACACCTCGCGGCGATCGCGCCTACATCGGGCGAAGCGCGTGGACGCCGCCGCCGGCCCCGCTCTCCGAGTCCCCGGAGCCGACGAACAGGGTGTCGCCCACCAGCGCGGCGCTCGAGTTGACCGCCCCCGTCATCGGAAGATCGAGGAGCAGCATGCCGCTCTGTGCATCGAAGGCGCGGAGCGAGTTCGGCGCGGAGGACCCGACGAAGACGACCCCATTCGCCACCGACGAGGCCCCGGCCGCAGGGCCCCCGTTCTCCTCCCATGGGACCGTCCGTGCAGCCGGGTCGAAGGCGTGCATGGTGGGCTGCTGGAGGACAGTGTCGCGGGGGTCGTTCGGATTGCAGACGCCGCTCGGATTCCCGAGCTCGCCGAAGGCCGTGCCGCCGTAGACGCGCTGCCCGTCGAAGGCCGTCGAGCCGACGAAGCCGCCCGCGAACCCGCCGAAGACGACGTTCGCTCGCCACACGAGCTCGCCGCCGCGATTGCGGGTGAAGCGTTGGAGGACGTGGTAGGTGCCGTCCTTGCCCCCCTCCCCGACCCACTGGTTCGCGCCGATGTCGAGGATGTTCGGCGAGGCGCCGAAGTCGAAGTCGCAGATGTCGCCCTGACGGGGGCGGTAGGCCCAGCTCACCCTGAGGCTGCCCGCTCTCAGCGCGAGGATCGCCTCGTGGTATGGCGGCGGAGCGTCGAAGCCGCAGTCCGCGGTGCCGAAGAAGACGAGCCGCTTCCGCTCGTCGACCGCCGCCGAGGACCAGACCCCGCCGCAGCCGCGGTTCTGCCCGGGACCGCGCACGGGCTTCCCGTTGGAGTCGAGCACGGGATCGGTCTCGAACCGTCGGCGGAGCCGTCCCGTGCGCGCGTCGAGCGCGACGATGCTGCCGCGGTAGCCGTTGGTTCCGTCGGTCGTGTGGCCGACGTAGACGCGCCGCTTGAAGACGGCGGGCGACGAGAAGATGCGGGTCGGGTCGTTGGCGTCGCTCTCGCAGTTCGGCGCCTCGGGGTTGCCGCAGAGGACCTTCTTCCAGACGAGCGTGCCGTCGGCCGCGTTCAGACAATACATCGTCTTGCCGCCGGCGAAGTACACCTTCCCGTCGACGACCGCGGCCGAGGACGTGATGAGCCCACCATCCGTCTCGGCGCGGTCCTGGGGGGCGCTCGGCCCCCCGGGGCACTGGGCCGGGATGGGCTGCACGGTGCTCTGGCAGTCGACCTGGAAGCTCCACCTGAGCGCTCCGCTCCCGGCATCGAGGGCGTAGAAGAAGCCGTCCCACGAACCGACGTACACCACTCCGTCGACGACGGCAGGCGAGGCGCTGACCGCGTCGCCGGTCGTGAAGTCCCAGACGGGCGCGAGGAGGGTCACGTTGCCCGGATTGATGAGCGAGTCGGCGTTGGTGAAGCTGTGCTTGAGGTCACGGCCGTACATCGGCCAGTCGAGCCCGGCCGCGAGCGACGGCACGAGCAGAGAGGCGAGCGCCAGCAGGCGCACGCGCCCACGATCTGAAGGCTTCATCATCGCACCTCCGTCAGGGATGCCGCGGGGACGGCGGCTATCCGCCGCCGTTGCACGAGGTCGGCGACGGTTCGGGGGCCGGCGCCAGGCGCTGGAAGTTGACGTGGACCTGTGACGAGTCGATCACCGTGATGCCGTCGGGGAAGCTCAGGTTCTGACCCAGCACCTGCGGCGCCTGCGGCGCGCCGCCGACGAACCGGACCATCGAGACGCGGCCGCAGCCGGTGGAGGTGTCGGGGTTGAGGTTCAGCTCGGCGAAGTAGAGCGTGCCGTCAGAGCCGACGTCCATGCCGAGCGGGTTGAGGAGCGTCCCGGGCGGGACGTTCTGGGCGATCGTCTGCACGAGGACGCCGTTCGCGTCGTACTCGTTGATGATCCCGCCCCCCGTGCCGGGCACGCCGGGCAGGAGGACGCTGTCGATGTACCAGTGGTCCGTGCCGGGGACGCGGACGATCGCGGCCGGCGTGGGCGCGCCCGGGGTCGGGAACATGGTCTTCGTCGGAGGCGTGGTGACGAGGTGATCGGCGCCCGGGCAGTCCGCCTCGCTCGCCGGGAAGGGCGGCGAGTACTTCCACATCATCCCCATGCCGGTTTCCGCGACGTAGATGTTCCCCGCCTCGTCCATTGCCGGCATGCCGGCCTGCGCCAGGTTCTTGTCGAGGAAGCAGTAGGTGTCGTAGCGGTGCCGTGGGCCGGGGAAGAAGACTTCCAGGGCGCCGTGGTGGGAGGGATCCATGTCGGTCGGGTCACCGGAGCCGACGTCGTTCCCGTACATGTTCCCCTGGGCGTCGAAGACGCAGCCCTGCGGGTCGGCGTTCCCCTGCGGCGGCTGACCCGGATCCATCCCGAGGGGCGTGGTGTCGAAGCCCGGCCACGCCGTGTGGATGTGACGCTTTGCCCACCTGCCGTTCAGCTTGAGGACGGCCCACCCGTCGGGGTCCTTACCGATGAAGAAGGGGTTGCCACGACTGGTGACCGTGCACCGTGCCTGCGGCGAATTGGTGTCCAGGCAGGACTCTCGATACGTGTCGTCGGCGACGACGTAGCGGTTGGGACGTGCCCCGGACCGCCGGGGGATGAAGCAGAGCTTGCCGTTCAGGTGCCGCCCGCCGTGCGGCGCCGTCCCCGTGATACTGGCGGGGTTCGTCGGATCAGGGGCGTCGAAGACGACCTTGGGCGGGAATGCGGTCCCGTTCACGAGGTACGCGTCCGCAAACTCCCCCTGCGTGCTGATGACGACGTCGAAGGCGCGCGCCGCGCGAGGCAGCGCGAGCGCCAGGGCAAGGGCGACGGCGAGATGGAAAGATCGTCTATTCATTGGCGGCCTCCAGTGGCGTGTGCCGTACGACGCGGCAGGCGACGAGGTCAACGGCATAAACAGGTGGATCCGCCGAGCAAACGTGAGTGAGCGCGATGTGCCACTCGCCGGTAGAAGAGCCGGATGCAACGGACCATACCGGTCTCGACCCAGCAGTCAGGATCCGGCGCGTGCGGCGGTGACCGGCTCACCTGGCGGGCGTGGGCGGCGCAGCGTGTCGACGGCGGGGGTCCGAGCACCGGACGACGTGGAACCCGACGTTCTCGGGGGTGACCCCCGCGGCCGTCACCCTCCACGACCAGTTGGGCGACGAGACGCTGACCGCGGCGAGCGTGCGGCCCGTGCGTGCCGGAGACCTTGCCGTAGCGAGCGCGCGGTTCACCGCCTTCCTGCGGCCTGCCCGCCCGGCGGTCCGCGCAGGGGCCGTAGCAGGCGCTGTGCCCTTCTCTATTTTGCTATTTTGTAATTGACGGCGTCGCGTAGGCCGGTTTAGACAGCGCCGCATGCTCTGTTCCCGCGCCCCCCGTCTGCATCACCACGCCGGGCGCGCCGTGCGGGAGACCGTCGCACCCGCTGCAGCCGACGGCACCTCGGGAAGGCGACCCTGATGCGCTGGACCGGCTCGCTCGCGATCGCCGTGCTCGTCGTGCTCACCCAGCTCGGCTCGGTCGCGCACGCGCAGCCGTGCACCGTCCCGCTGGTCGCCTCCGGGCCGGTCGATCCGGCGAACGGGTTTCCCCTCTACTATCTCGATTCGAACAACCTCGGGCTGGCACCCTGCCTGGACTTCGTCTGCGATCCAGCGCTCCCGGTACCCAACCCGAACCTCCCGATCTCGTTCCCCGACAACTTCCCCGACGAGTTCTTCTACCAGCGCGCCATCGCGAACATGACGGGGCCCGGCGGGCAAACCTTCCTCCTGAACCTCGCCCTGGAAGGGTCGTTCCTGAACGGCGTGCCCGTCAACGGCGACCAGATGGTCTTCACCCGGCTCCGGGTGCGCGCCACGGGCCTCACGCCGGGCGCGGTCTATACCGTGACCCACCCCTTCGGGGTCGAGACGTTGCGGGCCGACGGCGTTCCGCCGGTCGTCATCAACTTCACCCGCGACACCGGGAACATCCCGCTCGCGTTCACGGTCGCGCTCAACGGCGACGTGGGCCCCTTCCTCAGCTTCCTTGCCGGGGCGTCGCCCCCACCGCCGGGCACGATCGGCAACCCGGCCGCCAACCAGACCGTGACCGGCAGCGCCTGCGGCACGAACATCTTCCGGGTGGAGGGACCCGGGCTCCCCGCCGGCGGCGTCCAGACGAACCTGTTCGGCACGCTCATCGGCCGGCGCGCCGTGATCTGCGGCAACGGCTTCCTCGACCCCGGCGAGCAGTGCGACCTCGGGTCGGCCAATGGCGCGCCCGGGGGCTGCTGCACCGCGAACTGCACCTTCGCGGCCGCCGGCACGCCGTGCAGTGATGGGAACCCGTGCAACGTGAACGGCACCTGTGACGGGACGAGCACCGTCTGCCCCGTGACCGGGTTCACCACGGCGCCGTGCAACGATGCCAATGCCTGTACCACGGCCGACACGTGCGCGAACGGGACCTGCGTGGGTGGGCCGCCGCCCAACTGCGACGATGGGAACGTCTGCACGACCGACACCTGCGATCCCGTCGCCGGCTGCGTCCACACGAACAACACCGCTGCCTGCGACGACGGCAACGCCTGCACCGGCCCCGACGCCTGCGGCGGCGGCGCGTGTCAGCCTGGCCCGGCCATCAACTGCGATGACGGCAACTCCTGCACCACCGACGGCTGCGATCCGGCCACCGGCTGCGTGCACACCAACAACAACTCGCTCACCTGCACCGACAACAACGCCTGCACGAGCCTCGACTTCTGCCTGAACGGGCAGTGCCTCGGCGGCCCGTCCATCAGCTGCGACGACGGGAACCCGTGCACCGACGACCTCTGCGACGCGCAGCTCGGCTGCCTGCACGTGAACAACCACGCGGCGTGCAGCGACAGCAACGCCTGCACGACCAACGACACGTGCTCGAACGGCACCTGCGTCGGCGGCCCACCCCCCAACTGCGACGACGGCAACATCTGTACGGCGGACACGTGCGTCCCGGCGACCGGATGCCTCCACCAGAACGTGTCCGTGGCGTGCGACGACGGCAACGCGTGCACGACCAACGATCACTGCTCGTCTGGCGTCTGTCTCGGCGGCGCCCCCCGGAACTGCGACGACGGCAACCCGTGCACCACCGACAGCTGCAGCCCCACCGCGGGGTGCCAGAACGTGAACGCGGACGGGGCGAGCTGCGACGACGGCAACGCCTGCACCGTCAACGACACCTGCCGGGCGGGGAGCTGTGTCGGCGTCGCGGGCAGCGTCGCCGTCTGCCCGCCACTCGACTCGTGTCACCTGGCCGGCACCTGCGACCCCCTGACCGGCACCTGCTCCAATCCGCCAAAGCCGAACGGCAGCGCGTGCGACGACGGCAACGCCTGCACGCAGGCCGACACCTGCCGATTGGGCGTCTGCAAGGGTGGCGCCCCCGTCGCCTGCACCGCCCTCGACTCGTGCCACACCGCGGGCGTCTGCGACCCGAGGACCGGCGCCTGCTCCAACCCGCCGAAGGCGGACGGGGCACCCTGCAACGACGGACTCTTCTGCACCGTGAACGACACCTGCACGAGCGGCGTCTGCGGGGGGGCGCCCCGGAACTGCGCCACGGCCGCCGATCAGTGCAACAACGCCGTGTGCAACGAGGCCGCCGACCGCTGCGACCCGGTCCCCAAGGCCGACGGCACGAGCTGCAACGACGGTAACGCCTGCACCCGGACCGATTCGTGCCGCGCGGGGACGTGCATCGGCACGAGCCCCGTCGCCTGCGTGGCCGCGGACGACTGCCACAACGCCGGTGTTTGCCAGCCGAGCACGGGAACCTGCACCCAGCCGGTCAAGCCCATCGGCACGCCATGCAATGACGGCAACACCTGCACGCAGAACGACACCTGCAATCGCGGCGTCTGCAGCGGGACGAGCGTCGTCTGCGCCGCGTCCGACCAGTGCCACGCCGCCGGCACCTGCGATCCCGCCACCGGCGCCTGCTCGAACCCCGCCAAGCCCGACGGCACGACCTGCAGCGACGGCAACGCCTGCACCCAGACCGACACCTGTCGTGCCGGGGCCTGCGTGGGTGCGCAGCCGGTGGTCTGCTCCGCTGCCGACCAGTGTCACACGGCCGGGACCTGCGACCCGGCGACCGGCACCTGCTCGAGCCCCGCGCGACCGAACGGCACCCCCTGCGACGACGGGAGCGCGTGCACGCGGCCCGACACGTGCCAGGCCGGTGTCTGCACCGGCGCGAATGCCGGGGCGTGCGCCGCGCCCGACCAGTGCCATACCGCCGGCACGTGCGATCCGGCGACCGGCACGTGCACGAATCCCGCCAAGCCGGACGGCACCGCCTGCAACGACGGCAACCCCTGCACGCAGACCGACACCTGCCAGAGCGGCACGTGCGTCGGGACGAAGCCAGTCGTCTGCGCCGCCTCCGACCAGTGCCACACCGCCGGCGTCTGCGACCCCGCCACCGGTACCTGCTCGAGCCCGCCGAAGCCCGACGGCACGGCTTGCGACGACGGCAACGCCTGCACCCTGACCGACACGTGCCAGACCGGCGTCTGCCGGGGCGTGAATCCGGTCGTGTGTGCGGTGCTCGACCAGTGTCACGCGGTGGGGACCTGCAATCCGGCAACGGGTGCCTGCTCGAACCCGGAGAAGCCGAACGGCGCGGCCTGCGACGATGGGAGCGCCTGCACTCGGAGCGACAGCTGTCAGGCCGGCGTCTGCAGAGGCCGGGACCCGGTCGTCTGCACCGCGGCGGATCAATGCCACGACGCCGGCACCTGCGATCCGGGCACCGGCGCGTGCTCGACTCCGCCCAAGCCGGACGGGGCGGCCTGCGACGACGGCAATGCGTGCACGCAGGCCGACACCTGCCACCGCGGTGTCTGCACCGGCGGCGATCCGGTCGCGTGCACGGCCGCCGATCAGTGTCACGTGGCCGGGACCTGCGACCCCACCACCGGCCGCTGCACGGAGCCGGCGAAGCCCGACGGCACGCACTGCGACGACGGCAACGCGTGCACGCGGACGGATACCTGCCAGGCGGGCGTCTGCAGCGGGACCAGCGCCGTCACCTGCAGCCCGTCGGATGCCTGTCACGATGCCGGCACCTGCGACCCGGCCACCGGTCTCTGCTCCAATCCGAACAAGCCCGACGGCAGCGTCTGCAACGACGGGAACGGCTGCACGCGCACCGACACCTGCCAGGGCGGTAGCTGCGTCGGCAGCAATCCGGTCGCCTGCCTCGCCTCGGACCCGTGCCACACCGCCGGCATCTGCGATCCCGCCACGGGCACCTGCTCGGACCCGCCGAAGCAGAACGGCGCGAGCTGCGACGACGGCAACCCGTGCACTCGCACCGACAGCTGCCAGAGCGGAACCTGCACCGGCACCAATCCTGTCGTCTGTACCGCGGCCGACGCGTGCCACGACGCGGGGACCTGCAACCCGTCGACGGGTGCCTGCACCAGCCCGCCGAAGCCCGATGGCACCTCGTGTGACGACGGCAGCGCCTGCACGCGCAGCGATACCTGTCAGGGCGGCACCTGTACCGGCGCGAATCCGGTCAGCTGCCCGGCGCCCGACGAGTGTCACCAGGCGGGCGTCTGCGACCCGGTGACGGGGACCTGCTCCTTCGCGGCGAAGCCGGACGGCAGCGTGTGCAACGACGGCGATGCGTGCACGCAGAGCGACACCTGCCAGGCGGGCGTCTGCCGCGGCGGCAATCCCGTCGTCTGCGCCGCGTCCGATCAGTGCCACCTCGCCGGGACCTGCGACCCGGCGACGGGCGCATGCCCGAACCCGCCCAAGGACGACGGCAGCCCCTGCAACGACGCCAACGCCTGTACGCGGAGCGACGTCTGCGAGGCCGGCGTCTGCCGCGGCACCGATCCCGTCGTCTGTGCGCCCTCCGATCAGTGCCACGCCGCCGGTACCTGCAACACCCTCACCGGGACGTGCACCAACCCCGCGAAGGCCGACGGGACGGCGTGCGACGACGGCGCCTTCTGCACCGCGAGCGACTCCTGCACCGCCGGTGTGTGCGGCGGGACACCGCGAGACTGCGGCGCCGCGGGCGACCAGTGCAACGATGGCGTCTGCAACGAGGCGGCGCAGCGTTGCGAGCCGGCACCCGTGCACGACGGCACGCCGTGCAGCGACGGCAACCTCTGCACGCAGACGGATACCTGTCACGCCGGGGTGTGCGTGGGCCTCCCCATCGTCTGCACGGCGCGTGACCAGTGTCACGGCATCGGGGTATGCGATCCGACGACCGGCAGCTGCACCAACCCGGTCGCCGACGGCGGGGCCTGCGACGACGGGCAGTTCTGCACGGTCGGCGACACCTGTCTGCGCGGCGTGTGCCGCGGGACGCCGCGCGACTGCTCGGCGCTCCTCGACGCCTGCAACGGCGCGGTGTGCAACGAGGCCGCCGCGCAGTGCGAACGCGCCCCGAAGCGCGACGGCACGCCGTGCGACGACGCGGACGCCTGCACGCAGACCGATACCTGCCGGGACGGCACGTGCGTGGGGAGCGCCCCGGTTGCCTGCGCGCCCACGGATCAATGTCACGACGCCGGGACGTGCGACCCGCACACCGGCGCCTGCTCGAATCCTCCCAAGGCCGACGGGAGCGCCTGCACCGACGGCGACGAGTGCACCCGGGTCGATACGTGCGAGTCGGGCTCCTGCGTGGGCGGTGACCCGATCGTCTGCATCGCGCTCGACCCCTGCCACCAGGCCGGCAGCTGCGACCCTGCCAGCGGTGCCTGCAGCACGCCGCCCGCGCCCGACGGCACGCCCTGCGAGGACGGATCGCGCTGCAGCCTGAACGACGCGTGCGTCGCCGGGACCTGTGTCGCGGGCGCCCCCGCCGATTGCGACGACGGCAACCCGTGCACGGAGGATTCCTGCGACCCGAGCGGCGGCTGCCAGCACCGCCCTCTCGCCGACGGAACCGGCTGCGACGACGGCAACGCCTGCACCGCGACCGACGTCTGCGGCGCGGGCGTGTGCATCGGTTCGAGTCCCGTCGTCTGCACGGCGCTCGACCAGTGCCACGAGGTGGGCGTCTGCGATCCGGCGACCGGTACCTGCAGCCAGCCACCGCGGTCCGACGCCAGCCCGTGCAACGACGGTGACGCGTGCACCCGGGACGACGTCTGCCGGGCCGGCGTCTGTGTGCCGGGAGCTGCAACCGTTTGCGGCGCGCTCGACCAGTGCCACGCCCCGGGGGTGTGTGATCCGGCCACCGGCACCTGCTCGAACCCCGAGATCGGATGCGACGACGGCGATCCGTGCACCGTGGACGCCTGCTTCCCCGACAGCGGGTGCGCGCACCTCCCGACCACCGGCTTCGCCTCGATCACCTGCGTCTTCGCTGCCAACCGCGAGCTCGGCGTCTGCCCGGGCGAGTCGGTGCCCGCGGCCTTGACCCGCCTCTCGGGAGAAGCGCAGCAGATGATCGCCGAGGCCACGGCCGCATCTGGCAGGCGCCACGCGAAGATCCTCCTCCGGAAGGCCGCGAGGAAGCTGGGAGCCGCGGCCCGCCTCGCGACGCGCAGCGGGAAGAAGCGGCAGCTCTCGGTTGCATGCGTCGGAGCGCTCCGCGGCCTCTACCTCGACGGCAAGGCCCGGGCGGAGACCCTGGCGCGAGGCATCAGCGCCTCGCGCTGAGCGATTCTCGGCCCGCGTGGCATCGCATCCCGGCGACCACCTCGCCGGCATCGGCAAGGGCAGGATCCCGACGAAGGGACCCGGCGTCGCGGCCTACGCCCGACGGAGGAGACGGTCGGCGCGCACGAGCTTGTCGCGAATCGGGAGCTCGAAGGGACACGACGCCTCGCAGGGAGCGCTGCATGCCGCGCAGTGGCAGGAATCGACTCCGGCGTAGAGGCGGGCCGCCTCGTCCTTGCGGCCGTAGCTCTCGGCGTACATGGCGTAGCGCAAGACGTCGTCGACCGGGACGTCGTACGGGCAGGCGGAGAGACACGCGCCGCATCCCGGCCGGCAGTAGTCGCGGGCGATCAGGCGGTCGTACTTCTCGAGGAGTGCCACGTCCTCCGGCGTCACGGCGCGGCCCGACGCGTAGAGGTACTCGTCGATCTGCTCCTTCTGGCCGATCGATACGACGAGCCCGCTCACGTCGGGATTCGATAGCACCCACTTGAACGCGGCCTGCGCGAACGACTCGCGCTCGGTCGGCGTGAAGTCCGCGAGCTGCGAGTGGCGGGCGCCCTTCAGGGTCTTCATCGCGACGACGCCGACGCCCTTCTCGTGCGCGCGACGAAAGATGTTGGTCAGATCGGGCCAGTTCCGGAAGTTGTAGGCGACCATGATGACGTCGAACCGGCCGGAGTCGACCGCGTGTGCCATCACGGTCTCCAGGTCCGGTGTGTGGCTGGAGACGCCGAGGAAGCGGAGCTTGCCCGCCTGCTTCAGACGATCGAAGGCCTCGTGGATGTTCGGGGCCATCAGCCGGTCGAGCGAGTTGCAGGCGTGGATGTGGCAGAGGTCGAGGTAGTCCGTCCCCAGCCGGCGGAGACTCGCCTCGACGGACGCGACGACCGCCGGCACCGGCGTGTCGTTCGCGAGGTGGCCGTCGGCGGTACAGAACTTCGAGACGAGGAAGAGATCCTCGCGCCGCGCTCCCCGCACACCCTGGCCGAGCGCGACCTCGGAGCCGGCGCGCGAGTAGTCGGGGGAGGTGTCGAAGTAGGTGATGCCCCGCTCGACGCCACGCCGCGCGACCTCCGCATCGCCCAGTCCGGCACATCCGAACGAGATGTCCGACATCCGGAATCCGGTGCGGCCGAGTGGCCGGTAGACCTGTACGCGTGAGCCGGCCCACTCCGGGTGCTGCGACGTGGCCTTGGGCGTCCCGCCGACCAGGAAGAGCTGCGTGTCGTACTTGCAGCCCCCCGCCAGCGCGAGCCCGCCGGCGGCGATGCCGGCTGCTCCCCGCAGCAGCGCGCGACGCGTCAGCTCGGGGTCGCGCTCCCGTCCCTCGTCATCGCCCATGCAGTCAGCCCCCGCCGGGACATCTACATCCCAGCGAGGGCCTGCATGCAAGGGAAGAAGCGCGTCGGCGCACCTCGCCCGCTACGGCAAGGTGGTACAGAACGACCGGCCGTCCTGCTTCGGAAGGAGCGGATGCGGGCGGCCTGAGGTGAGGATGCTGGCCTGGCCGGCGAGCACGGCAGGACCGCCGTTCGTCACGGTGATGATGTCGTCCGTTCCGACGGTGCCGCCGGCGGCCAGCGTGATGTTGAGCGTCGAGTTGGCGGCGATGGCGTAGTTCACGAAGTTGCCGTTGGCGTACTTGACCTGGACCGCCCCGTCCGGCCCGGCGTTCGTCATGGTGATGAACATCGTGAACGCGGCCGGTCGGAAGCCGTCGTCCTCGTCTCCACCGCCGATGGCGCCACACTGCACCGAGACGTCGCCTCCGGGTTGGTTCAGGAGCGCGAAGTCGGCGCGAGTCTTCGAATCACTGCGGCTGTGATGGTGCTCCCCGTCGTGACCTCCATCGTGGCCGTCGTCCGCGATCGCGACCACGCCGGTCCCGAGGAGTGCGAGCGACAAACACCCATGCCAAGGTCCACTGCATTTCCTCTCCTCCCTTCGGATGGCGGCGTATCGACTCGTCGCTCGAATCGGGGGACGTGCAAGGTCGTACGCCCGAACGGAACACCATCGCGCCTCGCATTTGGCTCATCTCGCCATCCTTGCTAGAGAGCG
>DATILR010000007.1:0-21165 GCA_035476275.1 Binatus sp. (SeqCode) | reverse complement strand
GCTAGGACGGAACCAGGGCCGGACGCCGGCGCGGCCACTCGGGCCGCACGAGGTTTCCGAGGATGCTCTGGTACGCCTCGCACGGCGTCCAGCAGTTGGGACAGCTCGACTCCCAGATCTCCCCCTGGAGCTGCGCCGCCTCCGCCGTCTTCCACAAGCGTGCGAGGTCGTAGTCGACGTCGCGCAGGCTGCCGATCCTGCGGTCGTAGATCGTGCACGGGAAGACGTTGCCCCAGGAGTCGACGAAGCAGGAGGAGCGCAGCGCGTGGCAGCGCATCGGCGTCTCGCCACTCTCGAGGTACTGCCGCACGCGCCTCAGGTAGGCGCGCTCGAGGAAGGCGACGGGGTGCCAGGAACGGCCACGCAGCGCGGCGTACTCCTCGGCTGCGCGCGCGAGCGCCGCGGCCGTCACCCCGCGGCGGAGCCCGAGGTCCGTGTTCCCGAGGTAGTGCGCCGACTCGTGCACGATGTTCACGTGGAAGTCCCCGTAGTCGAGGTCGGGGATCTCGCGCCGCGCGGCGGCGAAGGCCTCGGGAAAGTGATCGACGTTCTTCGCCGAGAGCGTCATCCCGAGCACGACCTGGACGCCGGGCATCTCGCGCAGCCGCCGGAACGTCTCGATCTGCCGCCGCCAGCCGCCCTCGACGCCGCGCAGCTCGTCGTTCATCGCCTCGTCACCGTCGGTCGACACGGTGATGATGAGCTTCTCCGACGCCATGCGGCGGATCTCGCGCACCGCGGTGACGAGCGTATCGGTCAGGTAGCCGTTGGTCGGGAAGTGGAGCAGGAGGAGGTGCGGGCAGCTCGAGACCACCGCCTCGCAGATGTCGACGAAGTCCTTGCGCAGGGAGACCTCGCCGCCCGTGAGGTCGACCCACAGGAAGCGCGGCGAACGCCGGAAGAAGCGCTGGATCTCGTCCAGGCGGAGCTCGTCGCGCGGCTTCATCTTCCAGATGTTGCAGGTCTCGCAGCGGTAGTTGCACCAGAAGGTGAGGCAGAAGGTGAGTTTGTAGGGGTGCGACGGGCGCCGGAAGTTGGCTTCCAGGGCACGACCGGCAAGCGCGACGTAGGGGGCGATGCGCATCACGACAGGGCGTTCAGCAGCCGCAGGACGGGCCCCGCCTGCGGGCGGTACCGTTCTCCGTGCGCACAGTACCAGTCGTAGGCGTCGACTGTCATCCGGACGTTGGAGCAGCGCGGCTGCCAGCCGAGGATCGCCTTCGCCCGCGCCGTGTCGAGGATGAAGGTGCGGTCCGCCAGCAGGTAGTGCTCGGGAACGATGGGCGAGAGGCCGAGGCGCGTGAGGACGCGCGCGCCGGCGCGGAGGAGCCCCGCCGGCAGCGGCACCACGCGCGAGCGCGAGCCGGCGTGGGCGATCAGGGCGTCGACCTGCGCGCGCACGGTCGGGACGTCATCGGCCCCGAGGTTCAGCACCGCGCCGCGGCTCGCGGGTCGCTCGGCGGCGAGCAGGCAGGCGTGCGCGACGTCCCAGGCGCTCACCATCTGGACGCGATTCGTCCCCGCCCCGAGCAGGTAGACGTTCTTCCCCTGCCGCACCCAGTCGAAGAGCAGGACGAAGACCCCGGTCATGCGCGGGCCGAAGAGGCTCATCGGCCGGAGAAGCGTCACGTCGAGCCCGCGCGCGAGCGCGTCCCGGCAGCGGCGCTCCGCCTCGATCTTGCTCCTCCCGTACGCGCCGAGGGGCCGCTGGGGGTGATCCTCGTCGCAGGGGATCGTTCGGGGAATGCCGTACACGCCCGAGCTCGAAATCGCGACGAGCTTCCGCACGCCGGTGGCGAGCGCCGCGGCGACCACGTGCTCCACCGCCGCGACGTTCATGGCGTAGATCTCCGGCTCGCTCAGCCCCGCGAACTGGGGCTTCATGCGCTGCCCCGCGGCGAGGTGGTAGACAACCTCCGCGCCCCGACAGGCGTCGGTGACCGCCCGGGCGTCGCGCAGGTCTGCTTGCACGAACTCGACACCGGGAGCGGCGCCGCGCGCGTCGGGTGGCGGCACCAGGTCGAGCGCGCGGACGCGCCGCCCGCGCGCGAGGAGCCGCTCGACCAGACAGGAGCCGAGAAGCCCCGAGCTGCCGGTGACGAGGTCGAGCATCGGGGCAGCGAGTGCGCTAGGCGGCGCTGGCTGCGCGCTCGGCCCGACCGCGCAGCCAGTCGCGATAGAGGGCGGTCTCGCCGAGGTAGCGCTCGGCGATCGCCGCCAGCACCTCCTCGGGCCGGATGCCCCGCATGCACACCGGGTCCAGGCAGCGGCTGACCTTCAGGTTGTAGTTGGTGAGGCACGGGCTGCAGTAGAGATCGCGGTAGAAGACGAGGTTGTGGTGCCCGCGCGGGCCGTAGTGGAGGGGGGCGGTGGGGCCGAAGAGGGCGACCACCGGCGTGTCCATGAGGGCCGCGAGGTGCATCACCGAGGTATCGTTCGTCACCACGAAGTGACACTGCTCGACGAGGGCCGCGAGCTCGGTGACCCCGAAGCGGTCGCACGCGTCGATCGCCGGGTGGCGCATCCGACGCTGCGCCTCGGCGATCAGCGCCCGCTCCGTGGCCCCCTGACCCGTGAACACGACCGCCGCCGCGTGGCGCTCGATGAGGCCATCGGCCACCTTGGCGAAGTTGGCCGGATCCCATTGCTTGAGGGGCACGCGGTAGAAGTTCATGCCGATCCCGAGGTGGACGACCACCACGGGGAAGCGCTCGGCCTCGACCCCGGCGCCGGCGAGGAAGTCGCGCACCCGTCGCCGCTCCATCGGCTCCACCCGGAGGCTCGCGGGCGGGAGCGCGCCGCTGATGCCCATCGGGCGAAGAAGGCGCGCGAAGAGCGCGGAGGTGTGCTCGCTGTCAGTGTAGACGACGCGCGTCGTGTAGAGGAAGCCGCGTCGCTGGCCGTCGGTGTTGAAGCCGATCCGCTCGCGCGCGCCCGTCCAGAAGCCGATCACCGTCGAGATCTTCACGAACTGCTCGAAATCGACGACGGTGTCGTAGCGGCGCTGGCGGACCTGACGAAGCGCGGCGGTGAGCGAGGCGAGGAAGCGACCGACCGTGCCGACGTCCACGCCGAGCGCCCGGGTCACGGCGCCGCTCCGCTCGAGCAACGGGACGTTGCCGGCGAGCGTCAGGAAGTCGATCTCCGTCGCGGGAAAGTGCTCGCGCAGCGCCTGTAGCACCGGCAGGAGCATGGCCACGTTGCCGAGCCCGTAGAACTTGATGCAGAGGACCCGGCGGGGCGCGGGCCGCGTGCCGTCGAGCGGGGGCGGTGTGGTCGCGAAGAGCGGGGGGAGGTGGCGGCCGGTCAGGGGGGAGAGCAACCGTTCGAGCGCGTAGAACGCGAGGCAGACGACCAGACCGACCCACTTGTCGACGTAGCGAGCGTAGTTGAGGTTCATCCGCGTCGCGGGCGCGTCCGCCGCATGCGACGCTACCACCGCCTTCCCCGGAGGGTCAAATTCGAACCGATGCGCTGGCTCCCGGTTTGCCCCTCCGCGGCCGCTCCGCTATCCCTGCCCGCGGAGCGTCCCGTCGTTGTACCTCCTCGGCCTCAGCGCCTACGGGCACGACTCCGCCGTCGCTCTGCTCGACGGCGGGCGTGTCGTTTCCTTCGTCGAGGAGGAGCGGCTCAACCGCGAGAAGCACACCTCGGCGTTCCCCGAGCAGGCGCTCCGCCACGTCCTCGCCGCCAACGGCATCGACCTCTCGGACATCGACGAGGTCGCCTTCTTCCTGAAGCCCTGGCAGCTGGTCGCCCGCCGGACGGTCCGGGCGCTCGGGTATCTGCCGCGCTCGCTCGTGCAGTTCGCGACCTACCGGCCGGGCAACGCCCTCAAGATCCTCGGCCTCGGGCTCTACCTGCGCCACAACTCGCTGCCGGCGCGACGCGCGCCCCGCTTCAAGCTCCGCTACGTCGAGCATCACCTGGCGCACGCGGCGAGCAGCTTCTACGTGTCGCCCTTCGACGAGGCGGCGATCCTCTCGCTGGACGGCGCCGGGGAGGACATCACGACGTGGTTCGGCCGGGGGTGTGGAACCCGGATTGATCGGCTGCATGCGATCCGCCTGCCGCACTCCCTCGGCCTCGTCTACTCGGCGGTGACCGACTACCTCGGCTTCCGGCCCTGGGGCGGTGAGGGGAAGGTCATGGGCCTCGCGCCCTACGGGAACGCCGAGCGCTTCTACCGGCCGATGCGCGACCTCATCCGCTGGTCGGAGGACGACGGGCAGCTGGTGATCGATCTGCGCTGCTTCGATTACCACGTGACCGGCTGGACGCGCTGGGTCTCGCCGGCGTTCGAGGCCATCTTCGGCCCACGCCGGCTGCCCGAGACCGAGCTCGAGGACCGCCATGCCGACGTGGCCGCCGCCCTGCAGCGGGTTGTCGAGGAGGCGACGCTCGCGCTGCTGCGCTTCCTCCACCGGCTCGCGCCCTCGCGGCACCTCTGTCTCGCCGGCGGCGTCGCGCTCAACAGCGTGCTGAACGGGCGCATCCTGCGCGAGGGGCCGTTCGAGCAGGTGTTCATCCAGCCGGCGGCCAACGACGCGGGAACCGCCCTCGGGGGGGCGCTCGTCCTCGCTCACGCCCGCCATCGGCTGCCCCGGCGCGAGGCGCTCGATCGGGTCGACCTCGGACCCGCGTTCTCCGACGCGGACTGCCTGGCGGCCGTGCGCGGCATGCGCATCGAGACGCCGGCCGACCTGGTCGAGCGAACGGCCGATCTGCTCGCGGCCGGGAAGATCGTCGGCTGGTTCCAGGGGCGAATGGAGGCGGGGGCCCGCGCCCTGGGGAATCGCAGCATCCTCGCGGATCCGCGCGACCCCGCCATGAAGGACATCCTGAACCACCGGGTGAAGCACCGCGAGGGCTTCCGCCCGTTCGCGCCCTCGGTGCTGGCCGAGGCGGCCGACGACTACTTCGAAGGCGCCGTCCCCTCGCCCTTCATGCTGCTCGTCTTCCCCGTCCGTGCCGCCCGGCGGTCGCTCGTACCGGCCATCACCCACGTCGATGGGACGGCGCGCGTGCAGACCGTGACGCGCGAGACGGCCCCGCTCTACTACCGGCTGATCGAGGCCTTCCAGCGCCGGACCGGCGTGCCGCTCCTTCTCAACACGTCCTTCAACGTGCGCGGGGAGCCGATCGTATGCACTCCGGTGGACGCCGTCCGCTGCTTCCGCGGGACCGACATGGACTACCTGGCGCTCGGGCCGTTGCTGGTCGAGAAGGGCGACGGCTGAGACGGGACCTCGGGCGTCGCGCGCTGACAGAGGCCGGTGAGCTCGTGTAGCGCCGCACGGATCGAGTCGATGTCGCTCGTCTCCCGCGCGAGCTGCTCGAGCTGTCGCGCGGCGACGCTGATGCGGGGAAAGCCGTAGCCGCCCGCCGCGCCCGTGAGCTGGTGAGCGAGCACCGCGGCGCGAGCGAGGTCACCCGCGGCCACGGCGGCGCTGAGCGCGGCGGCGCGCTCGGGCAGCGCGCCCACGAACGCCGCCAGCAGCTCACGCAGCTCCGGGTCGGACGCGAGCTCGCTCACCAGCGGCCCGTCTGCTGCGTGCGCCACGCAGCCCGCGTGGCGGGCGACCATCTCGAGGAGCGCCTCGCGGCGCATCGGCTTGGAGAGGAAATCGTCGCACCCCGCATCGCGGCACTTCTCGCGGTTGCCTTCCATGGCGTGCGCCGTGAGCCCCAGGATCGGGCGCGCATAGCCGCGCGCGCGGAGCGCCGCCGTCGCCGCGTACCCGTCGAGCACCGGCATCTGCATGTCCATCAGCACGACCGCGAACGGTCGGCCCGTGGCCTCTGCCTCCCACACCCGCGCGCAGGCGAGCTCGCCGTTCCCCGCCACGACCACCTCGGCCCCCGCCCGCCGGAGATAGAAGGAGATCAGGCGTTGGTTGTCCGCCCCGTCCTCCGCCACCAGCACCCGGCAGCCCTCGAGGCGCACCTTCGGCGGTGACGGCTCGGCGATCGGCGGCCCGGCGTCTGCCGCCGGTCCGGGAAGAAGAGGGATCCCGTCGAGCGGGCCGGGGTCGATCGTGACGCGGAAGCTGCTCCCGCGCCCGGGCGTGCTCTCGACCGAGATCGTGCCGCCCAGGATCTGGACGAGCCGCTTGGTGATCATCAAGCCGAGACCGGTGCCGCCGAAGCGGCGCGTCGGCGAGGCGTCGAGCTGAGTGAAGGGCTGGAAGAGTCGTTCCTGCGCCGCCGGGTCGATCCCCACCCCCGTGTCGCTCACCTCGAAGCGCAGCCCCTCCGGCACCACGCCGATCCTTAGCCGGACCTCACCCACCTCGGTGAACTTGATCGCGTTGCCGAGGAGGTTGAGGAGGATCTGGCGGAGCCGGGTCGGATCGACCTGGATGCGCGCGGGAATCGGCCCGGTGTAGTCGATGCCGAACTGCAGCCCTTTGCGCACGGCACGGAGCCGCATGAGGTCGGCGACCTGCATGACCAGATCCGTCGGCGAGCACGCCACCGGCTCGAGCGTCAGCTTCCCGGCCTCGATCTGCGACAGGTCGAGGATGTCGTTGATGACGGTCAGCAGGTGCTCGCCGTTGCGGCGGATCGTCTCGAGGTAGTCGGCGCGCTCCGGCGGGGTCAGCCCGGAGTCGGAGAGGAGATCGGCGTAGCCGAGGATCGCCGTCATCGGCGTGCGGATCTCGTGGCTGACGTTGGCCAGGAACTCGGACTTGGCGCGGTTGGCGGCCTCGGCGGTCTCCTTCATCGCCACCAGCGCGCGCTGCGCGCGCTGGCGTCCGAGAACCGAGCCGACCCACTGCGCGAGGAGCGTGACCATGTCGTGGTCGCCGGGTCCGAAGGGCGCCTCACGGGGCGATCGGGAGGAGAAGCCGAGCGTGCCGACGGGCTCCTCGTGCTCGAGGATGGCGACCCCGAGGAACGCCTCGATGCCGCGTCCGGCATGCGCGGGATGCTCGCGCAGCGGCGATGCATCGGCGTGGTGGATGGAGAGAGGACCGGCGGCGGCGAGCGCGAGCCCCGAGAACGTGTTCGCCAGCTCACCCTCTTCGCCCACCGTGACCGTGGTGCCAGGAGTCCAGGCGTGCGACACGGTGTAGCGGCTTCCCGTGACCCGGAGGACCGTCCCGAACTCCATGCCGAACCACTCGCAGCCGAGGCGGAGCGCCGCCTCCACGTCCGCGTCGCTCGTGCCCTCGGAACGGGCCGCCAGCTCGCAGAGCGAGCGGATGCGCCGTGCCTGGCGCGCGATCACCTCCTCGGCCTCCTTGCGCTCGGTGATGTCGCGGCTGATCGAGGCGTAGCCGAGCGGCGCGCCCGTCTCCGCGTCGCGGACGAGGAAGAGACTGAACATGAGGGGAACCGGGCGACCGGTCCGGAAATGCCGGGCGCGGAACTCCCGCTCGACGTGCCCGATCCGGAGCGCCGTCGCCGCGAACTCCCGCAGCGCGGGGACGTCCTCGGGCATGACGAAGTCCCACATGAGCTTGGTGGGGACCTCCGCCGCCTCGAGGCCAACGATCCGGCGCCCGGCGCGGTTGAGGAAGACCACGCGTCCTTCCATGTCCGCGAGCCCGATGAAGTCGGCGCTGTGCTCGATCAGCTGGACGAGCTTGTGCTCCAGACGGCTGCCGTCCCGGCTCGTCCCCACCACACCCGCATGCTCCACGGCCACCGCCTCCCAGGCTAGTACAACGGCCGCACAATCAGAAGCCAACCCGCGCCTTGACAACCCACGTGCACGCGTGGTTCGGCGGTCGTCGTGCGCGACGTCACGACCGTCACGCGGCGGCACTACGATCGCTTCCCGTACGCGTTCGAGACCGCGCTCCACGCCCCGCTGCAGCTCGACGGGAGCCTGCTCGGGCGCGCCATCCGGGAGGCGGCGGGCCCGGGGAAGGTCGTCGTCGACGTCGGCTGCGGCACCGGGATCGTGTCCCGGCTGGTCCGCGAGTACGCCCCGGGGAGCGTCGTGATCGGGCTCGACCTGAGCCGGGAATCGCTCCGCCGGGCGCAGGGAGCGGAGCGCCGCGTGCCCCTCGTTCAGGGCGATAATCTGTCGCTGCCGGTCCGCACCGGCGCCGCCGACCTCGTGATCTCGCGCGGCGTGATCATGACGACGCGCGAGCCGCGTGCGGCCCTGGCCGAGCTGGTGCGCGTCCTGCGGGCGGAGGGGCGCCTGTTCGTGCGCGTGTACAGCCGCGCGCATCCGTACCGGTGGGTGTTCCGTCTCGCGGGTCCGCTCTGCCGCGCGGTCGCGGCCCTGCCCGGTGGCACGGCGCTGCTCGCCGTGACGGTCTTCCCGGTCTTCCTCCTCTTCGTCGAGCTCGCGTTCCTCCTCATGCGCGGCCGTGGCACGCGCATTCCCGTCGCGGTGGGCTGGAGCCTGTTCGCGGACCAGCTGCTCACCCCCCACAACAGCTTCCACACCGCGGAAGAGATCATCGCCTGGGCTGCCACCGCGGGGTGCCATCCGGTCGCGCACCAGACCGTGACGCTCGGCCAGCAGCTCGAGTTCCTGTTCGTGAAAGACGCCGGAACGTGACCCCGGGGCGCGACGGCTTCATCGCGCTCGGGATCGTCGCGGGAGTCGTGCTGCTCCAGCTCCCGTTCCGCCTCTGCGCCGTCAATCTCGTCGACGAGGGGGCGATCCTGCAGATCGCCGCCGACATCGGCCAGGGGCACCGCCTCTATGCCGACGCGGTCCACTATGCATTTCCAGGGATCTTCTACCTGACGGCCGCGGCCTTCGCGCTGGCCGGCACCTCGGTCGAGACGGCGCGCGCGCTCGCCGTCCTCATCTTCGCGGTGGCAGCAGGCGTCGTCTACCTGATCGCGCGCTGGTCGTGGGGACGTCGGGGCGCGCTCGGCATCCTGGCGCTCTTCCTCGTGTACCGCGTGTGGGCCTATCCGCACTGGCAGGTGCTCAGCTACTCGCCCCTCGCTGTGACCCTCGCGCTCACTGCCACCTGGGTGGTCGGCGAGGCGTTCGCGCGCGAGGGCCTCGTTCTCGTCGCGGTCGGCGGCGTCGTGAGCGCGACCAGCATCCTGGCGAAGCAGGATCTGGGGCTCGCCGTGACGGCGGTCCTCGCCGTCGCGGTCGTCGTCGGTCGACCTGGAGCAGGCGCTCTGGCGGCGTTCGCGGCGGGCGTGGGTCTCGTCGCCGCGTCGGCGGGTGCGGCGATCGTCGCTGCGGGGTTCGGTCCGGACCTCGTCCGCGAGGCGATCGTCGCCCCGCTCTTCGGGGCTCGGCACTTCGCGTATCTCGGACGGCCGCCGCTCTGGCCGCTCGTGAGCCAGGATCCGGGCCTGCGCGGACATCTGTTCAGCTACCTTCCGTCCGTTCTCTACGACCTCTACCTGCCGCAGATCACCTCGAGCGCGGTCTACCGTGACACCGCCGCCGTCGATGTCGCGCTGAAGCTCGGGTATCACCTGCCCTGGATCCTTCTGGTCGTGGCAGGCCTCGTGCTCCTCCCGGCCCTGCGGCGGCCGACGCTTCGCACGCGGCGGGAAGTCCTGCTCGCCCTGCTCGGGGTCGCCGCCCTGGTGGCGTTCAATCGTCCTCACGACTGGGTGCACCTCCTCGTCCTCTATCCGCCGACGCTCCTCCTCGGGAGCGCGCTCCTCGCCCGCCTGCGCGGCGCGCCGCGGCTCGTGCGCGTGGTGTTGTGGAGCGTCCTCTGCGCCTTGCTCGGTGTCGCCGTGGCGGTCTCCTCGGTCCTGGCGCTCGAGCTGCGCGAGCGCTACGCCACGCCCGTCGTCTCCCGGCGCGGGATGCTGCAGGCGGCGCCCGCTCAGGCACGGGCGCTCCAGGCGGCGATCGACGCGCTCGCGACGACCCCGCCGCCCGGCGGGGCGCTGGTCGCGCTGCCGTACCATCCGCTCCTCAATTTCCTCTCCGTGCGCCCTGGCCTGGGTCGCTTCTACATCGTGTGGCCGGTGGAGCAGCAGACGAGCCGCGACGCCGAGATCGTGCGCCAGCTCGAGGAGGACCGCGATGCGCTCGTCGTCTACAGCCCGACGCAGGCGCCACACTTTCCGCCCTTCGCGGACTATGCGCCGGGCCTCATGCGTCATCTCGTCGACCATTTCGCGATCGACCGCACGCTCGGCGGTGAGCCGGGCGGGTTCACCTTCCTCCTGCTCCGTCGCGCCAGCCCGCCGGCGGGGCGCTCACTCCTCGACGACGCGCTCGCCCGGGCTCGCTGCACGATCGAACCGCAGGACGGTCCGTCGCGCGACGTCACGGCGCCGACGGAGCGCCAAACCCTGGTCGGGGAAGCCCTCTGGCCCTTCCGTCGCGTGCTCCGTACCACGACGTTGCCCGACGCGACGGTGGCGGTCGCGCTTTCCGTCGCCGCCGAGAATGGGGCGAGGTTCGAGGTGGGCTACGGCGTGAACGCGGACCGCTGGGGCGATCTGCTCCCACAGCGCGTGCGCTTCGCCATCTCGGTTCGTGCGCCGGGACGGAGCGAGCGCCTCGTCGTCTCTGCCGAGGTCGACCCCTACGACCGTGCGGCGGACCGGTGCTGGCACGACGTTGCGGTCGACCTCACGCCGTGGGCAGGCGAGACGGTCGAGCTCGTGCTCCGCACGACGGGGCCGGCGGGAGCCGTCCCCGACGCCAACCTCGCGGGCTGGGCGGCGCCGCGACTGGTCGGCGCGGGAGAGGGCGAGTAGCTGCGCAGCAGGTAGACCTCCGTCTGGTAGTCGGCGAACACGAGCTGACCGGTTGCCCTGGATCTCATGGACGCCCCACCCGCAGCGCCCACACCGCCCACATGCCTCCCAGGATGCTGCCGAGGCCGTTCTTGGAGAGCCCCCAGCGCCGCTCGACGAAGATGATCGGCACCTCCCGGAGCCGGAAGCCCCGGCGGTGTGCCCGGTACTTCACCTCGACCAGGAAGGCGTAGCCGTTGAAACGGAGGCGCTCGACGCCGATCGCCTCCAGGACTTCACGGCGGAAGCATTGAAACCCGCTCGTGCAGTCCTGGACGGGCAGGCCGGTGACGATTCGGGCGTACCAATTGGCGCCCACGCTCAGCGCGAGCCGCTTGAGGCTCCAGTTCACGACGCTGATGCCGCGCTGGTAGCGCGATCCGATCGCGACTCCGGCCTCCTCGGCGGCGCCGATCAGCGCCGGGAGGTAGCGGGGCTCGTGCGAGAGATCCGCGTCCATCGAGACGAGCCGCTCGTAGCCCCGCGCGAGACCGCGCGAGAAGCCTTCGCGGTAGGCGCTGCCGATCCCGAGACGCCGCCCGCGCTCGATCACGTCCACGCGGCCCAGCTCGGTGCCGAGTGCCCGCGCGAGCTCGGCCGTTCCGTCGCTCGAGCCGTCGTCGACCACGAGCACGTCGGCCGCGGGGACGTAGGCACGGATGCCCTCGCAGAGCTCGCGAAGGTTCGCCCGCTCGTTCAGCGTTGGCACGATGATCAGCACGCGGCTCTGGGAAACGCTCACCGCGGTCCTTCCCCGCCCTCCAGGACGTCGAGCTCGGCGATCTCCCATGGGCCGCCCCAGAATGCCAGCGCGGGATTGCGAAGGCGGACGTAGCGGGCCGCCCGGGTGGGGAAGCGAGCTTCGTAGTAGGCGAGGTCGGCCGGGTCATCGAGCAGCGTGGCGAGCGAGTCGGGGAGGAAGCGCGCGCCGGTCGGCGTCCAGGCAGCGGCATCGGGGGAGAGGTCGACGTCAGCGAGGTAGACCCCGGGCGCGTCGGCACGGAGCGGCACGCAGCGCACGCCAGTGATGGCATGGAGGGCGCCGAGATCGACCACGACCCAGGGCGGGGGGTCGCCGTGCACCGTCTTGGCCCGCCAGGCGGTCCTCCGGTCGCCGTCGCGCAGAGCGGGCAGCGTCTCGCTCCCACTGCTGGCCGTGAGCTTCCAATCTCCCCGGGGAAGCGGCGCGACCACGTCGGTGACCGCCGCTCGTGGGATCGGGCCCCGCACTGCGAAGACGACATCCGTCCCGAAGTGCGCCTCGACGGCGAGCGACGGCGGGAGCCGCGTGACGGCCGCCTCCGCCGCCTCGGGAGTCGGGAAGTGCGAGAGGACGTGCCCGACGCCGATGCGGTCGAGGAGACGGAGCGCATCGGCCTCCGGAAAATGGAAGAGCTGCTGCGTCAGGTAAGCGGCGCCGGGGCTGGTGAAGCCGCTGTACCCGTCGACCAGGCGCCTCCGGTGGAAGATGCCGAAGTACATCGAGAGCGCCAGTGCCTCGGGACCGTTCAGCTGCTCGTAGACCACCTGGTCGGCGGGCAGCTCGCCGAGCCAGCCGTAGGCGGGCGGGATCTCGCGGCCGAGTGGAAGCCGCTTCCGCTCCCGCGGTGGGGTCCCCATGTCGACGACGAGCACGACCAGGAGCGCCAGGGCGACCGCCGCGCGGAGACGCGGCGTGCGGGGGCGCGCCGTGAGCCACGCTACCCCCTCGCCCACGAAGACGGCGATGAAGAGGAGGCTCACGAAGAATGCGCGGTCGGTGTTGCGGAGCATGTCGAGACCGGGGATCGCGAGCTGGAAGCGCATCGGGACGAGGATGAGGCAGAGCGTCGTCACCAGGCCGAGGGTGTGGGCCTGCCAGAGAAAGCGCCGGTGGCTCCCTTCCACGCGGGCCCGCACCCCTCCCGCAACGAGGCCCAGCACCCCGAGCGCCCCGACCACGAGGCCCGGCCCGAACTGCGCGAATCCCTCGAGACCGGCGAGCCGGCCGCTGAGCGTCCCGGGACCGGGGAGGAAGAAGCTGAGGGGCGTGTCGAGCCCGACTTCGCGCACGTGACCCTGCGTGAGACGGAGCACGAGGTACGGCCAGAGGGTGGGAGCGAGGAGGCCGAGCGTTGCCAGCGGGGCGAGGAGGACGCCGAGACGAAGACGACGCGTCGAGCGGCCCGGGGCGGCGACGAGCGCGAGGAGCGCGAGGATCGTCATGGTCAGGCCGAAGTAGAGCGCCAGGTACATGCCCATGAGGCCGTGGGCGACCCAGCAGAGGACCCAGAGCGCCCAGTCGGTAACGGCAAGCGTGCGGAGGAAGCGGACCCAAAAGAGGAGCGCGAGCGGCATGAACGGCGTGAACAGAACCTGGAGCCAGAGCGGCGAGTGGAAGCGGAAGGGGGTGAAGGCGTAGACGAGCCCCGCCGTGAGCGCGGGAGCGACGCCGCCGATCGCCTCGCGCACGTAGAGGAACATGGCGGTCGCCCCGAGAGCGTAGGAGGCGAGCGCGAGCACGTTGTACTCGAGCACCGGGTTCCGCGTCGCGAGCCAGACGGGGAGCCCGACGAGCGCCTGACCGATCATGTGATCCCCGAAGGCCAGCGCGTGATGGGCAGGGTAGTAGATGCCGGCCTCGAAGAGGTGGAGCGGATCGACGAACAGGGCACGCGACACGTGGCTGGTCGCCCACATCAGGAGGAGCGCGTCGGCCACCAGGCCGTGGAAGGCGGGCGCGGTGTGCGCGACCTCGGACAGCGTCGGACGGAAGACGAGCAGCGTGAGGAGCGAGAAGCCGGCGAGGACGCCCACCGCGACGGCTCTAGTCGGCATAGACCTCGAGATCGCCGAGATGGCAGTCGAAGCCGTCGACGGAGAGGCGCAGGAACCGCGCGGGCACGGGCGCGCCGAAGACGAGCGCGACGCGGATGTCCCTGGCGTGGTCGATCAGCCCGCGGACGTCGGGTAAGGGCGCCAGGTCTCCCGGGAGCGGTGTCCAGGTGCCCCCGTCGAGCGAGCTCTCGAGGCGCATCGCCGGCACGACCATCGGGTCGCTACCGCCGAGCCGCAGGACGACGGCCGTCATCCGCACCGGCGTTGCGAGATCGAGCTCCAGGCGCGACGGCTGAGTCGCCAGGAACTCCTGCCAGCGGGTCAGGAAGGGGACGGGATCGTACCAGGCGCGGAGCGAGGCCTCGAGATCGCCCCAGTTCCGCCAGCTCGTCCGCAGGCTCGCATCGATCGCGTGCGCGGCGAGCGCGGCGCCGTGCGAGGCGCGCACCTGCCAGCTCGCGTGATCGATCTTGTGCCCCCGGAGCTCGGGGCTGGCGGGCAGCGGCCTCGAGCCCAGCGCCAGGACGACCGCGTCGTCGCTCGTGAACGGGACCCCGATCGGGGTCCCGGGATCGCGCTCGATCGCGGCGATCCGTTCGCGATCGCGCGGTGCGAGCGCCTTCCGATGGACGAGGGCGTGGGTGATGCCGAGCGCGCGCAGCGTCGCCACCACGTCCGGATCGGGAAAGCGTGTGAGCTGGTGGACCATGTATGGGTAGAGCGGCGGCACGAGCCCCATGTTGCCGTTGAGGGTGCGCTTCCAGTGCGCCATCGTCCGGTACTGGTACACGGACGAGGAGACGAACTGGTCGATCGGCAGCTCGACCAGGCGGAGGCTCTGGTGAGCCCCGGCGAGCCACGTGTAGGCCGGATTGGGATCCCGCGGGGGGGCCGGGATGGTCGCTACTGGTGGCCGCCACGATTCGAGGAGGACGCAGGCTGCCACCAGCGCCGCCGCGATCGGACGCAGCCGCCGAGGGAGACGGCGGACGAGCGCGGCGAACCCTCCTGCGGCCAGCAGGGCGGCTCCGAGAAGACCCACGTGCACCATGCGGGCGGGGACGCGCAGGGCATCGTAGCCCGGCAACGCGAGCAGCAGGGTGTACGGTCCCTTCACATCTCCCCAGCCCGCGGGTAGCGGGATCGCCGGTCCCATGGCGAGGAGGAGCGCGCCTACCGTGATGGTGACGAAGAGCCCCCGCTCGCTCCCGAAAGGCTGCGGAACGCCGCGACGCACGAGAAGGCCGGCCACCGACAGGCTGCCGAGCGACAGCACCGGAAGATACTCGGCGAGCCATTGCGGACGGAGCGCCAGGAGCTCGTTCAGGGCCACCGAGCGCGAGACACCGAGGCTCTCCTGAACCCCTCGGTACGCGAGCGCGATGGGGACGAGGAGGGCGATCGCCACGAGCTCGGCGAGAAGGAGCGCGCCCCATCCCCGTCGGTGTGTGCCCGGGGGAAAGCGACGCAGCCAGAAGAGGTGGGCGACGAGGAGGAAGGGGAGGACGAAGGCCGTCAGGTAGATGCCCGTCAGCCCTTGGAGGGCGAGCACGATCCCGGCGAGGAGCCCATCGCGCAGGGAGTCGCGGGCGAGGGCACGACGCGCGAAGAGGAAGAGCAGGGGGAGCCACCAGGCGGCCAGCATCTGGACCTGGCAGCAGTCGACGGTGAAGCGGAGCGGCGCGAAGCCGTAGAGCAGGGCGCCCAGGAGCGCGGCGGCGGGCTCGCCCGTGAGGACGAGGGCGAGCGCGTAGAGCGCCAACGCGTCGAGCGCCGGCGCCGCGAGGGTGACGAGGTTGTGGATCAGGACGGGGTTGGCCGTGACCAGACGGAGCGGTGCGAGCAGGACGGCCAGCCCGAGCAGGTGATCGGAGTAGAGGAGCGTGCTCGGGTACGGGTAGAAGATGTTCGCGTCGAGCACCTCCGCCGGATGGGTGGCGAGAGCATGGTGGTCCCAGGCGAGCGTCCAGACGTGCAGCAGGCAATCGTTGCCGGCCGGCAGCTCCTGGAAGAACACGTGGTCGCCGAGCCCGGCGGCGAGCCGTCGCTGGCCGGCCACGGCGAGCACCGCGAACAGCGTGGCCGCGCCGAGGTGCCACGCCCAGCGCCGCCTAGAGCCTGCGGGCGAGGGCGAGCGCACCACCGTAGAGAGCCGCGCCGAGGTAGAACATCGGCGTGTAGCCGACCACCATGCCGAGCAGGTAGCTGCCGAGCGACGCCACCACGGAGGCAACGCCGTTGATCCCCCATCCCCAGGGAACGAGCGGCTTCGCGTGCTCCGCTACGCGGGCGAGGCCGCTCGGAAACGGGATGCCCATCGCGAACCCGACGAGACCGACGAGAATGGCGGCGACGGCGAGGCGGACCGCCGACGGCATCCAGAGAAGCTGGTGGAGCAATGTCCGGAGGAACGGGGAGGCGAAGAAGAGGAGCATGACGATGATCCAGGTAATCGCGAGCGGGAGGCGATCCTGGCCGCGCACCCGCCAGGCGCGTGCCGAGTAGCTTCCCAGCCCCGAGCTCACGAGCAGCACGGCCAGCACCGTTGCCACCGCCAGCGCCGGATTGCCGAGAAAGACTGTGAAGCGCTGCATGAGCGCGACCTCGACCAGCATGAAGCCAGCGCCCAGGGCGACGAAGTAGCCCATCATCGCCCAGGCCCGTGTGTCCGTGGGCTCCCGGCGCCGCCGCCAGAGGGGCCAGGCGATCAGGAGGACCGCCAGCCCGACGAGCCCGGCGAGGCTCGTGAGGAGGAACGCGATCGGGTTCGTGAGCGGGCTCGGCTGGGCGCGCAGCGCGGGCAGGAGCCGCATCCATGGAATGTTCAGGAAGAAGAACGGCCAGTCGTCGGTGGACGGCCGGAGGTCCATGTCGTCCTCGCGCTCCACACCCCCTCGCACGACGCGGTCGAAAATTCCCGACCCGGGCACGAGCGGATCATAGACGAGCGGGAAGTCGTAGCGGTCGGCGAACTCGCGCAGACTATCCACCTCGGTCGGCGTGAAGGGCTCGCGCTTGACGAGCACCGTCGCCCAGCCCCACATCTTGCCCTCGAGGACGGCGATCCGCGACGTCGGATCGAGCCCCTCGTTGAGGAGCGCGGCGCGGGCAATGGCGCAGAGGCGCTGTGCCCAGCCGAAGCGGATGTCGCGGGTGATCGAGAGGATACCCTCGGGCGCGAGCCGCCGGAGGAAGTCCGTCATCGCCTCGACCGTGTAGAGGTAGCTCTCCGGCATCGTCCCGAGCCCCGCGGCGCCGAGCCCGACGCCGGTGTCGACGCCGCTCAGCTGGACGATGTCGTAGGTGTCGCGATCCCGGGCGACGAAGTTCCGCCCCTCGGCGACGACCAGCTCGACCCTCGGGTCGCGCAGCACGTTCCCCACGTAGGGGCCGAAGACGTCGCGCACCGCTTCCGCCGTGACGGCGTTCAGCTCGACGCCGCGCACCCGCGTCGCGCCCTGGTGGAGCGCGATCAGGATGTCGGTCGCGCCGCCGACGCCGATCACCAGCACGTGCGGCCGGGGACGCAGGCGGTAGACGGCCGATTGCGAGGTGCCGGCGAGGAAGTCGAGATCCCCGGGCGCGCCGTCGACGCGGTAGAGGAAGGCGGGCGCCGCGCCGTCGACCGTCAGCATGCGCTGCTCGATGCGGACGTCGCCGAAGCGTGGGCTCAGGTCGCCGCCGAAGAGCGGAAGGGAGCGGAACGGCTCGGTGACGTCGATCCGGCCGTAGGCGCTCCAGCGGGAGAAGGGAACGGCGAGGCCGCCGGGCTTGACGGCTCGCGACTGGATGGGCCCGTGCTTGTCCGGCGCGACGTGCACGTCGAAGGGATGCCAGCCGGCGAACACGACGAGCAGGGCGAGGTTGATGCCGGCGAGGGCGAGCGCCATGCCCCCGCGTCGTCCAGCCGCCCGCGACGCGAACCTGCCTCCGATCGCGCCGAGCAGGCCCGCCGCCGTGAGGAGGGCGAGACCGCCGAGCCACGGGACGCTCGCGATCGCGAGCGCACTCCCCGTGCCGGCGCCGAGCAGATCGGCGAAGTAGAGCCGGTTGACGGCTTCCGGAAAGGCGGCGAACGCCGAGGCGATCGCAAGGCCGAGGAGCAGGAAGGGCACCGTCAGCAGGAGGTAGACGAGAAGGAGCAAGGGCAGCCCGCGGAGCGAGCCGAAGAGCACCGCGGCCGGCACGTCGATCGCGTTGACGGCGAGGAAGGTGGGGAGCGCGGCGGCCGAGAAGCCGATGCAGCACCGGGCCATCCGGCGGAGCGCCGTGCCGGGCGACGCCGGGGCGGCGAGGGCGAGCGCCGTGCCCGCCGCGCCGAAACCGAGCAGGGCGACCGCGATCACTGCGTAGACGAAGATCGAGTAGTACATGACCGAGACGAGCTTCATGAGCGAGACTTCGAGGTAGACGGCGGCCAGGGAGGTGGTGCCGACGGCGGCGAGCAGCAGCCGGGTGGGTGGAGCCTCACCCCGCGGCGCCTCGCGACAGGCGTCGACGGCCGCCCGCTGCTCGGATCCGGTCACGCCTGGGCTGGCGGCTAGGCGTGTCCGGCCGCAGCGAGCTTCTCGCTCACCATCGTCACCAGGTCGCCGAGCATCCGCGCGCCGGCGATCTCGCGGTCCTCGAGCGCGACGTCGAAATGTTCCTCGAGGGCGATCACGAGCTCGCTCATCTTGAGGGAGTCTGGAGCCTCGCTGATCGGCATGGCGAGGTCCACCTCCCGGCGCGGGATGTCGAAGTGCTTCGCCACCAGGTCGCGGACGACCTCCTCGACTGACGCTGCCATCCTCACGGGCTCGACGGCAGGCGGAGACTAGGCGAGGGGCCTCGGCTTTTCAACTCGCGGCTGTGAGGCTGCCCTCCCGGCGGTGGACGCGTGAGGAGTTGACAGCGGGACCGCTGGGAGCGCACGTAGGCGCGCCAGGGAACCCATGATCACGCGCGGGACTCGCTCGATGCGCTCGGCCGGCGACCACGCCGTCCCGCGCTCGCCCGAAAGTGCAGGTGCGGGACGAAGCGTCACCTCCCGGATCCTCCACCTTCTCCGCGCGGAGCGCTCGCTTGCCCTGGCCGTGTTCTCGATCGTGCCGCTCAAGCTCATCTCCGAAAGTCCGGAAATCGGGGAAGTCGGACACTTCGGCTTCCTCACCGAGGCCCTGCTCGTCTACATCTTCCTCGTCGTCGTGTTCGCGGCGCTGGGGGTGGTGCGCCATGCCGAGCGGCTCGCGGAGAAGTACGGCGAGCCCTACGGGACCCTCATCCTGACGATATCGGCGGTGACCGTCGAGGTCGTCATGCTGACCACCATGATCCTCCACGGCCAGAACGATCCGACCCTCGCCCGCGACACGATCTTCGCGACCGTGATGCTCCTGGTGAACGGCCTCGTCGGGCTCTCACTGCTGCTGGGCGGGCTGCGCTACGGCGAGCAGCGCTACAACCTGAAGAGCTCGAAGGTCTTCCTCACCATGCTCTTCGCCCTGACCGGCCTCGCCCTCGTCCTCCCCGACACGCTGACGCCCGCTCAGGAGCCGGATCTCGAAGTCTTCCTCATCTTCGCCTCCCTCCTGCTGTACGGCTTCTTCCTCCACGTGCAGACGAGGAAGCACGCCCACTTCTTCACCTTTGAGGCGTCGTCGGCGGCGCACCACCCCTCCGCGCCGGAGCGCGCCGCGATCCGGGGCGGGTATCACGCGACCCTCCTCGTGTTGACGATCGTCGCCATCTCCGTGCTGGTCGAGTACCTCTCGATCGCCCTCGACGACACCGTGGAGATCCTGCACTTCCCGGCTCAGCTGCCCGCGCTGATCATTGCCATCATCATCGCCTCGCCGGAGTCCCTGACCGCGATCCGGGCGGCGTTGCGGGACGACATGCAGCGGATGATCAACATCGCGCTCGGCTCGGCGCTGTCGACCATCGCGCTCACGATTCCGGTGGTGCTGATCATCACCTTCCTCGCCGGGCGCGAGATCGTCCTCGGTCTGACCTCTACCCAGGCAGGGCTGATGGTGATCTCGCTCCTCGTCGCCAGCATCACCGAGGCCGACGGCTCGACGAGCGCGCTCGAGGGGCTGGTGCAGTTCGTCCTCTTCGGCGCCTTCATCCTCCTCGTCTTCGTATGAGGCGCCGGCTACGGGATGAAGTACATGGGATTCGGCAGCTTGAAGGTCGTGTCGGCGAAGCCGCCCTCGAGGTCACTCCACTGGTCGCCGATATTGACGAGGATTCGATACCCGTCCTCGGTGATCTTCCGCCGCACACCCGATTTGTACGGCACGACCGAGGGTTCGGCGTAGTCGGCGGGCTCGAGGTACAGCCCCGTCCAGCGATCCACGCCGGCGTCACGGAGCTGCCGCTCCGTCGCCGCCCGCAACGGCTCGCGGCGCCCCGTGATGAAGAAGACGGCGACGCCGCGCGCCAGGGCGTGGTGGTAGAGGGCCACCGTGCCCTCGATCGCCGGCGCCGGATCGGTCTCCGCCCACTTCGTCCACAGCGCCTGAACGAAACCGAAGGCCGCGTCCTTTCGGACGGGATAGTTCGAGAGCACCGTGTCGTCGATGTCGAAGACGATGGCTGGCCTCGACACCCCGGGGAGGCGTTCGTCCAGGGCGACGCGGGCCCTCTCGGCCACGCCCGCCTGCTCGACGGCCCACCGCCCGCTGTCGTGGTAAGCCTCGATCTGCGACTCGATCGTGGCGAGGTTGACGATCCGATCGCCTTCGAGGCCGGTCGTCGGCCGTGGCCGTGTTGCGCAGGCGGGCAGCAGGGCCAGAGCGAGGGCCAGAGCGAGGTCGACGATCAGCGAGGCGCGCCCGCGCGGGCGGAGGAACGGTGTCATCGCGCACCCTCGAGAACGGTGAAGCAGCAGCCCGCAGCCGCTCGGCGTCAGAAGCGCACCGCGGCCGCACCCCAGGTGAGGCCGCCCCCGACCGCGTTGAGCACGAGAAGGTCGCCTTCGTGGATCCGTCCACCTCGCCACGCCTCGTCGAGGGCGACGGGGACGGAGGCCGCCGACGTGTTGCCGTAGCGGTCGAGGTTCGCGTACACGCGCTCGGGCGGGAGGCCCAGGTGCTCGGTGAGGGCGGCGATGATGCGGGCGTTCGCCTGGTGCGGAATCAGGAGCGTGACGTCCGTAACGGTGAGATCGCACGCGGCGAGGAGGTCGCGCGTGACCGCGAGCAGCTCGTTCACCGCGGCGCGGAAGAGGTCCGGTCCCCGCATCCGCATGCAGAGGGCGTCGGGCCGCGGCGCGAGCCCGGTGTCGAGCGGGCCGCCCGCGGGCAGCTCGAGCAGATTCGCCTGGGCGCCGCGCGCGCGGAGCATGACGCGCAGGATGCCCCGCTCGCCCGCCTCTGCACGCAGCACGACCGCTCCCGCCGCGTCGCCGAAGAGCGGGCCGCAGACGCGGTCGGTGCGGGCAACCATCGCCCCCAGCGCGTCCGCGCCGACCAGAAGGAGCGTGCGCGCCGAGCCGCTCCGCAGCATCGCGTCCGCGACGCCGAGGCCGTAGACGAACCCAGCGCACGCCGCCGCGAGGTCGAAGGCGGGGGTGGGCTCGGCGCCGAGGCGGGCCTGCAGGAGGCAGGCGAGGGACGGGAACGCGAGCTCGGCGGAGGCGGTCGCGACGACGATGGCGTCGAG
>DATILR010000006.1:0-8651 GCA_035476275.1 Binatus sp. (SeqCode) | reverse complement strand
TCCCCGTGCGCTTCTGCGGATACCACGAGGACGTCTCCGGCTTTCTCGCCGCCGCCGACGTCTTCGTCCAGCCGTCACGCTCCGAGGGTCTGCCGTTCTCGGTCCTGGAAGCGATGGCGCACGGCCTGCCGGTCGTGTGCTCGGACGTGGGAGGCATGCGGGCGGCGGTGGGTGACGGCGGGCGAGTGGTCCCGGCGGACGATCCTCGCGCCTTGGCGACGTCCCTGCGGCGCATGGCGCGCGACGGAGACACACGCCGTGCAGTCGGCGAGGCAGCCCGGTCGCGTGTCGCGCGGGAGTTCGGGGTCGGCGGGATGATGGAAGCGTTGCACGAGTCGTACGAGGAAGCCTGCGGGTGGAACCCGCGCTCCCACCGCGCGCTCGTCGGTTCGGGAGAAGTCGCATGAAACGTTTGCTCGCTCTCACCTTGGCCGTCGCGCTGCCGTTGCTGGCCTGTCAGGCGCGCCTGGCCGCCGCACCAACCTCCCCTGACTCGGCAGGCAGTGTGCGCTTCTTCCGCGTCGCCAACTCCGCGTTCGATGTCGTCACCCGCGACCCATCGCTGGCGGCGCAGCGATGGATGCAACAGCACTACTCGCGCATGCTCACCTACTCGCCCTACTTCGATTCCCGTCTGCGCTGGTTCCCGAACGCCTGGGTTTACAAGGATCTCTACGCGATCTATCTCGGGTCGGCCCTGGCACAGCAGCATCCGGAGTGGATCCTCCGCGACGCGAGGGGTAACGCCCTGTACATCCCGTTCGGGTGTGCGGGAGGGAGCTGCCCGCAGTACGCGGGTGACGTGGGGAGCCCCGCCTTCCGGGCCCGCTGGATCTCGGACGCCGGCGGTCTGCTGGCGAAGGGCTATCTCGGGCTCTTCGTCGACGACGTGAACCTCCTCCTGTCCCGCGTGAGTGACGGCAGCGGCCAAGCGGTGCCGCCCATCGACCCGCGCACCGGCCAGCAGATGACGGAGGCCGACTGGCAGCGCTACGTCGCGGACTTCACCCAGGCCATCGCGGCCGCGTTCCCGAATGCCGAGCTGGTGCACAATGCGCTCTGGTTCGCCGGGCACGATGCGCCCGACGTGGCACGGGAGCTCGAGAGTGCCTCCGTGATCAACCTCGAGCGCGGCGTGAACGATCCGGGAATCCGGGGCGGTGCGGGACCGTATGGCTTCGACACGCTCCTCAGCCACATCGACTGGCTCCACGCCTCCGGGAAGGGCGTGGTGTTCGACGCCGGGGCCCAGAACGAACCGCAGCGGGAGTACGGCCTCGCCGCGTATTTCCTCGTGAGCACGGGCGGCGACTGGCTGGGCAACGACCGCGGCGGGCGGCCCGGCGACTGGTGGAAGGGCTACAACGTGTCGCTCGGGGATCCGCTCGGCCCGCGATACGCGTGGAGCGGTGTGCTGAGGCGCGACTTCCAACTCGGCGTGGCGCTCGTGAATCCGCCCGACGCCGCGCCCCGTACGGTCGCGCTCCAGGCCGGATACGTCGACCTCAACGGGCGACCAAGTGCCTCCCTCACCCTGGCCGCCGCCGCGGGCGCGGTGCTCCTGAAAGCGGAACCGAATGCCGGCTGACACGACAGCGGCCCTCGTGATCTCGCTCGACTTCGAGCTCCACTGGGGCGTCCACGACAAGTGGTCCGCCGAGGGGTACCGGCGCAATCTTCTCGGCGCGCGCGCGGCCGTGCCGGCCATGCTCGCGCTCTTCCGGGAGTTCGCGGTGCACGCGACCTGGGCGACCGTCGGTCTCCTCTTCTTCGAGAGCAAGCGCGAGCTGCTCGCCGGGCTGCCGAGCCGGCGGCCCGCGTACACTCGGGGCGAGCTGTCGCCGTACGGGCTCCTCTCCAGCCTGGGCGAGAGCGAGGCCGACGACCCCTTTCATTTCGCGCCGTCGCTCATCCGGTGCATCGCGGAGACGCCGCATCAGGAGATCGGGACGCACACCTTCTCGCACTACTATTGCCTCGAGGCGGGTCAGACGCCGGGCGACTTCCGGGCCGATCTGGAGGCCGCGACCGCCGTGATGCGGCGGAAGATCGGTCGGGCGCCCCGGAGCATCGTGTTCCCCCGCAACCAGACCACCGCGGCCTGCATCGCCGAGTGCGGAGCGCTGGGCCTCACCGCCTACCGGGGGAACCAGCCGTCCTGGATCTACCGCGAGCGACCCGACGGGGACGAGTCGCTCCTCCGGCGGGGAATCCGCCTCGCGGACGCCTACCTCCCCTTGTCGGGCGGGAATGCCGCCCGCATCGACCCGGCGAGCGGAGCGGCGGCGACGGACGTCCCCGCCAGCCGCTACCTCCGACCCTACGCGCCGGCGCTGCGGCGACTCGAGCCGCTGCGGCTGCGGCGCATCACCACCGACCTGACCGACGCGGCGACGTCCGGGCGGACCTACCATCTGTGGTGGCACCCGCACGATTTCGGGGGCCACCTCCACGAGAACCTGCGGGTCCTGCGCCGCATCCTCATCTGCTTCGACCGGCTGCGGGAGCGGTACGGCATGGAGAGCCGCACCATGGAGGAGGCGGCCAACCCGGGCCGGACGGCGCGAAGCTCCGCGGCGCGTGAGTCCACCGTGATCTACATGCGAACCCGCGGCCATGGGGCGCCCTCGGCCGCGTTGCATTCGTGAAAGGGAAGGCGATGCACCCCGACATGCCCGAGATCGGCCGTCTGCACACCGACGCGTATCTGCGCCTGATCGGTGTCCGCGACCTGCCGCCGATGACCAGCCCATTCGATCCCGGCTACGACCCGGTGACGCTCGAGAGTCACCTCGACCAGAGCGCGCACCTGATGTCGATCCTGAAGATCTCCATGGCCTGCTGGATGATCGCGCGCGAGCAGGCCGTGCGGCGGAAGGTCGCCGACGCGCGACGACACGGGGTGCCGACGGTCACGGGCGGGGGACCGTTCGAGGTGGCGGTGGCGCAAGGGGCGCTCCCGGCATACCTCGACCTCTGCGCCGACATCGGCGTCACGCGGATCGAGGCGGGAGAGGGCTTCACGGACATGCCGCTCCGGCCGCGCGACGTCGCCCGCATGGTTCACGCGCGCGGCCTCGAGATCCAGTTCGAGCTGGGCAAGAAGCACGGCGGACCCTTCACGCGCGAGGGCGTGGTGGAGCTGATCGACCGCGGGCAGCGGTGGCTCGACGCGGGAGCGCGTCAGCTCGTCATCGAGGGACGCGAGAGCGCCTGCGGGGTGGGGCTGTTCGACGAGCAGGGCCGCCTGAACGGCACCCTGGCGGATCGTCTCGCACGCGCCTTCGGGCTCGAGACGGTGATGTTCGAGGCGCCCAACAAGCCGAGCCAGTTCGCGTTCCTCGATCACTTCGGTGCCGAGGTCCATCTCTGCAACGTCAGGCTGGAGGAGATCCTGCGCGTCGAGATCTACCGCCGTGGCCTGCACTCGGACGCCTTCGGCAAACCGCAGCTGCGTCCGGCCAGTCCGGCGCTCCATGCCGCGGCAGGGGGTCGATAGTGGGCGTTCTCGACGGAGTAACGGCTACCATGGAACGGCACGTCGTCATCGATTGCTTCCCGGAGAGCGCCGCCCGTTATCTACAGGACCATGCGCTGGTGGTCGTCGACGTCATCCGCGCCACCACGACGGCGGTGGGCGCCGTGGCGCTCGGCAGGCGTTGCTTCCCCGTCCCCTCGCTGGAGGCGGCATGGCGGCTCCGGAGTCGGCTGCCGAACCCGCTGCTCGTGGGTGAGCTCGCGGGGATCAAGCCGCGTGGCTTCGCCATCAACAACAGCCCCGCCGAGGTCGCGATGCGGAAGGACATCGCTCGTCCGATGGTCCTCCTCTCCTCGTCGGGAACGCGCCTGATGCATGCGGCCCGCGACGGCCTGGCGGTCTACCTCGCTTGCTTCCGCAACGCGGCGTCGATCGCCGCCTATCTCGCGGGCCGGCACGACCGGATCGCCGTGATCGGCGCGGGCAGCCGCGGGGAATTCCGGAAGGAGGACCAGATCTGCTGCGCCTGGATCGCGGCCGACCTGATGCGGCTCGGGTACCGGGCGGCGGATGCGAGGACGACGGCGGTCGTGAACCGGTGGGCCGCCGCGCCGGCCACCGCCTGCGCCGGCGGCAAGAGTGCTGCCTACCTGCGGGAAAGTGGTCAGCGCCGCGACCTCGACTTCATCCTCGGCCACGTCAACGACCTGGAGGACGTCTTCCGGCTCGAGGGCCCCGAGGTCGTCATGCTGCCGGCGGAGACCGACGAGCAGGCAGGCGGCGCGGCCGCCGCGCAGGCGGGGGGCGCGTGATGCCCATCGAGACGTCGACCCCCGTCATGATCCTGCAGGCGGTCAATCACGGGCCGCTCGGGATCGCGCGCAGTCTCGGACGAATGGGGGCACCGGTATACGTGGCGGATCTCGATGCCCGTGCGCCCGCCTGCGTCTCCCGCTACTGCCGCCAGGTCTTCCCCTGTCGGCTCGACGACGCCGAGAGCGCCGTGCGCACGCTCCTCGACGCGTCGCATGGCATCGGGCGCCGCCCGATTCTCATCCCCACCACGGACGACGCCGCGCTCTTCGTGGCCACCCATCGCACCACGCTGGGCGGCGCGTACATCGGCGTGGACCTCGATCCGGAGCTGGTCGGCGACCTGTGCAGCAAGAAGCGGATGCACTTTCTCGCCCGGCGCTGCGGGGTACCGACCGCGCAGGCGGTGTTTCCCGAGTGTCGGGCGGACGTGCTGGAATTCGTCGAGGACGCCGTCTTCCCCGTCATGCTGAAGGGGATCGACGGCCTCCGCCTGTGGCGGGAGCGGGGTCAGCGGATGCTCATCGTCCACTCCCGGCAGGAGCTGCTCGACGCGTACGACCGCCTCGAGGATCCCCGCGACCCGAATCTCATGCTCCAGGAGTACATCCCGGGCGGCGACGACACGGTGTGGATGTTCAACGGATACTTCAACGCGCGCTCGCAGTGCCTCGTGGGCATCACGGGCAAGAAGATCCGGCAGTACCCCGTCCACCGCGGTGCCACGACGCTCGGCATCTGCCTGCGGAACGAGACCGTGGCACGGACGACGATGGCGTTCATGCACGCCATCGGCTATCGCGGCGTCCTCGACATCGGGTACCGCTTCGATGCGCGCGACGGCCAGTACAAGGTGCTCGACGTGAACCCCCGGGTGGGGGCGACGTTCCGGCTCTTCGTGTCGGACAGCGGGATGGACGTGATCCGGGCGATGTACCTCGACCTCACGGGACAGCCGGTGCGCGCCGGGAGCGTGCGCGAGGGACGGCGGTGGATCGTGGAGGACTTCGACCTGGCGTCCTCGCTACGCTACCGCGCCGAGCGCACGCTGACCCTCGGGGCCTGGCTCCGCTCGCTGCGGGGGGTCGAGGAAGCGGCGTACTTCGCGCCCGACGACCTCCGCCCGCTGCTCGCCATGTGCGGCGGCCGTATGGGCAAGCTCGTGCGACGCGTCTCGCGCGCGCTAGCTCGCCGGAGGCGCGTCAGAAGCGCGGCCCCTCGGCCTGCGGACGGCGGTCTGGCCAGGGCGCCCGCGCGTGGCCGCGTTCAGGGCGATCCGATCATGTGCAACGAGCGCCTCGCGCCGGAGCTCGATCCGTCCGCGGGCTGAACGAGCGACCGGCCCGCCTGCCGGGGACGGGACAGGGGCGGTTCAGGAGAAGGTGCGCGCGAAGAGGGCGTCGATCGCCGCGCGGCCGTTGTCCTCGAGAAAGCGGGTTCCCGTCCCGCAGAAGAGGGGCTGGCGGATGGCGGGCTCGCGCGCCGACTCGAAGCCCTCGCCCGTCCACGAGAACCACCCGTTCTGCGCCTGGTCGAAGACGAAGAGCGGCTTGTTGAAGAGCTTCCCGAACTCCGCCGCGATCCCCGTGCCGCCAACCACCGTGAGGTCTGGCTGGATCTTCCCGACGACGAAGATCTCCTGCCCGTTCTGTACCTGGTGCCAGAGGGTCTGCAGCACCTTCCGGAAGAGGGGGGTGTCCGGATACTTCCGGTGCATCAGCTTGCTGACGTAGGCGAGGCTCACGTCCCCGCGCCGGAGCTCCGCGTTGGTCAGCACGCGCAGCCCGCGCCGGCGCGTCGTCTCGTGCCCCTCGAAGGTGAAGTTCACCTCGTCGATCCGGTGGCGCTCCGCGGCCGCGCCGAACGCCGCCTCGGTTCCCCGCGCCCCGCCGCTGAAGAGAATGCAGTCCTCGCGCCTCACGTCGTCATCCTCCCCGTCGATTTCTCCCGGATCGGCCGCCCGCGGTCAAACGGGGGTCACGGCGCAGTCGACGCTCTGGCCGTTCGGCCGTGGCGGTCGAGCTTCCCGGCGCCGCGCGGTTGACCGGGTAGGGATCCATTGTTGCTCGTTTTCTCGCGGACTTGTCCACCGGCTGCGCCCGGCACGATGGGCAACCGTGGGCAGGGGTAGGCAGCCCGAACTGACACGGAACTGACTCCCATCTCTTCTCGCGGCCATCGCCACGACCTGACGCTCGTGCGCCGTCACTGAGAGGAGACGGCGCGGCGGGCCGTTTGCTTTCCGGCCGCGCATCGGTCAGAGACTCACGATGCACGTGGAGGAGGCGCGGGTCGCGCCGGAGGCGGCGGACGGCCGGCTTCCCAGCCTCTCAGCGTTCTTTCCCGCGCGCGACGAGGAGGCGAACGTCGTCCCCATGGTCGAGGCGCTCCTCCGCGTCCTACCCGCGGTCGCGGCGCGCTGGGAGCTCATCATCGTCGACGACGGCTCGCGCGACGCGACCGGGCGCCTGGCCGACGCGCTCGCGAGCGAGGAGGCGGCGGTGCGGGTCGTCCACCACGCGACCAGCCGCGGCTACGGGGGTGCCATCCGCGCTGGGCTTGCCGCGGCCCGCTACGAGTACGTCTTCTTCACCGACGGCGACCGCCAGTTCGATCCCGCGCAGATCACGAGGCTGATCGCCGCGCTCGGACGCGCGGACGTGGTGGTGGGCTACCGCCACGCCCGCTCCGACCCGCTCGTGCGGCGCCTGAACGGGGCCGGCTGGAACCTGCTCGTGCGCGCGCTCCTCCGGCTGCCCGTGCGCGACGTGAACTGCGCCTTCAAGCTTTTTCGCCGGAGCGCCCTCGCCGGCATCGCGCCCGAGGCCGACGGCGCCATGGTGTCCGCCGAGCTGCTGGCGCGCCTCGCGCGCGCCGGCCGCCGGATCGTCGAGGTGCCGGTCGATCACTACCCGCGCCACTACGGTGTCCCCTCGGGCGCCAACCCTCGCGTCGTGGCGCGCGCCTTCGTCGAGCTCTTCCGGCTCTACGGACGGCTGCGCGCGGCGTAGCCCGGATCATCCGGGGGGGGTTCTAGCGCACCCGGAAGGCGACGAAATCGCGCGAGCGGTGGCGTTCCTCGAAGCGGCCGTCCGCGAGAAGGATGGGCGCGTCAGGCCGGGCGGTCACGACCGGCGTCCCGGGGCCGAGGCGGACGAGCGCGTCCGGGTCGTCGGAGGTGCGGACGTCCTCGCGATCGGCGTAGTAGGCGAAACGGGCGCGCGTCCCCTCGTGGCGGAGCCGGAAGCCGACGAGCGGCGCACCGGCGGGACCGAGGTCGGGCGCGAGCGCGATGACGGCCTCACCCGTCCCGCCGGGATGGAGCGGGCGCGGCCAGGTGAGCATGACCCCGCAGACGAGCGCCGCCGCGACGCTGATCCCGGCGGTGAGCTGCCGCGGCGGCGGGAGGAGCGGCAGCAGCCCGAGCGCCGCCCAGAGCGCGAGCGCCGGGTGGAGGAGCATGAGATAGCGCGGCGAGTGCTTCCCCGCGACGAGGAGGAAGCCGTACGCGACGATGGTCCACACGACGAGGAGTCGGAGGCCGGCGCCGCTCCGCGCCCCGCGCCAGCTCCGCCACGCCCCGACCGCGGCCACCGGCAGCCAGGGGAGCGCCGTCACCGCCAGGGCGCGGAGGTAATCCGCCGCCGGCGGGCGCCCGCCCACCTTCTCCATCACGTCGTACGTGTAGCCCCGGACGAAGACCCAGCCCCACCGCCAGACCTCGTAGAGATGCCACGGCAGGACGACGGCGAGGAAGGCGAGCGCCGCGGCGCTCATGGCGCGGACCGGCGGGCGGCGCGCGTGCGGCGTCGCGACCCAGTAGGCGGCGAGCACGGCGGGCGCGCCGAGCGCGAGAGCGCCCTTCGCGAAGAAGGCGAGCCCGAACCACGCGCCCGCCTGCCAGAGGCCGCGGCCGCCGCGCGCGAAGGCGCGCACCGTGGCCAGGAGGCCGGCGAGCGCGAAGCAGACCATCGCCGGGTCGAGGAGGAGCGTGCTGCCGAAGCGGACGAACCCGGGCGTGAGGGCGAGCATCGCGCCGGCCGCGAGCCCCACGCGCTCCTCGAAGAGGACCGCGCCGAGCCGCCGGCAGACGAGACAGGCGGCGACCGCGAACGCGACGCCCGGGAGTCGCGCGCTCCACGTCGAGAGGCCGAAGAGCCGGAAGGAGAGCGCCGCGATCCAGACGACGAGCGGCGGCTTGTCGAAGTAGGGCTGGCCCGCGAGGTAGAGCGTGCCCCAGTCGCCGCGGACGAGGATCGACTTCGCGACCGCAGCGTAGATGACCGGGTCGCCAACGAGGTCGCCCTCGCCCAGCCGGCCACCGAGGACGGCGCCCGCGAGGAGGGCGAGCGGGAGAGTG
>DATILR010000005.1:0-12241 GCA_035476275.1 Binatus sp. (SeqCode) | reverse complement strand
GCTCGTGCACGAAGATCTGGGGCAGTCCGGAGCTGGTGCCCGCGGCCAGGTTGCTCGCGTAGCTCTCGAACGCGACCACCCGGCCGTCGGCCGAGATCGCCGGCGAGGAGCTGCTGAGGTTCCCCTGCGTGCCGTCGGAGGCCACGCTCACGCGCTCGGTCACGCCGCTCACCCGGTGGTGCACGAAGACGTCCGGGACATTGTTCGTATCGCCGGGGACGAGGTTCGTGGCCCCGCTCTGGAAGGCGATCACCTGGCCGTCCGCCGAGAGATCGTTGTAGAGGCTCGAGCCGTTCGACTCGGTGCCGTCGGAGGCCACGCTCACGCGGACGACAGCGCCCGACAGACGATCGGCGACGAAGACGTCGTCCTGGTCGTTGGTGTCGTCCGCGACCAGATTCTCCGCATCGCTGTAGAACGAGACGAAGCGGCCGTCGGCCGAGATCCCGCCCGGGTAGCTGTAGTCGCTGCCGGCCGACCCGTCGGGGGCATGGCTCACGAGAGACACGATCCCCGTCGTGCGGTCGGCCTCGTAGACGTTCGATTGGCTGACGTTCGGGGGGAACATCAGGAACGAGACGAAGCGGCCGTCGGCGGAGATGTGGGCGAACTCGGCGAACTGGTCGGCCGGGCTGAGGACCGTCGTCTCGCCCGTCTCGCGATCGTGGACGAACACGCTGCGGTTGAACTCGGAGCGCCCCGTCTCGAGCGAGCTGCCACCGGAGAAGGCGACCAGGCGGCCGTCCGGTGTGATCGACGGATAGCCGTCGTCGCCCGGGCCTTCCGTGCCGTCGGAGTGGAGGCTGACGCGCGTCGTCACGCGGGCCGTCGCGATCCCCGAAAGGAGGGGGATTAGGAGCAGCGAGGGGAGGAGTCGCATGCCGCACCTCCGAGCTGCCGGAGAGCCGTCAGGACCGCAGCTATCCGACCGGACTCGACGCCGTCAAGCGCAAAATCCGTTGACACGATACAGCAGGCGGGCGTAGCGAGAGCCAGCGCTGCAGACCAGGAGGTGTTCCATGCCGAGGCGTATCGTGCTCCTTCTCGCGGCGATCCTCGCCGTTGGCGGCACGGGCCTGGCCGCCGACAAGCTCCTGTCTACGCTGGAGCAGCCCGCCGGCACGACCGGCATGGCGCCGCCGCCCCTCGCGGGTCCGCTCAGCACGGCCTGGATCCCGGGGGTCAGCAAGGGCAGCCTCAAGCACATCGCCTGCAAGTTCCAGGTGAAGCTCTCGCACACGAACCTCGGCACCGGCGACGGCACGCCCGGGACCGGCGACGAAGTCATCTGCCTGGGCGACGCGAACATCGCCTACGAGGGCGCGAATCTCCCGACTACCGCCGTCTTTCGCGGCGAGCGGAACGCCGGCGCGGTCAGCATCAAGCTCGACCTGGCGCAGGAGACGACCGGCCCCGGGAGCTGCGGCGCGGTGGACGATTTGGTCGTCTACGATGCCCGGCTCACGTGCTACGAGCCCGATCCGTCGTATGCCCCCACCTTCAGCCAGGCGTTCAGCTCCGATCCGACCCAGGGGGTCGTGGTCGGGGCCTATGCGCCGCGGCCAACGAGCCCGCTGATCGCCACGCAGGCGGTCCTGATCCCCTGTCTCACCGGCAGCTGTCCGTGAGCTGAAGCGGGCGGCGCCGGCGAAGGATCGTCGCCCCGGACGCCGCTACGGGTTGCCCGGAAAGACCAGCGCGCGCGCGCCGCACGGTGGCCGCTCCGGCCGCGGCCCCGGCACGAAGAAGGGCTGTAACGGTGCGACGCTCAGGTGCGCTGCCTCGTCCGGCGCGAACTCGAAGTAGCCGCCGGTGAGGGTGTCGGCCAGGCCGGTGGCGAGCCATTGCGCCGTGTCGATGAACCCGAAGACGAAGGATATCCCCCCGAGGGCCGGCACGCGCACGATCCGTCCCAGCGTGCTGCGCGCGGTCGAATCGTTGACCGCCCAGCGCACCGCACCGGACGAGCTGCGGAACGGTGCGAGGACCGCGTTGCCGATGGCCGACGGGCCGCGGAGCATCGACCCCGCGCTCCACTCGCCGGGGCACGGCGCCCCCGCCGCCGGGGCAGCCGTGGAAAGGGCGAGACAGAGGAAGACAACGACGAACGGCAGCGTGCGCCCTCTCACGGCCGACGAGTACGCCGCACGCCGCGGCGGTGTCAAGGATCGTCCGAGACTAGCTCTCGCCCACCGCCGCCGGTGCGGTCGCGCCGAGCGCGTCGCTCGCGGCCGTGGCGATCGTCTGCGCGAGGTCCTGGATCTGCCCTTCGCGCTCGCCCTCGACCATGATGCGGAGGAGCGGCTCCGTGCCGGAGTAGCGGACGAGGACCCGCCCGCGATCGCCGAGCGCGGCTTCCGCCCGCGTGATCGCCGTCGCGATGCGGGGGATGCTCTCGACCTCGGGCTTGGCGGTGACCGGGACGTTCAGCAGCACCTGGGGGAAGCGACTCATGACCCGCCGGAGCTCGGAGAGCGGACGTCCCTTCTCGACCAGCAGGGCGAGGACGCCGAGGCATGTGATGAGGCCGTCGCCGGTCGTGTTGTGATCGAGGAACACGATGTGGCCGGACTGCTCGCCGCCCAGGTTGTAGCCGCCGCGAACCATCTCCTCGACCACGTTCCGATCGCCGACGGGCGTGGTGATCACCCGGATGCCGCGGTCCCGCATGGCGACGTGGAACCCGAGGTTGCTCATGACGGTCGCGACCACGGTGCCCTGTCGCAGCTCGCCGCGGCCATGCAGCTCGGTGCCGAGCATCGCCATGATCTCGTCGCCGTCCACCACCTCGCCCCGCTCGTCGACGCAGATGGCGCGGTCGGCGTCGCCGTCGAGAGCGACGCCCACGTGCGCGCCGTGCCGCCGGACGGCGTCCTGCAGCGCCTCGGGATGGAGCGCACCGCAGTCGCGGTTGATGTTCTCGCCGTCGGGCTCGACGCCGAGGGCGATCACCCGGGCGCCGAGCTCCTCCAGCACCTCGGGGGCGACCTTGTAGGCCGCGCCGTGCCCGCAATCGACCGCGATGGTCAGCCCGTCGAGGGTCAGGAAGCGGGGGAACGCGCTCTTGGCGAAGACGTTGTAGCGGCCGACGGCGTCGTCGATGCGGAACGCCTTCCCGATCTCGGTCGCGGTCGGGCGGAGGGCGTCGATGGAGTCCGAGAGGACGAGGCGCTCGATCTCGGCCTCGAGCTCGTCGGCGAGCTTGAAGCCGGCGGGGCTGAAGAACTTGATGCCGTTGTCCTGGAAGGCGTTGTGCGACGCGGAGATCACCACCCCCGCATCGGCGCGCAGCGTCCGGGTGAGGAACGCGATGCCGGGCGTGGGGAGCGGACCGACCAGGAGCACGTCGACGCCCATCGAGCAGATGCCCGACGCCATCGCGGTCTCGAGCATGTAGCCCGAGAGCCGCGTGTCCTTGCCGATCAGGATCTTGTGCCGCCGGTTCGACTGCTTCGCCACGTGCGCGACGGCGCGGCCGAGCCGGAGCGCGATCTCCGACGTCATCGGCTCGACGTTCGCGATCCCGCGCACGCCGTCGGTCCCGAACAACCTCCCCATCAGCGTCCTCCCCGCGGTGTCAGCTGCAGCGTCACGAACTCCGGCTGCCGGCGGCTGATCTCGAGGTCGCTCGACAGCTCGATGTGCGGCGCGATCCGGTGGGTCCCCGGCGGCAGGCCGGCGGCGTCGACGGTCACGGCGCCGTCCGGCAGCTTGAAGTTGTGCAGCAGGCGCTGCGGCCCCCGCACGCTCAGATCGATCTGCGCCGGGGTGACCTGCGCCTGGTAGTCCTCGGCATTCACGATCCGCACCTCGACGCGACGGAAGTCGCGCGACACCATGACTTCCTCGAGCGTGATCGTCACCGTGACGTGGTCGGGTGCGAAGCTCACGAAGTCGCCGGCCCAGGCGAGCAGCGCGTCGTGCTGGATGGTCTCGGCGGCGCCGCGCAGGTCGATGCTCTCGGTCGAGATCTCCTTGAGATCGTCGACCTTGCTCGCGGGGCCCGTGGCCTCGACCTGGTCCGGTATCACGCTCGATTGCACGACCGTATATCCCAGCGCCGGCATGCCCGCCAAATCCGGCCGCACCGGAATGCGCCGGCGCGCCAGCCGCTCGACGTGCAGCTTGAGGCGCGCCGGATCGAGGCGGAGGATCTTGATGCGGCGGGGCAGATCCGGGCGCAGCATGTCCGAGCTCAGCTCGATGCGCGTGTCGCCCGGGGTCGCGGCGGCGAGGTCGATCGAGAGGCGGACTTTTCGTTCCTCGACCCCGTCGAGGATGGTGCGCGGGCCGCGCAGCGTCACGCTGATCGGCTTGCTGGGCGGCGTAGTCACGATCAGCCCGGGCGGAAGCTTCCGGATGGTCACCGGCAGCTCGACCACGCGCTCGGCGTCCCGCTCGCTCACGTTGATGGAGAACCAGAGGAAGAAGGCGAGCAACAGGGAGATCAGCTTCATGCCCGTGTTCTGGTGCAGCCCGTCGCGTAGCTCGCGGAGGCTCGGCACGCGCAGGAGCCGGCGCCAGGGTGGCGTTGGCCCGGGCGATGCGGGCGGCACCGGTTCCGGGACGGACGAACCCCCGGGGCGTGGCCGGAGGGCCAAGAGTCTCATGCCCCTTCCATCCCCCGGCGCCGCCTCCCCCACCCGTCCCTCATTCCACCAGCAGCCGCTGCAGCGTGGTGCGCAGCGTGGCGGCGTCCACGTCGCGCGTGATCTTGCCCTCGCGCACCAGCGAGATCATGCCGTCCTCCTCGGAGACGACGATGGAGAGCGCGTCGGTCTCCTCGGTGAGGCCGATGGCCGCCCGGTGGCGCGTGCCGAGGGTCTTCGAGACGGCTGGGTTGGTGGTGAGCGGGAGGAAGCAGCCGGCGGCGGTGATGCGACCGTGCTGGATGATGAGCGCCCCGTCGTGAATCGGCGAGACGGGCATGAAGATGCTGGTGAGGAGCTCCTTCGAGACTCCCGCGTCGAGCGGCGTCCCCACCTCGATGTACTCGTTCAGCCCGATCTCGCTCTGTAGCACGATCAGCGCACCCACCCGCCGCGAGGCGAGATACGTCACGCCCTTCACCAGCTCCTCGACCGCCTGGCCCTGCGCGACGCGGTCCTTGGGCGAGAAGAGCGGCTGCATGCCCACCTGGGTGAGGGCGCGGCGGATGTCGTTCTGGAAGACGATGAAGACGAGCACCAGCGACCAGCCGAGGAGGTGCTGGAGGAGGACATTGACCGTGTAGATCTCGAGTTGTCCCGAGAGGAAGTAGATGCCGTAGACCATCCCGAGGCCGATCAGCATCGGCACGGCGCGCGTGCCGCGGATCAGGTTGATGCCCCAGTAGATGATGAAGGCCAGGATCGCGATATCGAGCGCGTCCTGCCATCGGAAGCTCTGCAGGAGCTCCTTCACGCCGCGGCGCTCCCGAGCAGCGCCTCGGCCACCGTGACGACGTCCCGGATCGCGCCCACGTCGTGCACCCGGACGACGCGCGCCCCGCGCCCCACCGCGAGCGTCACCGCCGCCGCCGTGGCGAAGAGCCGACCCCCCACCGCCCGGCCGCCCAGGAGCTCACCGAGAAAGCCCTTGCGCGACACGCCTACCACCACCGGATACCCGAGCGCCGCTACGTCGTCGAGATGTCGGAGGAGCGCGCAGCTGTGCGCCGTCGTCTTGCCGAAGCCGATGCCGGGATCGACCAGGATCGCGTCCGGCGACACGCCGGCGGCTCGGGCCGCCGCGGCCCGCTCGGCGAGGAACGCCCGCACCTCGGCGACCACGTCCGTGTAACACGGGCTGCGCTGCATGGTGGCGGGCGTCCCCTGCATGTGCATGAGGACGATGGGCACCCGCGCCGCGGCGCAGAGGGGCAGGAGAGCCGGGTCGTGGCGGCCCGCGCTCACGTCGTTCACCAGATCGGCACCCGCATCGAGGGCCGCGGCCGCCACCTCCGCCTTCATGGTGTCCACCGCGATGGGCACCTGGACCGCCGCCCGGACGGCCCGCAGCACGGGGAGGAGCCGTCGGCGCTCCTCGGCGGCGGGGACGGGCGTTGCTCCCGGGCGGGTCGACTCGCCGCCCACGTCGAGGAGGGCCGCGCCTTCCGCGACCATTCGGGTGGCGGTCATCGCGGCACGGCCCGGGTCGAGATGCTCGCCACCGTCGGAGAACGAGTCCGGGGTAGCGTTGAGGATGCCCATGACCGCCACGCGCGTGAGGGGCAGGACCCCGGAGCGGGTCGCGAGCACGGGCGTCTCGGGCGTGGGTCGCGCCGGGGCGGAGGCGGCGCCGGCCTCAGGCCGTGGCGGCCGCCGCGTCCCGGAGGCCACCGTTCTGGTTCCCATACTGCCGCAGGATCTCGTCGATCTCGCCCCCGTCGATGACCTCGCGCACGAGCAGCGCCTCGGCCATCTTGTGCAAGACCTCGGTGTTCCGGCGGAGGAGGAGCTTCGCCCGCTCGTACGCCTCGAGGATGACGCGGCGGACCTCGGTGTCGATCTGGACGGCCGTGGCCTCGGAGTACTCGGCGCGCTGCGTGAAGTCGCGCCCCAGGAAGATCTCCTCCTCCTTCTTGCCGAACGTGATCGGGCCGAGCTTCTCGCTCATGCCCCACTCGCACACCATCTTCCGCGCTAGCTCGGTGGCGCGCTCGAGATCGTTGCCCGCGCCCGTGGTCATGTGGCCGAGCACGAGTTCCTCGGCGGCGCGGCCGCCGAACAGGATGGCGAGGTTCATGAGAAGGAAGCTCTTCGAGTACGTGTGGCGGTCGTCGAGCGGGATCTGCTGCGTCAGGCCGAGGGCCATGCCGCGCGGGATGATGGTCACCTTGTGCACCGGATCGGCGCCGGGGAGGAGCTTCGCCACCAGCGCATGTCCCGACTCGTGATAGGCCGTGTTCCGCCGCTCCTCGAGGCTGATGATCATCGACTTCCGCTCCGCCCCCATCATCACCTTGTCCTTCGCCACCTCGAAGTCGGACATGTCGACCTTGTCCTTGTTCTTGCGGGCGGCGAGGAGGGCGGCCTCGTTGACGAGGTTCTCGAGGTCCGCGCCGGCGAAGCCGGGGGTCTGGCGGGCCAGCATCTCGACGTTGACGTCCTCGGTGATCGGCACGCGGCGGGTGTGCACGCGGAGGATGCCTTCCCGGCCCTTCACGTCCGGGCGCGGCACGACCACGCGCCGGTCGAAGCGGCCCGGCCGGAGGAGCGCCGGATCGAGCACGTCGGGGCGGTTGGTGGCGGCGATCAGGATGACGCCCTCGTTGGTTTCGAAGCCGTCCATCTCGACCAGCAGCTGGTTGAGCGTCTGCTCCCGCTCGTCGTGTCCGCCGCCGAGGCCCGCCCCGCGGTGGCGCCCCACCGCGTCGATCTCGTCGATGAAGATGATGCAGGGCGCGTTCTTCTTCCCCTGCACGAAGAGGTCGCGCACGCGCGAGGCGCCGACGCCGACGAACATCTCGACGAAGTCGGAGCCCGAGATCGAGAAGAAGGGCACGCCCGCCTCGCCGGCGATGGCGCGGGCGAGGAGCGTCTTCCCGGTCCCGGGAGCGCCCACCAGGAGGACGCCCTTCGGGATCCGGCCGCCGAGCTTGGTGAACTTCTTCGGGTCCTTCAGGAAGGCGATGATCTCCTCGAGCTCTTCCTTGGCCTCGTCGATGCCGGCGACGTCGTTGAAGGTGACCTTGTGGGTGTTCTCCGAGAGGAGCTTGGCGCGGCTCTTCCCGAACGACATCGCCTTGCCGCCGCCCACCTGCATCTGGCGCATGAAGAACACCCAGACGCCGATCAGGAGCAGCATGGGCGCCCACTGGACGAGCGCCACCAGGTACCAGGGCTCGGCCTCCTCGGGCCGGGCCTCGATCTCGACGCCCTTGTCGCGCAGGGTCCGCACCAGGTCGGGGTCCTCGGGCGCGAAGGTCTTGAACCCCTTTCCGTCCCGGTCGGCCTTGTAGACGCCGCGGATGTTCTGCCCCTGGATGGTGACCGTGGCCACCCGGCCCTCGTCCACCGCCTGCAGGAAGTGGCTGAACGTCACCTCGGGCTCACGGGGCTGCTGCTTGGTCACGATCGACCACAGCAGGAGTCCCATGAGCAGAAGGAGCAGCCAGAGGCCGAGATTGCGGGAGACCGGGTTCAAGAGCACACCAAAGACACGGAAATACGCGGCATGCTAACACACCGTTTCTGGAGCGTCGAGCACCGCTTCGATGATACGACGGGTGCCGGGGGCGATGGGGGCGCGGCGGCCACGGGCGAGGCCGGCGACCCAGATGATCTCCTCGTCGGCCACCAGGACGGGGACCGTGGGCCGCTGCTCGCGGGGGACCTTGGCGTCGACGAGGATGTCCTGGAGCTTGCGCGTGCCGCCTTGGAGAAGGTGGATGCGGTCGCCGGCGCGTGGCGAGCGAACGGCCAGGCGGCCGACCAGGACGTCCGCGTCGAAGAGAGCCTGGCGGAGGCCGGCGGTGCGGCCCTCGTCAGGCTGCCGCGCTCGCGGTCGGGAGAGTGAGAGCCGCCAGGTGCCGGCCGGGTGCACGATGCTCTCGCCGGGCTCGATTGCGCGCAGCAGGGGGGCCGGGGCCGCCGCGCGCCCCGGACGGCGGACGAGCAGGTCGCCTTCGCGCACGACGCGGGCCGGCCCGGGAACGGCGACCGTGCCGGGCCGGCCTCCGGCGGCGAGCCGGAGCACCCGCTCGACGTGGAACGCGCCGACGCCGCGTCGCGCGTCGCGCTCGAGCCAGGTGCGGACGATCCGCCGCGCGAGCGCACGCGGCTCATCGGCCACGGCGATCTGCAGCGCCCCGTCGCGGGTGAGCACCGCGGCGCACGCGGTGGCGGCGGCCTCGAGGAAATCGTCCTCGTCGCGCAGCCGCTCGGCCAGCGCCCCGAGCGAGGCGTCCAGACGCGGGTTGAACTCCGCGCGCAGGAACGGCACCACGAGCCGGCGGATCCGGTTCCGTGCGTGCCGGAGATCCGCATTGGTCCGATCGACCGCGAAGGGGAGGCTTCGCTCGGCGAGGAAGCGCCGCACGTCGTGACGGGTGACGGCGAGGAGCGGCCGGAAGAGCGGCCCCCGCACCGGGCGCATGCCACCCAGCCCCCGCCGGCCGCTGCCGCGCAGGAGCCGGAGAAAGAGCGTCTCGACCTGATCGTCCTGCGTGTGGCCGGTGACGATGCGGGTCGCCCGCGCCGCCGCCGCCATCGCGGCGAGCGCACGGTAGCGCGCGCGCCTGGCGCGCGCTTCGAGGCTGGCACCCGGCGTGAGGGCGACGGCACGAGAGACGAACGGCACCCCGACGCGGCCGGCGAGCTCGGCGACCCGGGCGGCGTCGTCGGCGCTCTCCATCCCGCGGAGCCCGTGGTCGACGTGGGCCGCGGTGACCGTGAGCCCCCGGGAGGATGCCAGCTCGATGAGCGCAACCAGGAGCGCGGTCGAGTCGGGGCCGCCCGAGACGGCGACCAGGAGGTGCTCACCGGGGCGCGGGGCGCCCGGCATCTCGAGTGCGGCCGCCAGCTTGCGGACGAGCTCGGGTCGATCTCCGGCCACGGGCGCATCCTATACTAAACCGCCCGCTCCGCGAGCGCGCGGCTGCCGGGACGCCGCCCCGCGGGTGAGCGTCAGGCGGCCTGCACGCTCGGCTTGCGGGAGACCTTGACGTCGACCCCGAACGCCGCGAGCCAGGCGAATTGCTCGACGACGCGCGCCAGATGGGCATCGCTGGTGGCGGCGCCGACGCCGAGCTCGAGGCGGGCACCCTGCCCCGCCCGGCGCGCATCCTCACCGATCGACTGCACCACGTAGGGGGTGAGCCAGCCCGCGCGCTCGATCACCCCGCCCCGGGTGGGCACTACGCGGGCCGCGACCAGGAGCGGCTCGCCGCCAGGCAGCTCGCGCCGCGCTCGGACGAGGGTGAGCACGGTCTCGACCAGATCGCCGTACGTCCGCACGCGCGACAGGGCCCGCTCCGGAATCGAGAGGCCCAGGTCGGCTTCGAGCGTGAGGCCGACCTCGAGCACGTCGAGCGAGTCGGCCGCCAGATCGTCGACGAGCGACACGTCGAGGGAGAGCTCCTCGGCGTCGACGCCGAGGTTCTCCGCGACCAGCCGGCGCACGCGCGGCTCGACGAAGCCGTGCTCAGCGCCCATCGCCGTGCGCTGCTCGCGCGGCACAGCACCCGCCGCCTCAGCTCCGCGGGATATCTGTTGGTCGTTCATCGTGCCTCCCACCCCACCGCCTTGCTCGCGGCGGCGGAAGCAGGGCGCGTGCCGCTGGCAGAACACCCCGATCGCCGCGGCGTCCGCGGTGTCGCGATGGTCTCCTGGCGCCTCCGCCGCGGCCTCGACCGACCGCGCTGCGCAGCGCCGTACCCGTCGCGTCAAAATAGTAAGTGGGCGCGCGCGACGACCCGCTCCACCCGCGTTCGGAGGCGCCATGGCGCCTGCCGGCCCGCTCGGCAGAGCGCGTGCCGTTGCGTCAGCTCGTCATCGGTCGCTAGAGTTGCCGTTTCGATGTCGCGCCTGTGGGCCTATCTCCGCCGCTACCGCGTCCGCTACCTGGGCGGCATCCTCTGTCTGGTCGGGGCGACGACCCTCAGCATGACGATCCCCTGGCTCTACAAGGAGGCGATCGACGCGATCACGGCCGGCGCCGGGGCCCGCACGCTCGCCGGCTACCTCGGGCTCGTCGTCGCCATCGCGGTGGTGGGCGGCGTGGTGCGGACGTTCTCCCGCTTCGTCATCTTCAACGTCGGCCGCGACATCGAGTACGACCTCCGGAACGATCTCTTCGCCCACCTCGAGACCCTGCCGCTCGCCTTCTACCAGCAACGCCACACCGGCGACCTGATGTCCCGGCTGGTGAACGACGTCACGGCGGTCCGCATGCTGCTCGGACCGGGCGTCCTCAACTTCATCAACACGCCCGTGTACTACGTCTACGGTCTCGCCATCATGCTCTCGATCGACGCGCGGCTGACGGTGGCCGCGCTCGCCGTCTACCCGGCGGCGCTCATGATCGTGAAGCGCACCAGCCGGCTCCTCATGGAGCGCACGCTGCGCGTCCAGGAGGGCCTGGCCGAGCTCTCCACCCGCGTGCAGCAGACGCTCGCCGGCATCCACGTCGTCAAGTCGTACGCCAGCGAACCCCACCAGCGGCACCTGTTCGCCGACGTGAACCGGCGCTTCCAGGACAACAACCTCCGCCTCGCGCGCCTGCGGGGGTTCATCGTCCCGGTGATGAGCATGGTCGGCGGTGTCGGCATGCTGGTCGTGCTCTGGTACGGCGGGCGGCGCGTCGTCGCGGGCCGGCTCTCGATCGGCGATCTCGTGGCCTTCATCGCCTACCTCCACCTTCTCGCCTGGCCGACGGCGGCGCTCGGCTGGATGCTCTCCGTCCTGCAGCGAGGTCGGGCGTCGATGCAGCGTCTGAACGAGCTCTTCCTGGTGGCGCCGGCGATCACCAGCCCGCCGGGGGCGCGGCCCATCGCCTCCCTGCAGGGCGAGATCGCGCTCCGCGGCGTCACCTTCCGCTATCCCGGGCGGCCGGACGGGCCCGCGGTGCTGAAGGACGTCGACCTGGTGGTGCCGGCGAGGCGCACCATCGCGATCGTCGGACGGACGGGCGCCGGCAAGACCGCCCTCGTCCAGCTCCTGCCGCGGCTGTTCGACGTCGAGGCGGGCAGCGTCTGCCTCGACGGCCGCGACGTCCGCTCCCTCCCCCTCCCCTGGCTCCGCCGCCACGTGGGCCTCGTGCAGCAGGATCCCTTTCTCTTCTCCGGCTCGATCCGCGACAACGTCGCCTTCGCGCTCGACGGCGACGGACGGGACCGCGTCGAGTGGGCGGTGCGGGCCGCCGGGCTCTCGCGCGACCTCGAGGGGATGCCGGCCGGGCTCGACACCGTCGTCGGCGAGCGTGGCGTGACGCTCTCCGGCGGGCAGAAGCAGCGCGTCGCCCTCGCCCGCGTGCTCGTCCGCGCCCCGCAGGTCGTCGTGCTGGACGACGCGCTCTCGAGCGTGGACGCGGCGACGGAACGCGAGATGCTCGACCGACTGCGCGATTTCTTCCGCGAGCGGACGACCATCCTCATCGCGCATCGCATCACGACGGTGAAGGAAGCCGACCTGATCGTCGTGCTCGACGACGGGGCGATCGCCGAGGTCGGCGACCACGACTCGCTGCTCGCCCGCGGCCGGGTGTATCCGGACCTCTTCCGCCAGCAGGCGCTCGAGGTGGAGCTCGAGGCGATCTAGCT
>DATILR010000004.1:0-3076 GCA_035476275.1 Binatus sp. (SeqCode) | reverse complement strand
AGGCTCGTCGGGTTCGAGATGGCGAGCCAGAAGAGAGCGCTCACGAATCGGTGAATCCGCGACATGGCTTCCTCTTCGGTCGCTATCGCGACGGCGGGTGCCACGCAACCGGCGATCGCCGCCATCGAGCCGACCCGGACCATCGGGTTGCGTCGTGGTGAGCGGGTCGTGAACCTCTGGTTGCGACGGAGGAGCCCCACATCCCTTCGCCCGAGCGGTCCGTCACACGTCGCCCTACTCTGGCGCCTGCTCGGCACCCCAGGGTAGGACTAGTCCCGGGGGACGGTTGGCGCGGCGGGCTGCGTCACGCCGGGGTCCCGGAGGCCCGGCTGGCGGACCTTGGGCGCCGCGGCGCCGGGGGCGAGCTCGAGCCCTTCCTGGTCGTCGTCGGCCTTCGTATCGGCGCACTCGAGACCCTTCGGCTGCCAGGAGCCCGCGACGCAGCGGTACTGCTTGCCGTTCTGGCAACTGATGCTGCCGGGCGGGAAGAACTGTTCCGCGTACATGCACTGGTCACCTTGCCCCAGTGCTCCGGTCGCCCCGAAGGCCAGCATGAGCAGCATCGGAGCGAGCACTCGCCTCACGTCGGTCTCTCTCTTTCTCTCGGTCAATGCACCGGGGCGTCGACCCAGAGCTCGACGAGATAGGCGTCGCCACTCACGTCGTGCGAGACCACGCGGAGCGAAGGACCCCTGTCACCGGAGGCGGTGGTCGTCCGCGCGTGTACGCCATCCACCTTCTCCGTCGTCTTCCACCCGCTGGGCAGGCAGTCCTTCATTCCGCTCACGGCCCGATCGTAAGCGCCGTCGGCGTTCTCCTCGACGTCCCCTGCATAGAGCGTGCAGGCGTAGGCGGACGGGGTCCCGCCGTAGGTGATGCACTCGCCTCCCCCGGGAAGGCGCCTGGTCCCCTCCCACATGTGCTCGCCGCCCACCCGCGCCGCTCCCCGCAACGCCACGAATCCGCTTCCGGCGGCATCCATCAGCGCTCGCAGCGCGGGGCAGAAGCCGGGCGAGACGCCGGCCTCGGCGGCGCGGAGGGTGTCCGATTCGCCCGCCCGGGAGCGCGCCGCCAGGGCCGCCGCGAGCAGCCCGACGCACATCGATGCGGTTGCGGATTTGCGCATGCTGATTCGTCCTCCGCGCTCAGGGTGGGAGCTCGGGATGCTATTCATGCCGGCGTCTCACGTCTTGCCATTCCGCGACAGCGGGGGCGCAGCCGCGCGCGCCCTCGGGACTCACTCCCGGAGCCGCTCGACGAGCCCGCCGAGCGCCAGCTCCACCTCGCGTGTCTGGCCGCCCAGCTCGAGGAAGCGGGCCATGCGGCGGCGGGCCGGCGCAGTGGGGAGGGAGTGGTTGAAGCAGTCGGCCTCCTCGTTGAGCCCCTCCACCGTGGGCAGCTCGGCCGCGTTCACCGCGCGCTTGGCGAGCGCGATCGCCTCGGCCGGGAAGGACGCGATCCGGTACGCGAGCCGTTCGACGAACGGACCGAGCTCGCCCGGCGGGAGGGCGCGGTTCAGGTAGCCCCAGCGCTCGGCGAGATCCGCCGGGATGTCCTCGCATCCGAGGATCACCTCGAGCGCCCGGGCGCGGCCGATGAGGCGCGGCAGGCGCTGCGTTCCGCTCCCCCCTGGGATGATGCCGAGTGCCACCTCGGGCTGGGCGAGGATGGCGCGGCCGAGCGCCCCGAAACGGAGATCGAGTGACAGGACGAACTCGCTCCCGCCGCCGCGAGCCCGTCCCTCGATCTTGGCGATCGTCGCCTTCGGCATGGTCCGGAAGCGGTCCACCATGGCGTGGAAGAAGCCGAGGGACGTGGGTTTGGGCGGGGGCTCGGTCGGCAGGCGCTGGATCAGCCCGACGTCGGCGTGCGCGACGAAGAACTCCGGGTCGGCGCTGTCGAAGACGACCACCCGGATGGCGCCGTCCGCCTCGAGCTCGCGCCCGATGCGGTCCATCTCCTGCATCAGCGGGAGGTCGAAGAGGTTGATGGGCGGGTGGTCGATCGTGACGAACGCCACCCCGCGCTCGACGCGCACCTTGAGACACGCATAGCCTTCGTATGCCATGCGGCGGGCGGTTAGCACGGAGAGCGCGCGTCGGGAAGATGTGGTATGCGGGCGGGCCGAGGGTTGCACCGTCGCAGCGCTCGTTGCCTCGACGCCACACCTTTCCCCGTGAAGGGCGAGGCGACGGCGTCGACGCCGACTGGCACGCGCCATGGAAGCGGGCGAGGAGGACTCATGTCGGTCTCGGCTGATCTGGGCGATCAAAGAGAGGTCCGGCTCCCGCAGGGCATCATCCGCTACCGGGAGCGCGGCCAGGGAAGTCCCATCCTGTTCGTCCACGGGCTCCTGACGAACGGCGACCTGTGGCGGAAGGTGGTGCCACTTCTCGCGCGCGAGCACCGCTGCATCTCTCCCGACTGGCCGCTCGGCTCACACGAGATCCCGCTCCAGCCGACCGCCGACCTCTCCACCCCCGGCCTGGCGGCGCTGGTCGCCGCCTTCATCGCCGAGGTGGGTCTGCGGGACGTCACGCTGGTGGGAAACGACACCGGCGGCGCCGTCTGCCAGCTGGTCGTCACGCGCCACGCCGACCGCATCGCCCGGCTCGTCCTCACCTCCTGCGACGCGTTCGAGACGTTCCCGCCGTCGCCGTTCGGATTTCTCCGCTGGCTGCCCCTGATCCCCGGCGCCGTCTGGCTCGTCGCCCAATCGCTGCGGCTCTCCTTCGTGCAGCGCCTGCCGATCGGCTACGGTCTCCTCCTGCGCGGCCAGCTCGACGCGTCGGTCGCGCGCTCCTTCGTCCGTCCCGCCGCCAGCTCCGCCGACGTGCGCCGCGATCTCGCCAAGGTGCTCCGGGGCGTCTCGACCCGGTACACCCTCGACGCCGCCCGCCGATTCTCGGCCTTCGATCGTCCCGTGCTACTCGCCTGGGCGGGCGACGACCGCCTCTTTCCGCTCGCCCTCGCCCAGCGGCTCGCCGGGGCCTTCCCCCGAGCGCGGCTCGAAGTCATTCCCGATTGCCGCACGTTCGTGCCGGAGGATCAGCCCGAGCGTCTCGCGGCGCTCATC
>DATILR010000003.1:0-10181 GCA_035476275.1 Binatus sp. (SeqCode) | reverse complement strand
GGGGACGATGTAGAAGATGTCGTTGGAGATGGCGGCATGCATGGCGCCGTCGGGCGCCTGCCACTCCACGCCCCCCTGGTAGATGGCGGTGTTGGGGCACTCGGGCTCGCAGGCCCCGCAGTTGATGCACTCGCTGGTGATGACGGTCGCCATGCGCCCGACGAATACCGCCCCGGAGCGCCGCATTCAAACCCCCGCCTCGCGGCGAGCGATGCGGCCTCCGCGCTGGACGAATTGGCGGACTTGCGGTAACCACGGATGGAATATGAGTAGCGACGGCCAAAGCCGTCCTGCCGAACAATAAGCCGTCCCGGCCTACCTCGGCTCCTTCGCCGGCCCCGGGACGGCCAGGAGAATGGCTACGAGGCCCGGTGAGCCAGGAAGGCACGATCTCGTGACGGCGCCGAAGGTCGCGGAGGCCCGCGAGCGGAGTCTCCTCGCCATCGAGCTCCAGGAGGCATGGGCCGTCCTCTCCCCCGAGGAACGCGTGGAAGGCCTGCGCTTCCTGCCCCACGCCGAGGCGGAGGACTTCCTCCTCGCGCTCCCCGCGCGGGACCAGTCCGAACTCATCCTGGAGACCTCCGCCGGGGAGCGGCGTTCCTGGATGCGGCTGCTTCCTCCCGACGACGCGGCGGACGTGATCCAGGCGTCGCCCGAGAGCGAGCGCGAGTCGCTCCTCGCGGTGCTCGACGAGCCGACGCGCAAGGAGGTGGCGGCGCTCCTCGCGTACAACGAGGACGAGGCCGGCGGCCTCATGAACCCTCGCTACGCGCGCCTCCGGCCCGACATGAGCGTCGACGAGGCGATCACCTATCTCCGCCGGCAGGCCCGCGAACGCCTCGAGACGATCTACTACGTCTACGTCCTCGACGCCGAGCAGCGACTCCTCGGCGTGATCACCTTTCGCGAGCTGTTCTCCGCGCCGCCCGACAAGACGGTCCGCGACATCATGCACACCGACGTGGTCACGGCGCACGAGGAGATGGACCAGGAAGCACTCTCCCGGCTGTTCGCCGAGCACAACTTCCTCGCCATCCCGGTGCTCGACGACGAGCGGCACGTGAAGGGCATCGTCACGGTGGACGACATCGTGGACGTGGTCCAGGAAGAGGCCACCGAGGACATCCAGAAGTTCGGCGGCATGGAGGCCCTCGATGCGCCGTACCTGGAGATCGGCTTCTGGAGCATGGTGAGGAAGCGGGGCGGGTGGCTCTCGGCGCTGTTCCTGAGCGAGATGCTCACCGCCACCGCGATGGGCCGCTTCCAGGACGAGATCTCCCGCGCCGTCATCCTCGCGCTCTTCGTGCCCCTCATCATCAGCAGCGGCGGCAACTCGGGCTCCCAGGCCTCCACGCTGGTGGTGCGCGCCCTCGCGCTGGGCGAGCTCCGGCTGCGTGACTGGTGGCGCGTCATCCGCCGGGAGCTCGCCGCCGGGCTCGCGCTCGGCGGCCTCCTGGCCTCGCTCGGCTTCACCCGCATCATTCTCTGGCAGAGACTGTTCCACGGGATGTACGGTCCACACTATGTGCTGATCGCGATCACCGTCGCGGGGAGCCTGATCGGCGTCGTCACCTGGGGCACGATGGCGGGCTCGATGCTGCCGCTCCTGCTCCGCAAGCTGGGCTTCGATCCCGCCAGTGCGTCTGCACCCTTCGTCGCGACCCTCGTCGACGTGAGCGGGATCGTGATCTACTTCACGGTGGCGAGCGTGGTCTTGCGGGGAACGCTACTGTAGGAAGCGGAGCACGGCCTCGGCGAACTCGCCCGGCCGCTCGACGGGCGGCAGGTGCCCGCAGCGATCGAGCACCTCGAGGGTCGCGCCGCGGATGCGGTCGCGATAGCGCTCCCCGTAGATGAGGGGTACGAGACCGTCCTGTCGCCCCCACAGGACCAGCGTCCGCACCCGCCCCAGGCGCCGCTCGAGCCTCGGGTCGTGCAGGTAGGGATTCCACCCGATCTTGGCCGACGCCTCCAGGGCCTTCAGCTGGGCGTAGGCGAACGCCTCGGGAACCTCGGCGATCGCGGTCGGCGTCATCGCGTGCATCATCTGGGCGAGCGGATGCTGCTGGTCAGGGAGCGTCGTCGCGCCTCCCGACACTCGGGTCGATAACCCGTCGCCTGCCCCATCTCGCGGGGCCACGATTCTCCCGATCCCGAGGCGGCACAGCTCATGCAAAGCCGCCTGACGGCGATGCGTGACGCCGGTACGGCCGGCGGGAAGGGGGACGGATCGTGATCTCAGGCGTGCCCAATCTCACACCCACGGACCAGATCACCGACGCACTCGGTGAAGTTATCGTCGTTCTGGCGCCCCGGAGGCCATGGACCCACCACATCGGCGAGCTTCGCCTGATGGCGGCGGTGCTGGAGGACGCGGTGCACATCCTCCGCAAGCGACCTCGCAGCCGCGCCGGGCGGGAGGCCCGGGAGTGGCTGACCTCGCGCGACGCAAGCTGGCCATTCGCCTACGAGCGCATCTGCGAGGCGCTCAACCTGGATCCCGAGAGCGTCCGTCGGGAGCTGGTGGCCGAGCAGGGCAACACGCCGCGTCTGCCCCTCGCGCTCCCGGCCTTCGATATCCTGGGCCTCGCCCAGAGCGCCTGAGCTCAGCCGACCGGGAAGATCTTCCCGAAGCGCATCATGAACATCAGGTCCCCGGCCACCTGGTACTCACCGTTCATGAAGGTGTCGCGCCCGCTCTTCTCCCCCCGCGCGATCGCCAGCCACAGATCGGAGTCCATGCTGAGCGTGACGCTCGGCTCCATGGTCCGGCCGTGCGTCACGCGGCAGGTGGCGTCGTGGATCACGACCGTCCACTGACCGGGCTCTCGCCCCGACAGATCGAACAGGATCACCGCCTCGATACCGGTGGCTGCTGCCGGATCGAAGACCTGCGGGAGCCCTTCCACCGCCGCCGACGCCGTGGTCGGCTGGAAGGTCGTCGCCATCCCCACCCTCCTCGACCCGAGCCTAGCGACTGAGCCGACGTGCCGCAAGGGACGCCCGACCTTGCGTGGTGTGTGAAGCGTGGTTTATCCTCGTGGTCTGCTAAATATGCGTGGCGACCGCGGTCTCACCGAACGCATCCTGAACGTCCTCCGTCCCTATGCCTCGAACTGGAGCGGCACGCTCGGGCGCGGCGACCTCGTCATCCCGCAACGGGAGATTCCCCGCGTCATCCACGACATCCTCGACGCCCTGCACGACGAGGCGGCCACGCTGAAGGAGGCGGGTGACCGGGAGCTGTTCGACGTGCTCATGACGGCGCGGCGGAGCGCCTCGGTGCAGGATCAGGCCGAGGTCCTGCGTCGCCATTTCCTCATCTACCTCCGCTGAGCGGCCGGCTTGATTCGCCGCCCGCGGCTGCCGTAGACCGGCCCGCATGGCGGCACATCCCCTGCGCGGCGCGGCCGCCATCGTCGGGCTCGGGATCACTCCGCAGGGCCGGGTCTACGGGCGCTCGCCGCTCGGCTTCGCGGTCGACGCCGTCCAACTGGCGCTCGAGGATGCCGGGCTCGAGCGGAGCGATCTCGACGGGCTCCTCCTGAACCCCGGCCTGGCCTGGAACGACCTCGGGATGGGATCGTTCCAGCTCCAGCAGGCGATGGGCCTGCGGGATCTTCGGCTCTCCGCCACCATGCACCTCGGCGGGGCGACGGCCTGCGCCATGATCCAGCACGCCACCCAGGCGATCGCTGCGGGGATCTGCAACACCGTCGCCTGCGTCTTCTCGGATGCTCCCCTGAAGCCGCCCGCTCCGCAGGGCGAGCGCACCTCGAGCGCGAGCGCCTACGGCTTCGCCCGTGGCTGGGAGCAGGCGTACGGCTACTTCGGTGTGAACGCGATGTATGCGCTGGTCGCGCGGCGTCACATGCACCGCTACGGAACGACGCCGGATCACCTCGGCGCGGTCGCCGTCGCGCAGCGACGGTGGGCCAACCGGAACCCGCAGGCGCAGATGCACGCCGAGCCCCTCACGCTCGACGACTACCGCCGGTCGCGCTGGATCGTGGAGCCGCTCCGCCTCTTCGACTGCTGCCTGGTCTCGAACGGCGGTCTCGCCGTCATCGTGACGGGAAGCGAGCGCGCCCGGAACCTGCGCAAGGCGCCGGTCTACATCTGGGGCATGGGCCAGGGTCATCTGGGTGGTGATCCCGCCGACACGCTCACCTCCGGCGCAGTTCTCGCCCGCGAGCCCGCCTTCCGCATGGCGGGCGTCCAGGTGCAGGATCTGAACCTGGCCGAGCTCTACGACTGCTACACCTTCACGGTGATCGTCTCGCTCGAGGACTACGGGTTCTGCGCCAAGGGCGAGGGTGGCCCGTTCGTGGTGGAGCAGGTGACGGGGCCGGAAGGGCGGCTCGCCATCAACACGGGCGGCGGGCAGCTGTCGAGCTTCTACATGTGGGGGATGACGCCGGTCTCGGAAGCCGTGATCCAGGTCCGCGGCGAGGGAGGGAAGCGGCAGGTGCCGAGGCACGATCTGGCCCTGGTGTCGGGCAACGGGGGGGTCTTCTCCACGCACTCGACCCTCGTGCTCTCACGCCACCCCTCATGACGCCTGCCGCCAGACCGCTGCCCCAGATCACACCGGAGATGGCGCCTTTCTGGGAAGCGGCGCGTCGTCACGAGCTGGTCGTCCAGCGCTGTCGGGGCTGCGGGGAGCTCCGTTTTCCGGCCCGCGACCTCTGCAGCCGCTGCCTCTCGCGCGAGGCCGATTGGGTCCCGGTCTCCGGACGGGGGTCGATCTTCAGCTTCGTCGTCATGCACCAGGTCTACCACCCCGGCTTCGCCGACCAGGTACCCTATGCCGTGGTGGTGGTGCAGCTCGAGGAAGGGGCCCGTATTCTCTCGAATCTGCTCGACTGTCCGGTCCAGGACGTCCGGGTCGACATGCCCGTCGAGGTCGTGTTCGAGGAGCTGACGCCGGAGGTCACCCTGCCAAAATTCCGTCCCCGGACCCGTCCCGGCTCCTGAAAGCACGCTCCGACGGCTCGGGGCGAGGGACCGACCGTTCGCACCGCCAAAGGCTGTCGTCCCCTCCCGCCCGTGGCAGAGTGGTCGAGTTCGATGGCATCGGGTTAGAATCCCCCCGATGCCATCGACGCTCGCGCCGATGCCTACAGCGGGCCGCAGGAACCGCATGCTACTGCTCGTCTTCGGCAGCGGTGCGGCCATCGGCCTGCACCTGGGGCTCCTCCACGTCTTCCTCTGGCGCTCCCTGTGGGCGATCCCGGCGTTCGTCCCCACGAGCCTCGTCTTTTCCGCCGTCACGTACTCGCTCTGGCGGTGGGTGTTCCCGCAATTCGGGACCGCGTCGATGCCCCGGAAGATCGCTCTCGAGAGCCTCGTGGCGTTCCTCGTGCTCACCTGCCTGTCCGCCCTCCTGACCGAGGCGGTGAGCCGTCTCCTCGGCGCTCCCTCGCTCTTCGGAAGCCCCGGGGGCGACGAGCTCCACATCACCATCACGCCCGAGATGCGGCAGCGCAGCGTCCAGATGTACGCTCTCCTGCCGATCTTCCCGACCCTCCTCATGACGATCATCGGCTACCACCAGTACTGGGCCCGCGTGCTCACCCTGCAGACCCGCGAGCGGGAGCTCACCGAGCTCGCCGCGACGGCACAGCTGGCGGCCCTGCGGGCCCAGATGAACCCGCATTTCCTCTTCAACAGCCTCAACTCGATCGCGCAGCTCATCCACACCGATCCCGACAAGGCCGAGACGTGCGTCGAGCGGCTGGCCGAGATGTTCCGCTACGTCCTGCGGCGGTCCGAGCAGGAGTTCGTTCCCCTCGCCGAGGAGCTGGAGATGGCGGCCGCCTACCTCGAGATCGAGCGGGCGCGCTTCGGGGAGCGTCTGCGGGTGGAGACGCGCGTGGATCCGAAGAGCCTGCAGCACGCGATTCCCAACCTCACCATCCAGCCGCTGGTCGAGAACGCGGTCAAGCACGGGCTGTCGCTCAAGATGGGCACGGGCACGGTGCGTATCGAGGCGGAGGTCGGCAACGGCATCCTCACCCTCACCGTGGGTGACGACGGTCTCGGCATGCCCGGCCCGGCGCTGGAGCAGGTCTACGAGCGCGGCGTCGGCCTCAGGAACCTGCGCGATCGGCTGGCGCGGCTCTACGGCCTGGGGCACCTGCCCGAGATCACGAGCGCCCCCGGCACCGGTACCCGCGTGCGGCTGCGCCTGCCGATCCGACCGATCGAGGCTGCCGCCTGAGGTGACCGCCATCCGCACGATCGTCGTCGACGACGAGAAGCTGGCGCGAGATCGGCTCGCCGGCTTCCTCGCGGCGCTCGACGGGGTCGAGCTGGTCGGGCAGGCGCAGAACGGTGTCGAGGCTCTCGCCCTCATCGAAGGGGAGCGGCCCGACCTCGTCTTTCTCGACGTCCGCATGCCGGGCATGGACGGCTTCGAGGTGCTGCGGGCGCTCCGCCGCCCCGCGCCCCACGTCGTCTTCGCGACCGCCTACGACGACTACGCCATCCGCGCCTTCGAGGTGCAGGCCATCGACTACCTCCTCAAACCCTTCGCCCGGGCACGCGTCGCGGAGGCGGTCGACCGGGTCCGCACCCGCCTGGCGACCACTCGCCAGGGCCCCGACCTCGAGAGCGTGCTCCGCCGCCTCGAGGAGCAGCAGCACAAGGTCTACGTGATCCAGATTCCCGTCCACAGCGGGAAGCGGATCCTGATTCTTCCCGTGACCGACGTGCTGTGGTTCGGTGTCGAGTACCGGCTGGTCTACGCGCACACCAACGAGCGCGCCTTCATGACCAACTACACGTTGCGCGAGCTCGAGGAACGACTCGACCCGGCGCTCTTCTTCCGCGCCCACAAGTCGAGTCTGGTGAACCTGCGCCACGTCCGGGAGATCGTTCCGTGGTTCGGCGGGCGCTACAAGCTGGTGATGCGCAACACGGCCGGGAGCGAGGTCGCCCTGAGCCGTACCCAGGCGCGGGCGCTCCGCGGCCGGCTCCGGTGGTAGCCGGCACCCGACCGTTCACCGCCGTCAACCGCCCGCTTGGCCCGAGCGTCCAGACAAGAGGGCAGGCGTCACCTATCCTTCCATTCGACGTTTGCTCCCCGGTCCCGCGCCTGGCCCCCAAACCCGGCATCCGGGGAGCCGCGTCGCGCGCGGAGGGTGGGGGCCCGCGGTCTGGCCAGCGGGATCCGACATCACCCCGCCCTCCGCGTTGACGCGGCGCCGCCTTGACAGCGCCGCGGGGGCGCTCCTAGATCAGCCAGCGCTCCGCCCGTCGCATGGTCCCCATCCGAGCCTTCGAGTCGACGACCGGCCCGCGGCCGCGACGCCTCCTCGGAGGGATCGCGGTATCGGCGGCGGCGCACGCCATCCTGCTGCTCTTGCTGGTGTTCGACGTGCTCGGACCCGGCGGGGGCTTCGGGCTCGGCATCGGTCCCGGATTCGGCATCGGCGCCGGAGGTGGTGCGGGGCTGGGAGCAAAGAAGCGGCGGGAGATATTCTCCCTGCAGGACCTGCCGACGCCGGCCCCGCCGAGCGACCCCACTCCGGACAAAACACTCCGCGAGCTGCTCGCTCCGACCGCCAACCCGGCGGTCGTCGTTCCCCACCAGGCACCCATCCCCACGTCGACGCCGGTCGTGCATTTCGCCCGGCCCGTCCGCCCCATCGGCTCGGGAATCGATCTCGGCTCGCGCTTCGCCTCGAGCGGGGCGGGGATGGGCGGTCTGGGGATCGGGGGTGGGGGCGGCGGTGCGGGCTGGTCCCTGGGGACCTCCTTCGGGCGTTACGTGGGCGGTCTCCGCAAGGTCGGCCTCGACGTCGCGATCGTCGTCGACGCCACCGGCAGCATGCAGAACGTGGTCGACGCCCTGAAGAACCACCTGGAGGGACTGGCGGCGACCATCCAGCAGCTCGTCCCGACGGCCCGCATCGGGGCCGTCACCTACCGCGATCGCGACGACAGCAAGACGGGGTCCGGCCCGCGCCAGAGCGAGGACTTCCTCGTCAAGTGGAGCGACCTCACCTTCAACGGGAAGAAGGTGCGCGCATTCCTGGACGGCATCGTGGCCGAAGGCGGTGGCGACTGGGAGGAGGCCGTGAAGGACGGCCTCGAGACCGCGATGCGCCAGCTCAAATGGCGGAGTGACGCGAAGAAGGTGATCATCCTGGTGGGCAGCTCACCGCCTCACGAGCAGGACGTACCGACCATCCGCCGACTGGTCACGGAGTGGCACAGCAAGGGCGGCGTGGTCAGCACCATCGACGTGAGCCAGATCCTGCACGAGGAGCACGAACGGCTCACCTACCGCTGGCTCTACGGCGAGGACCCCAAGGTCATCTCGCCCCTTCCCGAGTTCTACGGGGCCCTGCGCGACAGCTTCAAGGAGATCGCGCACGAGGGGGGCGGCGAGATGCTGAGCCTCGGACAGGACCAGGCTCTCGTGCGGCACGTTCTGGTGCTCACCTTCGGTCCGCAGTGGGAGAAGGACATCGCCCGCATCGCGCGCGGCTTCTGAGCCCGCAGAGGAGTCCGGAATGGAGAACGTCAATCTCGATCTGATCCACTTGATCCACCAGGGGGCCATCTCGACCTACCCCCTGCTCGCCTGCTCGGTGATCATGCTGGGGGTCGTCTTCGAGCGACTGTGGAGCCTGCGCGGCGCGGTATCGTCCACCGCGTCGCTCACCGCCGAGCTGGTGTCGCAGCTCAGCCGCGGCGATCTCAAGGCCGCGGCCGACGCCGTCCGGCGACACCGCCACTGCCCCGCCCGGCGAGTCTTCGGTGACGTGCTCGCGGCCGCCTCCGGCGAGTCGCTGCCGGACCTCGAGCGGGTCGCCGACGAAAGGCAGTTCGAGGAGATCGAGGGCTGTGGGTCCTACCTCTGGGTGCTGGGAACGATCGGGTCATCGGCGCCGTTCATCGGTCTCTTCGGGACGGTGATCGGGATCATGCGCGCCTTCCACAGCATGGCGCTGGTCGGGACGGGAGGCTTCGGGGTGGTGGCGGGTGGCATCTCGGAGGCGCTGATCGCCACCGCGCTCGGCCTCGCCATCGGGATCGTGGCGCTCGTCTTCTACAACTACCTGCAGAACCGCGTCGAACGGATCGACGGCGCGCTACGCATCGGGAGCGCGCGGCTCCTCGAGGCGGTGGCAACGGCGAGGAGGACCAATGGCGCTGTTTAGGGCGCACACGCGCGGCCACATCGTCGCCGAGATCAACGTCACGCCGCTGACCGACGTCTTCCTCGTGCTGCTCATCATCTTCATGATCACCACCTCGGCGATGGTGAAGCCGGCCGCCGACGTCGACCTGCCCAAGGCGGCCGAGGACGAGACGGAGACCAAGGGGATCATCGTCACCATGACCCCCTCGCACGAGATCTACGTGAACGAGCGCCTGGTCGGCAGCGACGACGCCTCGCTGGCGAGCGTCCTGCACGACGCGCTCGACCGCGTGCCGGACAAGGTCGTCGTTCTTGCGGGTGACCGAGATGTCATCCTGGGCGAGGTCGTCCGCGTGCTCGGGCTCGCCAAGGAGGCGGGCGCGACCGGCTTCGCCCTGGCCTCCGAGTGACCCGGCGGCGCCTCCTCGCGCGACTCCTGCTCGCGGGGATGGTGGCCGCAGGCGTTCCATCCCGTCTGGCGGCCGCGGAGGGCGGTGACGGCGATCGGGCTCAGCTGGCGCGTCTCGAGCAGCGGAGCAAGGCCTTCTACGAGCTCCTGGAGCACGGCGATCGGGAACGGGCCGGGGCCGCATGGCCCGGCCTCGCCAAGGACCTGGCGGACTTCAGCGCGGGCATCCAGACCCGCCTCGACCGCATGCGCGACGAGGTGATGGAGCGCGACGGCGACCTGGAGGAGCTCTACCGCAGCCCGCGCTGGCGTGACCCCGAGGTGATGTCGCTGGTGGCGACGTACCACCTCGCCTGGGTGCGGTACCAGGGCGCCCAGCTGGTCGGCGACCGCGCCCGCAAGCAGGCGCTCCTGAAGCAGGCCATCGAGGGGTTCTCGCAGTTCCTGCTGGTCAACGAGGTGCCGGAGATCTACGGGGATTGCCTCTATGGGCGCGGGCTCGCGTTCCTCGATCTCGGCGAGACGGCAAAGGCGATCGAGGACCTGACCGCCGCCAGTGGAGAGGCGACGGTCGCCAGCAAGGCGAAGGCGGCGCTCGAGGAGGCGCGCCGACGAGGA
>DATILR010000002.1:0-1935 GCA_035476275.1 Binatus sp. (SeqCode) | reverse complement strand
GACGTCGGCTACGCGCAGTTCGGCTGCTACGGGTCCGACATCGCCACGCCCACGTTCGACCGCCTCGCTGCCGGCGGTCTCCGCTACAGCAACTTCCACACGACGGCGCTGTGCTCGCCGACGCGGGCCTGCCTGCTCACCGGCCGCAACCACCACGCGAGCGGCATGGGCCGCATCGTCGAGCTGGCCTCCGGCTTCCCCGGCTACGACGCCACGATGCCCAAGACGAACGGCTTCCTGTCGGAGATCCTCCTCCGTCACGGCTACGCCACGTTCGCGGTTGGCAAGTGGCACCTGGCGCCCCCGGGTGAGATGACGATGGGCAGCTCCCGGGAGCGCTGGCCGCTCGGCCGCGGGTTCGAGCGCTACTACGGCTTCCTCCACGGCGAGACCGACCAGTACCACCCCGACCTCGTCCACGACAATCACCAGGTCGACCCGCCGGCAAGTCCCGAGGACGGCTATCACCTCACGGAGGACCTCGCCGACAAGGCGATCCTGTTCCTGCACGACCTGCGAGCGACGTCGCCGTCGAAGCCGTTCCTGCTCTGGTTCGCGCCGGGAGCCTGCCACTCCCCGCATCAGGCGCCGGCTGCCTACATCGACCGCTACCGCGGCCGCTTCGACAAGGGCTGGGACACCTGGCGCGAGGAGGTCTTCGCCCGGCAGACCGCCTCGGGACTGCTCCCGCCGGGCACCCGGCTGAGCGAGCGGCCGAGCTGGATCCAACCGTGGGGCGAGCTGAGCGCCGAGGAGCGAAGGCTCTACGCCCGGATGATGGAGGTCTACGCCGCGTTCCTGGAGCACACCGACGCCCAGGTCGGTCGCGTCGTCGACGCCATCGCCGCGCTGGGTGAGCTCGACGACACCCTCATCGTCGTGATGAGCGACAACGGCGCCAGCGCCGAGGGCGGCCCGCGCGGGTCGTTCAACGAGCTGTACTTCTTCAATCTCGAGCCGGAGAGCCTCGAGGAGAACCTGCGTCGCATCGACGACCTCGGCGGCCCGCGCGCGCACGGACATTACCCGTGGGGATGGGCGTGGGCCGGCAACACGCCGCTCAAGCGGTGGAAGCGGGAGACGCACGAGGGCGGCGTGGCCGACCCGCTGATCGTGGCGTGGCCGCGCCGGCTCGGGCGGCCGGGGGAGACGCGGCACCAGTACGTGCACGCCGTCGACCTCCTGCCGACCGTGCTCGACGTCATCGGAATCGACCCGCCGGCCGAGATCGCGGGCGTGCCACAGCGACCGTTCGACGGGGTCAGCTTCGCGCACACCTTCACCGACGCGGACGCGCCGTCCGCGCACGTCACGCAGTACTACGAGATGTTCGGGTCGCGTGCCCTCTACCACGACGGCTGGAAGGCCGTCGTGTTTCATCCCCTGCCGGGGATCGCGTACGGCGGGGAGGATCCCTTCCGTCCGTTCGACGAGGACCAGTGGGAGCTCTACCACGTGGCCGAGGACTTCTCGGAGACCGAGGATCTCGCCGCCAAGGAACCGGATCGGCTCCGCGAGCTCGTCGCGCTGTGGTGGCAGGCGGCGGAGCAGAACCAGGTGCTGCCGCTCACCAACCGGCCTGGCCGGCACGGCGACCGCCGCCACCGGCGCGACCGGTACGAGCTGCGACCCGGGATTGGCAGCCTGCCCGCGGCGGTGGCACCGAACGTTCGAAACCGTACCTTCCGCGTGATCGCCGAGATCGGCGTACCCGCGGGCCGCGACGCCGCCGCGGTCGAGGGCGTCGTGATCGCGCACGGCAGCTCGAGCGGCGGGTACGCGGTGTACGTCGCCGGTGGACGCCTGCACTACGTGCACAATCTCCTCGGCGCGCAGGTGACGACGGTCTCGGCCGAAGTCCCGCTGCCCCTCGGCGCGACGACGGTGCGCGTGGAGTTCACGGCCACGGGCTGGTTCCAGGGAGACGTCGACCTG
>DATILR010000001.1:0-12115 GCA_035476275.1 Binatus sp. (SeqCode) | reverse complement strand
ACCTCGGCGATCGCCTGTCGCCAGTGCGGGATGTGGTGGAAGATCGTGAACTCGAAGACCGCGTCGTAGCGGCCGTCCTCGGCGTCGATGCGCTCGGCGTCGCCCACCCAGAGACGGAGCTCGAGGCCGTTCGGGCTGTCGGCGAGGCGCGTGCGAGCGCGCGCGACCTGGGCCTCGTCGAGGTCGAAGGCGTCGATCGCAGCGGGGTGGAAGCGGCGGAAGATCTCCTCCACGCCGACGCCCGCCCCGCAGCCGATCTCGAGGACGCGTGCGAGCGGCGGCGCGCAGGCGGCGTCGTACAGCCGCCCCACGGTGGCGCGGAGGAAGACCGTGCGGAGGGGGTTGTTGATCAGCGCGAGCTCGACCGGGTTCAGCTTCACGGCGACTCTTCTAACACGAGGGAACGCCGTCGCCAGATGGCATAGATCGCGGGGTAGACGAGCAGCTCCATCGCGAACGACGTGAAGATGCCGCCGACCATCGGCGCGGCGATCCGCTTCATCACGTCGGCGCCCGTGCCGTGTGACCACATGATGGGCAGGAGCCCCATGACCATCACGCCGACCGTCATGACCTTCGGTCGCAAGCGTTGGACGGCCCCCTCGATGATCGCCTGCTGGAGGTCCTCCCACGTCCGCATGAGCCCTCGCCGGCGGCGCTCGTCGAAGGCGAGGTCGAGGTAGAGCAGCATGAAGACCCCCGTCTCGGCGTCGACGCCGAGGAGCGCGATCAGCCCGACCCACACCGCGACGCTCATGTTGTAGCCGAGGAGCCAGAGGAGCCAGATCGCGCCCACGGCCGAGAAGGGGACGGCGAGGAGGACGATCAGCGTCTTCGTGACCGACTGGGTGTTGATGTAGAGCAGCACGAAGACGATCAGCAGCGTGAGGGGGATGATGAGCCGGAGGCGCGCGGTCGCCCGCTGCAGGTACTCGAACTGACCGGTCCAGCCGAGGGTGTAGCCGGGCGGAAGCTGAACGTGGTCGCTGACCACCTGCTTCGCCTCGCGGACGTAGCTGCCCAGGTCCCTGCCCGCGACGTCGACGAACACGTCGCCGACGAGCTGCCCGTTCTCGTCCCGGATCGAGGGGGGCGCGGTGGAGACTGCGATGTCCGCCAGCTGCGCGAGAGGGATCTGCGCGCCGCTCGGGCTCGTGACGAGCACACGTTTCAAGCCGGCGAGGTCGCTCCGCTCGTCGCGGAAATAGCGGACGTTGATGCTGTAGCGTTCGCGACCCTCGACGGTCTGCGAGATGCTCATCCCGCCGATGGCCGACTCGAGAACGTCCTGGACGTCGCCGACCGTCATGCCGTAGCGGGCCACGGCGTCGCGCTTGACGTCGAAGTCGAGGTAGTAGCCGCTCGTCGTGCGCTCGGCGAAGGCGCTCCGCGTGCCGGGCACCGTGGCCAACACCCCTTCGATCTCGCGGGCGATGCGGCCGATTTCCGTGAGGTCGGGGCCGTACACCTTGACGCCGAGGACGCTGCGGATCCCGGTGGCCAGCATCTCGGTCCGCGTCTGGATCGGCATCCACCAGATATTCGGCATCCCCGGAAAACGGATCGTGCGGTCCATCTCGGCGAGGAGCCTGTCCCAGGTCATGCCCGGCCGCCACTGCTCCTCGGGCTTCAGCATCACGACCGTCTCGAACATGTTGAGCGGTGCCGGATCCGTCGGCGTCTCGGCGCGTCCGGCCTTGCCGAAGACGCGCTCCACCTCGGGGAACTGCTTGATCATGCGGTCCTGGGTCTGGATCGCGGCGCGCGCCTGGGTGATCGACATACCGGGCAGGGCGGTCGGCATGTAGAGGATCGTGCCCTCGTTCAGGGGCGGCATGAACTCGGACCCGAGGCGGAAGTAGACCGGCACGGTGAGGGCGACGATGAGTATCGCGGCCGCGACCGTGACCCAGCGGAAGCGGAGGACGAACTCGACGATCGGGTGGTAGAGCCGCATGAGCGGCCGGCTGATCGGGTGCCGCTCCTCGCTGTGAATCGTCCCCACGAGCACGGCATTGGCCACACGACGGAGCCACCCGGGCCGAAAGGTGAACGGATCGAGGCGCGTGAACAGGAGCCTCATCGCCGGGTCCAGGGTGATCGCCAGGACGGCCGCGATCGCCATGGAGAAGTTCTTCGTGAACGCCAGCGGCTTGAAGAGCCGTCCCTCCTGCGCCTCGAGTGCGAAGATGGGCAGGAACGAAACCGCGATCACCAGCAGCGAGAAGAAGCTGGGCCCGCCGACTTCCTTGACCGCCGCGACCACCACGTTGCGGAAGTCGCCCGGCCGCCCCTCTGCCTGCCAGCGTTCGAGCTTCTTGTGCGTCTGTTCGACCACGACGATGGCCGCGTCGACCATGGCGCCGATCGCCACCGCGATCCCGCCGAGTGACATGATGTTCGCCGTGATGCCCATCGCTCGCATGGGAATGAACGCCAGCACGACGGCGATCGGGATCGTGAAGATGGGGATCAGCGCGCTCGGGATGTGCCAGAGGAAAATCAGGATCACGAGGCTGACGATCGCGAGTTCCTCGAGCAGCGTGTGCGTGAGGGTGTCGATGGCCCGGTGGATCAGATCGGAACGATCGTAGGTGCTGACGATCTCGACGCCGGCGGGAAGGGATCCCTTCACTTCCTCGAGTTTCCGTTTGACGCCGGCGATCACCTCGAGCGCGTTCTCTCCGTGCCGCATCACGACGACGCCGCCGACCGTCTCGCCGTTGCCGTCCAGCTCGACGAGTCCCCGGCGGAGGTCGGGCCCGAGATGGACCCGGCCGATGTCGCGGAGGAGCAGCGGCGTGCCGTTGCCGTTCGTGCCGACGGCGATCTGCTCGATGTCCTCGACCGACTGCACGTAGCCGCGGCCGCGGACGAGGTACTCGGTCCCGTTGAACTCGACGAGGCGGCCGCCGACCTCGTTGTTCGAGCGCCGGATCGCCTCGATCACCTCGTGGAGCGGCAGGCGGTAGCCGAGGAGCGTCGCCGGGTCGATCTCGACCTGATACTGCTTCACGAAGCCGCCGACGGAGGCGACCTCGGCCACCCCCTCCACGCTCGCCAGCCAGTAGCGCAGATGCCAGTCCTGGAAGGAGCGCAGGTCGGCCAGCGTGTGCTTCCCGCTGCGGTCGACGAGCGCGTACTCGTATACCCATCCCACCCCCGTCGCATCCGGACCGAGGCGAGGGCTGACCCCCTCGGGCAGCCGGCTGGTGATGCCCTGCATGTACTCGAGGACGCGGCTGCGCGCCCAATAGAGATCGGTGCCGTCCTCGAACACGACGTTGACGAAGGAGTAGCCGAACATGGTCTCGCCGCGGACGGATTTCACCCGCGGTGCGGAGATCATGGTCGTGATGATCGGGTAGGTGATCTGGTCCTCGACGATGTCCGGGCTCCGTCCCGGCCAGTCCGTGAAGATGATCACCTGGACGTCCGACAGGTCGGGGATGGCGTCGAGCGGGCTCGTACGCAGGGACCAGACCCCCGCCGCAGTTGCGAAGGCGACGAGCAGCAGGACGAGGAAGCGGTTGCGGGCGCTGTACTCGATGATGCGGTCGATCATGGCGGTCGCTAGCCGTTCACCCGCAGCGTGAACTTCTCGCGGACGGGTGCCTTGCCCGGGCGTTCGATCTGGACCACGACGCCCCACGGTCCCCCCATCGTGAAGCGCGCGCTGCCTTCGTAGATTCCCTCGCCGCGCTCCTGGGCCCGGGACTGCTCGATGGCCATGCCCGGCATGTCCATGGTGTAGGAGAAGCTCACGGTTGCGCCGGTCACCGCTGCCCCGCCGGCGTCGCGTACGCGCACGCGGATGGGGTTGTCTCCCACCCTGGCCGGCTCGGCGGCCACACCTACGGCGACCGTGAGATCACCGACGCGCTTCTCCTGCGTTCCGCCGGCCGTGCTCGGGGGACCGGGTTGCGCCTCGGGCGGCGCGGCCTCGCCTCCCTGGCCCATCTCCATCGGCCGGGCGCTCTCCATCTTCCAGTCGCCCATGCCGATGGCGCCCATCATCCCCATCATGCTCTCGGCCGCCTGGAGCTTGCTCTCCGAGTCGACGAGGAAGTTGGCACTCGTGACGACCCGTTCCCCCGGGGCGAGCCCTTCGCGCACCTCGACGTACTCGCCGAAACGGCTGCCGAGCTTCACGTCGCGCGGGACGAGCTGGCCGTCACCCGACGCGACGAAGATCACCTGCCGACGGCCGGAGTCGAGCACGGCGGTCTCGGGGACGGTCAGGCGCTCCCCGGCCGGGACGTGCAGCTCGACGTTGCCGTACATCTCGGGCAGCAGCCGATGCGGCCCCGAGTTCGCGAGCTCGAAGCGCACCTTGGCGGTGCGGGTCTTCGGGTCGATGGAAGGGTAGACGTAGGTCAGGCGGGCCTTCCATTCCTCCCCGGGATAGTAGGCGAGCGTGATGGCGGCCTCCTGCCCGACTGCGACGAAGGGCAGCTCGTACTCGTAGACGTCCGCGTACACCCAGATCGTGGAGAGATCGGCGATCTTGTAGAGGGGCATTCCGGGCTCGGTCCGGTGGCCCTTGAGGGCCATCTTCTCGATCACCACGCCGGAGATCGGCGAGTAGATGGTCTGGTACAGCCGCGGCTTCCCGCTCTCCTCGAGCGCGCGCACCTGCTGCTCGGTGAGATCCCAGAGCCGGAGGCGTTCGCGGCTCGCGCGCAGGAGAGAGCGCGCGCTCTCGACCGCACCCGGGACGTTGCTGGTGCCGAGTCGGGCGACGGTCTCGTGGGCGAGCAGGTACTCCTCCTGGGCCGTCACCAGGTCGGGGCTGTAGATCGTGAAGAGGGCGTCGCCCTTGCGGACCGGCTGGCCGGTGTAGTCGACGAAGAGGTCGCCGATGTACCCGTCGACCTTGAGCGTCACCTCGGCCAGCTTGCGCTCGTCGTAGTCGAAGCGGCCGACGGTCCGGATCACCTGCTCGACGGCGCGCCGCTCGACCTCGCCATAGGTGAGACCGATCGCCTGCTGCTGGTTGCGGTCGAGGCGGATCGGCGCCCGCGCGAAGCCTTCCTCGGGCGGGACGGCTTCCGCCGACACCGCCTCGCCTCGTGCCCGCGAAGCAGTGCCGAGCGGCCCGAGCAGGGTGAGGCCGACGCCGAGGATCCCGATGCAGCCTCTTGCCGTGGTGTGCATCTTCGACTGCCTCACTGCTGGATGTCGCGTGGAACGTCGCCACCGACCGCGCGCTCCAGATCGGCATGGGCCTTCTCGAAATCCGCCTCCGCCTGGAAGTGCTCGAGGTGGACCGATTCGATGGCCCGCACGCTGTCGATGAGAGAGAGGAAGTCGACTCGACCGGTCTCGTACCCGATCTGCGATGCGCGCAGGGCCTGCTCGGCCTGCGGGATGTGGGTCGATTGGAAGAGGTCCCGTTGCAGGAGCGCCGTCTTCGCGCGGAGGAAAGCTTGCTGGACCTCACGCCGGATGCGGTCCTGCAGGCGGCGGAGCTCGGCCTGCGCCGTCGTGATCCGGGCATTCGCCTCGCCGACGGCGGCATCGTACTTGTACTTGTAGACGAGGGGAATCGAGATCGAGACCATCCCGCCCACCCCGTCGCGGCGATCGAAGTTGTAGAAGCGCTCGGCCGTGAACTCGAAGTCGGGAAAGTAGCCGAGGCGAGCGGACCGACGATTCGCCTCGAACCGGGCGACCGAGGCCTCCTGTGCCGCTACCTCGGGGCGCTGGCGCAGGGCGAGCTCCGTCAGTGCCTCGACGTTCTGCTCGAGCCGCGCCTGCACGGGCTGCTCTTCTGGAATCCCGATCGATCCGGGATCATCCCGGCTGAGCAGGCCGGCGAGCTCCGCCCGCGTCGTGTCGATCGCGAGCGTCCCGGTGGTGACGCGGCTGATCAGCCGGGTGAGCTCGACCTGCGCGCGCAGGACGTCCGGCTGGGAGACCTGGCCCACGGCGTACTTCTGCTCGGCGATGTGCGCCAGCCGCTCGACGAGATCCTTGTCGCGCGAGTAGACGAGGAGGTTCTCGTGGACCAGCCAGAGGTCCCAGTAGGCGCGTTTCACCGCCGCGATCACCTCGAGCTGCACCATCTCGGCCTCCCGCCGGGAGACGTCGGCGTCGCGCTCGGCGGCCGTGCCCGCGGAGCTCCGCTTGCCCGGGAAGGGGACCTTCTGGGAGAGCTTCAGGATGTTGTTGTCGGCCCGCGTGATGTCGAACGACTCGGGCGCGTTCCAGGCTTCGTAGCTGAAGACCGGGTCGTCGTACGCGGACACCTGGCGGGGGACGTAGGCCGCGGCCTGGGCACGCGCTTCGGCCGCCTTGATGTCGGGGTTCCGCAGGCGAGCTTCCTCGATGAGATCGGCCAGGCGAGTCGCCGGACGGTCGTCTCCCAGCGCGAGCGCGGCTCCCGCTCCCGCGAGGAGCAGGGCTGTGAGGAATGGGCGTGTCATGGTGCTCTCCCCTCGATGCTTCCAACGATTCGATACCGACGCGACGGAAAGTCGTCGCGCATCCACCCGTGGACGCACGTGCGCCGACGGGCAGCCGCTGGTTGGGAGAGACCTCTAGAGGCGGAGCGAGGCGGTCAGGAGAAAGACGGGACTCGCACGCGGAACGAGATCGGCAGGGAGCGTCTGGACGGAGACCCCTTGCAGGCCACGTCCGGGGGACGCATACGGGAGGTCCGCCACGAATGTGGTGTGCAGCTTGGCGGACGGCGAGAACGTCGCCAGGTCGGCCGCGGCCCGCTCAACGCCACAGCAACGGGTCGTCGCGGCGCCCGCGCTGGTCTGATGCTGACACCGCGTGGCGCAGCAGCGCGCGGCTCGCAGCTCTCCCGTCGCGCGGGAGGGGACGGCGTAGGCAACCTGAACCGCGACCGTCAGCGTCAGGGCACAAGCTATCGCAATGCGAGACCGGGTGCGCACTCGTCCAGAAGCTACTCTGGGGGGCGTGGTTGTGCAACAGGTTTGCGGCTCGGGTCCGCATCATCTGTGCGGCCTGCTCGGGCCTTCAGGGGCACGGGGTGGCCGCTGGTGCGCCTCCGACGCTGGCTTCGGCGCGATCAGTATCTTCGCGGGCGGGCCGGTCCGGTACGTACGCGCGAAGTCGCCCTGGTTGATGGCGACCGCGAGGCGTCCCCGCGAGTCGACGTAGAGGAGCGGCTTGCCGATCGGCACGTCGGCAAACGTCCGCACGAAGGGGAGGGCAAAACGGTGCCCGTCGATCGTCACCGGTACGCGCTCGCCGAGCGCGTAGCCGAGGCTGCGGAACTGGTCCGCGGCAACGTTCGTGACCAGGTTGCCGAAGGGGCCGTCGAGCGCGATGACCTCGCCGGCGAGCCCTGCGTCGGTGATCTTGGCTTCGCTCGCCTCGCCGAGGATGGGGTTCGCGAGCGGTGGTCCGACCGCGGTCCAGTCCTCGCCGTGCGCCAGGTGTGCCGCGACCGGGGCGAAGACGTCGCGACCATGGAAGGTCGACGACGGAGCCCCGGTGCGCATCCAGCGCGGATTCGTGATCTCGCGGACCGCACGGATCCCGTCGTGGGCGGCGACGTCGCTCACGAGGCCGTTGTCGGGCAGCACGAAATACTGCCCGCGCCCGGAGAGCACGACGATCGCCTTCCGCGGTGTGCCGACCCCGGGATCGACCACCGCCAGGAAGATCGTGCCGGGCGCAAAGGCGGGCGCCGTGCCGGCGAGGAAGTGCGCCCCGTCGCGCACGGAGTAGGGCGGCACGGCATGGGTCAGATCGACGATCCGGAGCCGGGGCTCGATGTCGAGCATGACCCCCTTGCAGATCGCAACGGAATCGTCCGCGGTTCCGAAGTCGGAGAGGAAGACGACCGTGGGAGGCCGGCGCGCGGCGCAACCGGCGAGGACGAGGCTCGCGAGCAGGAGCAGGGTGCTCTCGACGCGCTTCATCTCGGCTGGACCGGTGGTGCGAACTACCACAGAGCCGCCCGCGCTCGCGACCGTGTCGGGTGGCACGTGGTCGCCCGTGGCGCTACAAGCGGCTCGCATGGAGCGGCACGATGTCGTGATCGTCGGCTCGGGGCCGGCTGGCGCGGCGACGGCGCTCCGCCTGGCGGTGCGCGATCCCGCGGTCGCGGCACGCACGGTGATCCTGGAGAAGGCACGCCATCCGCGGGACAAGACGTGCGCGGGCGGGGTCATCCCGAAGGCGCTCCACCTGCTCGCCGAGCTCGGCGTGTCGCTCACGGTGCCGCAGGCCCGTGTCGATCACGGTCGGGCGCAGCTGCCGGGAGGCGAGGTCGACGTGTCCGTGGACGACCTGTGCCGTGTCGTGCGGCGTCGCGAGTTCGACGCCCTTCTCGCCTGGACCGCGCGCGATCGGGGCGTCACGCTGCGCGAGGGAGAGCACGTCCTCAACGTGGCCCGCGAGGACGGCGGCGTGCGGGTCGAGACGGAGCGGACGTCCTACTGGGCGCCGGTCCTCGTCGGGGCGGACGGCAGCGGAAGCCTCGTCCGTCGCGCGCTGGTCGGCGAGCGGAGCGGTCCGGTCGCGCGCGCCGTGATGTGCGACGTCCCGGTCCAGGCGAGCCGGTGGGAAGGTCATGCCGCGCGGCGCTATGACTTCGACTTCACCGCCTGCGCGGCCGGACTCCGGGGCTACCGGTGGGTCTTTCCGTGCGTCATCGACGGCGTTCCGCACGCGAACGTCGGCGTCTATGCCCTGCCACCCGTCGACGGCGTGCGCCTCCAGGCCGAGCTCGGGCGCGCGCTCGCGGGGGTGGGGGCGGACTCCCGCTCCTGGAAGGCGTTCCCGATCCGCACGTATGCGAGGGGCGCGGCGGTGGCCGCGCCCCATGCGCTCCTCGTCGGCGACGCCGCCGGCGTCGATCCGCTCATGGGCGAGGGCATCTCGTTCGCGCTCGAGTACGGCGTGCTGGCAGCCGACGCGATCCTCGCCGCGCGTGCGATGCGAGACTGGAGCTTCCGCTCCTATGCGCGGGGGGTGGCCCAGGGCGCGATCGGCCGGAAGCTCCGCCGCCTGGATCTCGGTGCGCGTCTCTTCTATGGTCGCCATCAGCAGCTCTGGTTCCGTCTCGCCGCCGTCAGCCGCCGGGCACAGACGCTCGGGCTCGCCTGGTACAACGGCATCGACGAGTGGGATCGGAAGAGCCCGCTCGCCGGTCTCGGGGCCCTCCTGATGCCACGTCGCTTCGGGCCGACGGCGGCCGCACGCTGACACCCTTTGGCAGGAGCCGCCGACGTGCTAGAGCGTCGGCGGCCCATGCCCGAGCACATCCGTCAGCCCACGCGCATCGTGGCGGCCGGCAACCTGCCGAAGCAGATCGACGAGTACGTCGGCCGGGTCAACTCGAGGACCTCCGCCGTGAGCATCGCGCACATGCGCAGCCCCGCCGGCTGGGTCGAGCCCGGGCAGACCCCGGAGTTCGACGAGTACACGGTCGTGCTGCGCGGGATGCTCCGCGTCACGCACCGCGACGGCACGTTCGACGTACGGGCCGGCGAAGCCGTCATCGCGCGCCGGGGTGAGTGGGTCCGATACAGCTCGCCCGACCCCGAGGGCGCCGAATACGTCGCCGTCTGCCTCCCGGCGTTCTCACCCGAGACGGTGCACCGCGATTCGTAGGCCCGCTTGAACCCCCTCACCCAGGATGTTGCGGCGGCCGGTGGGCTGCTCGCCATCCTCCTCGTCGCGCTCGAAGGCGGGTTCCGGGCCGGTCGACGCGCGACCGGTGACTCGGACTCGGGCGCAGGCGGCCAGATCGGCGCCATCCAGGGAGCGATCCTCGGTCTGCAGGGCCTCCTCCTGGCCTTCAGCTTCGGGGCCGCCGGCTCACGCTTTCTCGAGCGCCAGGCCCTGATCGTCCAGGAGGCGAACGCGATCGGTACCGCCTACCTGCGGGCCGACCTCCTGGACGAGCCGTACAGGTCGGAGCTGCGTGCGGCGCTGAAGCGTTACACCGAACATCGCCTCGGAGTCTCCCGCCAGCTCCGGACAGGCCTGGACCCCGCCGCGCTCGGGGAAGTCGAGCGACTGCACGGCCGGATGTGGGACGCGGCTCGCGCCGGCGTCGCGGCACGGCCGGCCTCCATGATGGGTGTTCTCCCGCCCGTCAACGAGGTCATCGACCTGCACGCGACCCGTCTGGCGGCCGGAAGGATACACCTTCCGCCGCTCGTGGTCGGATTGCTCATCGGGTGCTCCATGCTCGCGGTCGGTACCATCGGATACGGATGCGGAATCGGGGGGGCGAGGCATGCGCCGTTGATGGTGTCGCTGACGGTCCTGATCGGCGTGGCGCTCTGGGTCACACTCGACCTGGACAACCCGCGCGGCGGGCTCATCCAGCTCAGCGATGCCCCCCTCGAGGCGTTGCAGTTCGACCAATGAGGCGGGACTCTCCCAGGGGCTAGAGCCGGGGAGGTTTCGCCGTCTCGGTCGGCACCCACTGGCGCGCGGGTTTGCGAGCTAGTCGCTCCGCCCGCGGAGCTGGATCAGCTCGATTCGGTACCCGTCCGGATCCTCGATGAACGCGATCTCCGAGCCGCCGTGTTTCATGGGCCCCGGCTCGCGCACGATCTTGGCGCCCTTCTGCCGGAGCTCGTCGCAGGCCTTGTAGACGTCCTCGACCCCGAGCGCGACGTGCCCGAAGCCGGTGCCGAGCTCGTAGCGCTCCGTGTCCCAGTTGTGCGTGAGCTCGAGCACCGTGTGATCGCGCTCGTCGCCGTATCCGACGAAGGCGAGCGTGAAGCGACCACCTGGATAGTCGTTGCGGCGGAGAAGCCGCATGCCGAGCACGTCGCAGTAGAAGCGGAGCGAGCGCTCGAGGTTACCGACCCGCAGCATCGTGTGGAGCATCCGCATGCGAGGACACTAGCGCGCGACCCGGCGGGGCGAAACCCCGGCGCGTTTGAGCCGGAGCCTGCCGCTTGCTAACGAACCTCGACGCGGGCATGCGGGACGCGGGGAAGAGCAGGGGCCGCGAGGAGCTCATCCAGCAGGACGTCCTCGACCTGCACCGCCTCGGCTACGCGCAGCAGCTCTACCGCGAGATGGGCGGATTCTCGAACTTCGCCATCTCGTTCTCGATCATCTCCGTCCTGACCGGCGCCATCCTGCTCTTCGGCTACGGCCTCAAGCTGGCCGGCCCCGTGGTGAACTCCGTCGGCTGGCCGCTCGTGAGCCTCTTCACGCTCACCGTCGCCGCCTCGATAGCCGAGCTCGCCTCGGCCTACCCGACTGCCGGAGGGCTCTACTTCTGGGCCCACCGCCTGGGCGGGCGGGGCTGGGGATGGACGACGGCGTGGCTCAACATGCTGGGCCAGGTGACCATCACCGCGGGGATCGACGTGGCGGCGGCGATCTACCTGGTCGGCGCGCTCACCCGGATCCTCGGCATTCCGCCCGACCTGCCCCTGCCGCTCGTCGGCGCGCTCGACAGCTGGTCCTGCTCCCTCGTCGTGATGGTGCTGATCATGGTGCCGCAGGTGCTGATCAACGCGTTCGGCATCCGCCTGACGGCGCGTCTCAACGATCTGAGCGTCTGGTGGCACGTCGGCGGCGTCTCGCTGCTCGTGCTCCTGCTCGGCGTCTTCGGGCGCATCCACCACCCGCTCGCCTTCGCGTTCTCGGCGGTGAGCACGGTGAGCCCGCTCGATGCGTCCTCCGCGACCTTCGCCGACGGGACGAGCCGTCCCGCGCTGACGGTCGGATCGCTCGTGCTGCCTTCGCCACTCTTCACGCTCGTCCCCGGGCTCGCGACCTTCTATCGCAGCGCGCCCGTCACCTTCGCGTTCGCGCTGGGACTCCTCCAGGCGCAGTGGACGTACACGGGCTACGATGCCTCCGTCCACGTTGCCGAGGAGACGGTCATGGCGCGGCTCAACAGCGCCTGGGGCGTCTTCCTCTCGGTCGCCGTCTCGGCCGTGGTGGGCTACGTGATGCTCCTCGCGCTCACGCTCGCCGTCCCCGACCTCGCCGCCACCACGGCGGACCCCTACCCGGTGCTCTACATTATATATGCGAACCTCGGGCCGCTCCCCGCCCACCTCCTCGCGCTCCTGATCGGCGGGGCGATGTGGCTCTGCGGGCTCTCGTCGATCACGAGCATGAGCCGCATGTGGTTCGCCTTCGCGCGCGACGG